>CAZCRT010000006.1:0-28170 GCA_964501185.1 uncultured Bacteroidia bacterium
AATATGTTTGTCAAAGAAACTGTAAACGTAGAAGGTTAGTTATACACATCAAGAGTGGTATTGACGTAATTAGTGCCGCAACCATCTACAGAGAGTGAGATATGACCGGACTCCACAATCTGCACATCACCCAGACTTCTGGATGGTTGATTGGCCGCGCCTTCACCAGTGCCAGGTATGCTGGCAAATGCTGAAAGGGTTAAGAGTGATGCTCCACAGAGAGCAGCTAGAAGAATGGTTAGTCTTTTCATCGTTTCCTCCTAAGGATAGGGTTAACAACCACATTTGTGTAAATCAGGTGAAACTGCTTTTGTTCAGTTTTCAGGGAATAGCCGTGAATTATTAATTGCTATAAACAGTTATCCTATAGTAACTGTTCACTATTTAATATTTATACTTACTGTTAACTTACTATCATGTTTATTTAATATCTGTTTTCTACTGCAATTATATTAATTATCAACTTCACATGCAAGTCATATTCTTTCGCTTTTCATGAATATTCAGTTCCACTATATTCTCCCTATCGGCATCACCATGATTGATCTGTAGCTCATTATTCGATATTTTTGCTTATATCTAATGGCGTATCTATATCAATATTTCACTTCATGCCCAGTTTAGAGACTCAGCGCTTTCCCTTTTTCACAGATTACACAGCCGTGGCTGTTTTTGTTGCCTCATCTCTATCTTGAAGATAGTTTGGATAAGGAACACTCTTCGAATAGCAGGCAGTTGATTGAGAAAAGCTTTATGAAACGGAAATATACATATATCAAATCAGTTGACAGGCTGACAGTGCTCATGTTGAGTACACTCTCTCTGACCACTCTGGTCAATGCTGCACCGCTTTATCCAATTATTCTCGTCCACGGTTTTTTCGGCAGTGCTGAACAATGGAAACCGACAACTGATAAGATGCAGAAGTATTATGGCTGGGAGCTGTCACGCACTACCCAGATCTGTGTAAACCGCCACCCCGATTCCACCTCGGTAGCAGCCGACCTCTTCTTTCAGTTTCCGGAACCGAGTCATGTTGATGACAGCGATCTGTTTGCAGTTAATTTCTTCAACTGGATGGAGGGCTCTACCTGGCATTTCAACAGCCTGCACCTGCCTTCCTGGTCTCAGGGGCACTCTTCTGCCCCTTTTAAACAGGGTGCAGCTCTGGCACAGATGATACCTGCAGTATTAGAGCAGACAGGTGCTGACAAAGTAATCCTGCTCTGTCATTCAATGGGTGGTCTGGCGGCCCGTGAATACCTGCAACGCCGGGATGAAACAGATCAACCACGCTGGTGGCCTGATTCTACACATCACATTCACCAGCTGATTACAATCGGCACACCCCATCTGGGTTCGAATATGCTTAATCTGGAAGTGCTCTTCCAGCAGGAGGAGGCTCTGCGGGATTTTCGCTACAGCTGGGACAGTATTCTTTCCTGGCCACCTGATTCCTCTCGCGATGTAAGTGTATACCTCTTTGGCGGACTGGAGAGCAGCGTACCGGATGCTTACCACGACAGAGATGTAGATTGTAACGGAATAGAGGGTGAACAGCGAGTGATCATCGGGTTGAATAGTTATCAGAATGGTCTTCCCCGGGATAATCATGAAATGCCGCTGCCGGACGATGTAATCTACAGCTGGATAGTCTCGGAAACACTCTTCAAGTCCGACGGTGTAGTCAGGACAGACCGCCAGTTTCTTCCCAATCGAGGGAAGACAATTACAACCAACAGCAATCACACCTGGTTCAACAGGGAAACGGGTGACCTGGCGGCCTTCATGCTGGCATTGGATTTCCCAGACAGTACTCTGGGGGCACCCCTGCTGATCTTCGACCAGACCTATGATGAAACTCTCTGGCAACCTGAGCAGCAGTTGGACTTCGATTGGGTGCGTTTACCACCTGGAACGGGGCAACTCCTTGTTGACAGCGGATCTACCAGTCTCAATTCAGTCTGGCTGATGTATCATGATAGAACAGAAACTCATCAGATTGAATCCAACAGGCAACAACTGATACCGATAACAAATGATACGAGGCCACCCCGTGTATGTTTCAGTGGGGCTGCTCTGCCAGACGGCTGGAAACACTCTTATCGCTTTACGGCAATGCCATGAACTGAATAGAGTTAGCCGACCATATTGTCGAAACAGGACTTTTCTGTCACAATTCATCAACAGAAAACGGTGACTACCGGCCAGATAACCGTTAGTCAATACCATCAGATAGAGAGATGTTGTGTCCCGTTATGGCACAGAGTTTGCAAGTTGATAGATAGTGAAAAGAGGGCTGAGTTCTGGAGGCGCACAACTTCAGGAAGCCATGGAAGATCACTTGCGATTACCTCTTAAAAGTCATAGCTTGCAGCGGAGGACAAAATGAGACACTCAATTTCACTGCTGATTATTGCTCTGTTGCTGGGAACATCCGGCATCGCCAAAGCATCTACCCGGACCGCAACACCCTGTATAGATATCGAGCTGCTGCCAGATTTCCTGCAACCGGGTGAGGAATATGATGTTCGCTACTCTACCAGTGAACCGGGGTATGTAATCCTGTACGCGATTGACACACGCGGTTATGTCAACCTCCTCTATCCACTTTCACCAGAACTTGATGGTAATGGTGAAGTACTACCCAATCAGGAATACTCACTTCCCGGTGTAGTGGCCGGAGTCCGCAGCGGCCAGGAACGGATAGTCGCGCTTTTTACCCGTAATCATATGCCGATACCTGAACACCGCTGGGAATTCCTCTCCCGTGATCCTGATGATATCAATGAGATTAACTATCACCTGACCCGTCATACCGGTGGCCTGAGTAATTTCAACCTGGCATCATTGCAGGTTGGATACCGTTATCAGGGTGCGACCTCTTCCGATTATGAAGTACAACAACAGGTTGAAGTGGTACGTGTTTATCTCTATACCCCTGATCCCTGGATGTATTACTCAGGTTATCATTACAGCTGGTGGTGGCACTACGACCGTTACTGGTATCCACATCGCTATCGCTACTGGCGTGTAAGCTGGCATCCCTGGTATGGCCCGTTCTATGATCCCTTTTATGGGCCGTGGCATTATTCCTGGTACGATCCCTGGTATTATCATCATCATGGCTACTACGCCTGGGGTGGATGTCATCATGGTGGCTGGTGGGATCATTCCGGCAACAGTTATCCGGCAAATCCCGATCCACCGGCAATTCCCCGTCGACTGGATCGACGTCGCCATACAGCCTTTGATCCTGCGCAACCGGATAACTCCCGTATAATTGCCATTCCCCCGGCGAATGCTATCACTGAATTGTCCCCTGCAGTTCAGGTACCGAACAAACCGAAGGCCCTCGATCCCATCATACAATCTGGTGGAAGTAAAAATGGCTATAGCAGTGGTCGTACTTCAGAGCAGACAACTCAACCTGCAGCAACGGTTCGGCAGCCTGATAAACGGAATCGATCGGGTAGCAGCGCAACTGTTGTCCCGCAGCGTACAAAAAAATCCGATTCCCGGGGAACTGTGATCAATAAAAAGAAGCGAAGTTCAGGCAGTTCCGACAGGCCGGCGAAAAGCAACCCAACCCGCAAGAAATCTGATAACTCAGGCTCCAGCGATGGGAAAAAAGAGGGGAACACCACCGATCCCAAGAAAAAGAAATCTTGAAAACGACTTCTGACCAACGGTTGTAATCAGAGACTGCAGTATAGTATCTGTCTACTCCTGCCTGCAATTCATATAACCTTCTCCATCAGATCATCCGTATAACTTCCCAGACACATTAAGACATGTTTTCAACTAATGTCTCATCTGTGAGCTGTATCACATACAGTGATATAGCAGTTCTGCAACTTATCAGTGGAATCGTTGCAGTACTGACAGCTGCAGGTTCGAAATCTGATCATACACAAGTTGACAGGAGGCAATCATAACAGATGAATTTTGCTGTCAGTGACCGACGGAGGAGATATTAAGGATATGATTCAGGATAACTTAACAATGACTGCCAGGATGTACTTTCATCTTACATCTCAGGTAGAAGAATAATTAGCATCAAGTGGTGGAAACCACACGACTCCCCCTGATTTGTGATGCCCGGGCAATCCATTCGCACTAATGGACCGGCATCACTTAACTCCCGGACAGATGCCACTGGTATCTGTACAGCTTTGCTGAAAAGCATTTGCATCCGGGAGAAGTTAAGCTCATCTTTGGTGAGCGAGGACGGACCGGCAGCAGGCTCAACCGGCTGCCGGTTTTTTTACTCTCAACTGTAAAAACAAAAAGCCCGTCCCAGCAACTGGAACGGGCTTCTTTTTAAGCCTGCACAGGTAAAATCGCTGTTTCACGATCCCTGCCTGTCAAGAATCGATCTGCGGATTCTAACTGGTATACTCCGACAGCAACTCTGTCAGATTTGGTGAACCGATTTCACACAACTCATATTCAACCCGTGTTGAGGGCTGAGTGATCTTGACAATCCGTCGCAGATCAATCGGTGTGCCGATAACTACACCTTCACATTCGGTATCAGCGATGGTCTTCTCCAGATCCCTGACCTGCTGATCGCTATAACCCATGGCAGGCAGTACTATGCCGATACCTGGATACTTCTCAAAAGTTTCTGAGATGGTCTCGGTTGTGAAAGGACGGGGATCAACCAGATCAACAGCACCAAATTTTTCTGCTGCCACAACACCGGCGCCATACTCCATTTCACCATGAGTCAGTGTAGGACCATCCTCGACAACCAGTACCCGCTTGCCCTCGATAACAGAAGGATCCTCTACTGAAACAGGCGAAGCAGCTTCAACAATGCTGGCACCAGGATTGATTGCCCGAATATTATCTATAACTTCCAGAATGTCCTCATGGTCGGCAGTATCGATCTTGTTGATAAGGATTACATCTGCCAGACGAACATTGGTCTCACCGGGATAGTAACCGATTTCGTGACCGGGACGATGCGGATCGACAACTGTGATTGTCAGATCAGCCTTGTAGAAAGAGGTATCGTTGTTACCACCATCCCACAGAATGATGTCAGCTTCTTTCTCTGCTTCACGCAGAATCGCCTCATAGTCGACACCGGCATAAATGATATTTCCACGCACGATATGTGGTTCATACTCTTCCATCTCTTCGATGGTACATTCATGCTTCTTGAGATCCTCCAGTTCGGCAAAACGCTGAACACGCTGCTTGACCAGATCTCCGTACGGCATCGGGTGGCGAATTGAAACGACCTTTTTTCCTGCAGCCTGTAGAATGTCGATCACCCGGCGGGTTGTCTGGCTCTTGCCACAACCGGTACGGGAAGCAACGATGGAAATCAGCGGCTTCGTGGACTTGACCATAGTATCCAGAGCGCTCAACATTACAAAATCAGCACCGGCAGCATTGACGATGGCAGCCTTATGCATCATATCTTCATGAGCAATATCGCTGTAAGCGAACACCACCTGATCGATATCGTTTTCCGCGATCAACTGAACGAGATCAGATTCCGGCAGGATTCTGATGCCGTCAGGATAAAGTTCACCGGCCAATTCAGCAGGATAACGACGACCGTCGATATTGGGTATCTGTGTGGCAGTAAAGGCTACAATCTCATAGTCGGCATTCTCACGATAGATGACATTGAAATTGTGGAAATCGCGCCCTGCGGCTCCCATGATGATGATTTTCTTCTTCATTATTGCTCCTCATTATTGAAAACGAATTTCTTATAGATATTGCATAGCATGAATGCAGCCTGTTATTATGGAGAATCTTATCTCACGATGCAAGCGATACCGATTTGAAGTTAATGTCACTCTTGCAACGATAGAATCCGTTTGTATCACTATAAAAAGATTCACTGAACTTCCATTATAGCAGAATCATATCTGCATATTTCCCCTTCACTTTACGATCATTGTCTGCCACTCTTCCTTCCACTACTTGCCATGCTGCTCAAATATGTGTAAAATTAGCCCACAATGCAGCGTGGGATACAGGCAAACCCGGAGCTGTAAACAGCTGGTTGCAAGGGGATACTCCATGAACAGTACCATCTATCACTTATATCTGCTGCTTGCCGGTTGCTGTGTGGCTATCGCTGCCGCCACTGCTGCTCAACTGGAACCCGTTATATCTCCGCTATATGATGATCTACTGCAGATTGGTCTCAAGGCCGGTGATCGTGCACCAGGTGCTTTCTATAATTTTGCTACCAGGAAGCAGATGTATCGTTTTTTAAACCGGCAATCCATTAATAGCCTTTCAGCCGGGGAGCGACAACGACGGGAATTGCTGCTGCAAATATTGTCAGACGAGATTCCCCGATCCCCTCTTGCTTTCATCCCGCAGGACAACAGCCTGCCACGCCTTTACCCGCTCTGGAGCGGATCTGTTACAACTGATGGCAGTGACTCGTTTATAGAAACGACCAACGGATTCAGTTTGATCTGGGAACCGACTCCATCTGTCGGGTTAAAGCTACACTTCAAGGATGCAACAATGCGTGGTTCCCGGGACCTTTTCAACTCTCCCGCCTGGTATCCATCACAACACATAGCCTGGACCTTCAACAGTGATAATGACCTCTATTTTCATGATGAACTTGAGGGGGGGATATTCTACTCAGGTGAGCGGTTCAGTGCACTGCTGGGGCGCGATTATCTGCGTCTCGGACATAACCGGCAGCTCACTACTCTCACTGGCGCAAATACTCCTTCGGCCAATCAGCTGCTACTGCATTATAATGCCGACAGCTTCAACGCGCATTACCTTCTCGCTGAACTGCACAGCAACCTCTTTGAAACCACCTACCCTGAAAACAACATGAACAAACCTCATGATGTACCGGTGCCAAAGTACCTGGCTTATCATCGCCTGGCCTGGCGGGGGCCTTCATTCGAGATAGGTTTGTCAGACATGGTAGTATTTTCAGAACAACCCTTAAGGCTGGGTTATCTTAATCCGATATCATTTTTCTGGTCAGAAGAACACTTCAACGGTGATAGTGATAATTCGCTGCTTGCACTAGATCTCAGCATGATACGACCTGGCTGGGAGATCTGGTCAGAGTTGCTGCTGGACGACTTGACCTTCAGCCGTTTCTTCACCGATCACCCGGTAAGTAAAACGGCTGCAGTGATCGGGGGCCGGATTGCACTGTCACCCGGGGTCATGTTTACCGGTGGCGCCGGGTTTGCCCGTCCTTTTGTCTACACACATTTTTATGGCAGCGATGATTTCCGCCATGAGGGGCGTCTGCTTTCCTCGCTGCAACCTAATTCACTGAACTATGCACTTTCCTGCCGCCTGCTGCTTACAGCACGACAGAGACTGGAGGCCAGCTGGGACTACACACAACAGGGTGTCGGTTATCAACAGGATGGTGTGTATCACAATGTCGGTTCCAGTTTTGATCATACAACTTTCGAAGGAGTGACCAGTTTTCCATTTCTTTCCGGTCGACAGCAGTATACTCAACGTGCCACACTCAGCTGGCATCTGCTGGGAGCACCGCAACTCCCACTACTGCATCGGCAACTTGACTGGATGCAGATCAGTTGCCACCTGAGCCACTATCAGGAGGCTCTTGCGGTAGATCCTGACGGTACGCCCCATCGTCACGGTGAGAGTTTCAATGCCGCCTGGATCAAATTCACTATTGACCATGATATTCACTAACTGGTTCTCCCCTGTCGTCTGGCTCTCACTCCTGCCGCTGGTACTGCTGTTGGTCGGATATGCGCTGTGGATGATGTCTGGATTCAGACGTATCCTGTATGCGGAGAACGGCAGTTATAACGGAGGGCTCTCACAGCCCCCGCTTTTCAGCGTGATCATTGCCGCGCATAACGAAGCCGATCATCTGCCTGCTACACTACGGGCACTTACTGAAATCGACTTCCCTTCTGAAAGAGTTGAGTACATTCTGGTTAACGACCGTTCTACAGATACCACGCTGCAGTTGATGCAGAAAGAGGCACAGGTTCATTCAAACTGGCATGTTATCAGCAGCACGCCATCATCCGACCTGCGTGGAAAAGTAAATGCACTGCGCTGTGGTACTGATATGGCCGCAGGAGACTATTTTATTTTTCTCGATGCCGATTGTGTACCTGCAGGTGACTGGTTACAGGCTTACGACTCGCTTGTGTTACAATATGATGTTATCTGTGGTCATATCTGGTCACCGTCTGATAACAGGGGAATCTGGTACAGACTGCTGAACCTTGAACATCTGTTTTCCAGCCTGCAGGTTATGGCGGGAAGTGGCCATGGGCGCCCACTCTTTTCACGGGGAGGCAACTGGGGCTACAGCCGGGAGCTCTGGATAAAATGCGGCAGGTGGAATGCGCTGAAGGGAAAGAGCTGGGGTGATGATATTCTGATGATGGATCAGTTCAGAAAGCAACCGGATTTACGATTCGGTTATGCGCTGCAGGCGACAGTGGCTACTCCAGCTCCTCAATCTTACAGTCATTGGCTGCGATCATCATTGCGCTGCTACGGCAAGATTAATCAACTGACAAAAAACAGTATTGTAACTCACATACTGTTTTACCTGCTGGTGCTCCTTCTACTTGTGACCCCGCTGTTGATGCCACAACTGCTCCTGCCATGGCTGGCTGGCAGCTCTCTGATTGTTCTGGCCTTTATGCTTGTGATACATCGCGGAGCATTTCTTTTGCAACATCAACTCCAGCCGGCTACAGTACTTCTGTTCCTGATATTGCTTCCACCCTGGGTCCTACTGCAATCTATCGCCGGGACAATTCTCAATTCCTCGGCTGCTTTCAGGAATGTATCACAGGAGGATCAATTGTGAGAGGGCATCTGATCAGCAATCTCACCAGGATACTCAAGTCCCGCTGGTTCAGCCTGCTGGCTGGTGTCACTATCATTCTCTGGATATTCATCTCTTCAGACATCGACCTCTCGATCCTGCTGCTGCCGTCCGACCCACTACTATATCTCGTACTTGTTTTACTCCTGCCCAACCTGTTTCTCAACTACTGGCGCTGGGGTTTTCTTACGCGCAAAGTCCAACCGCATCTCAGCTGGAAGACATTATCCGGGCCATTTCTACTGGGCTATGCATCTGGAATGGTTACACCTGCCAATCTGGGTGTTCATCTGCGAGCGCTTTATCTGGGGAGTGAGCAGCGCACATCATTGTTGACCATCTCCTTTCTTGATAAACTACTCAACGGTATTGTTGCGGGCAGTTTCGGCCTCTGGGGACTCTGGCAGATGATCTTCAGGGGTGGTACTGACAACACACCGATATCTCTTTCTACTATTGTAATATTCGCACTGCTTTTCGCATCAATGATATTTCTGCTTTACAGGCCGGATGTGATTACCAGGCTGGTCCCGGGGCGCTGGCGAAGCCCTGAATCACTTCCCAGACGGATCACCGGTGCACTTGAATCGGTTAACAGTGCGACTATGACTCTGGCGCTGTCAATTACAATAGTTGCCTACCTGGTGTATATGTTACAGTTTCTGCTGCTGCTTTGTATCACAACCGGTGAATTCAATCTGGAGCTGTTCGCACCGATTGCGGGTATGATGTTCATCAAGGGTTTTCTATCTTTCACCTGGGGTGATCTGGGTGTACGCGAACTCCTTACCACCTGGCTGCTTGTTCCATATCATGTATCACAAAACGCGGCTGTTCAAGCCTCGATGCTCATCTTCGAAATCAACATCCTGCTGCCGGCTATGATGGGAGCCGTTGTGCTTCTGTCCAGAAGGAGGCGCAAGTGATTATAACGCTGCTGCTGGCTGTCAACGCCCTCTTTTACATGCTGCTGATGCTCTGGTTTCGCAGAGGACTGCAGCTGCTTGAGGTAGAGCGGCCCGGTTCCGGCATCGAGGATGGTGTCACTGTTGTTGTTGCTGCCCGTAATGAAGCTGAGAGATTACCAAAACTGCTGAAGGCGCTGCAGCAGCAGGTAACCGGTAGTTTAACATATGAAGTGTTGTTGATTGATGATGGCTCTACTGATGATACTGCAGCTATCATCTCTGCGGCTGCCGCTGCAGATGAAAACATCAGGGCTCTGGCAACTACCGGGTCCAGACAGGGTGGTAAGAAAAATGCTATCACTCTCGGTGTAAAAAACGCCCGCTACCCGCTTATAGCAATCTGTGATGCCGACAGTGAACCACAACCAGGCTGGCTGCTGGCACTTGGAAGCGCCTTTTCACCCGAAACAGGTATGGTGCTGGGTATCACCAGGCTGGAAGCCGATAACACCATGTTCTCACGGATCATTCAAATCGAATATGCCGGGATTCTGGGTATCGGTCTGGCTACTGCAGCACTGGGTGTACCACTCTTTGCTTCAGGTAGTAATATGGCATTCAGACGTCGGGCTTTTTATGATGCTGGCGGTTTCGATAACCTCGAACATGTTTCCGCCGGTGATGATACTTTGATCATTCAGGCTATAAACCGAAACACAAACTGGGAGATAGAACCACTTATAGATAAGCAGGCGTTTGTGCACTCCCGCGCTCCACGTAGTATCAGTCAACTGCTTTCACAACGCGCGCGCTGGTCATCCACCCACATCGGCCTGCCGGATTTCCGTCTTACACTCATTGGCATCAATACCTATCTGCTTGTAAGCAGCATTCTGATCACGGGTATCTGCAGCTTTTTCCAGCCAGCCTGGCTTGCTGTGGCAGCGCTTCTACTGTTGCTGAAAGTGCTCGCTGAGACAGGTTTCCTGCTGCGTTGCAACCGCCTGCAGGGCATAAAGGTTTCATGGCAACATATTCTGGTCGGGCAATTCTGGGAGCTCCTGTACATCCCCATCAGCCCTCTGCTGGGATTAACCGGATTATTTCGCTGGCGGCGTAAATGAGTGATCTTCTGTTGCGAACTCCTTTCTGGCTGCGATGGTATGATCACCAGGCTCTTTACCAGACTGGAGATGAACGAATCCTTTTGACTTTTGACGATGGTCCACACCCACAGTGGACACCACAACTGCTTGATATACTGGATCGCTTTAATTTGAGAAGCCTGTTTTTCGTGTGTGGAAATCGCCTGAAACAATATCCGGAAACTGCTCGACAGATTGTCACTGCCGGCCACGAGCTGGGTATGCATGGAATGTATCACAAATCCCTGCTTTTTCGTTCGGAATCCGCCATCCGGGAAGAACTGATGGAGGAACAACTTCTCTTCTCTGAGTTTAATCTGCCTGCTGCCCGTTTCGTCCGCCCTCCCTTTGGTTACTTCTTCATCCCCTACAAGCGGGCTGTCCGCTCTCTTCAACTGACCAGTGTGATCTGGAATCTGACGGTCAAGGATTACAAGTGCGAAAGTGAGAATGTCATTCTGAGACGATTGCTCAAATTGCAACGAGCCGGTGATGTCATCCTGCTGCATGACTACTCCAGATGTACCGGACAACTGCTCTCCATTTTATCCGATTACCTGACGATCAGCCAGGAGAGTGGCCTGCATTTTGTATCACATGGAGAAGTTTTATGACACTGCTGCTGTCCTTGCTGGGCCTCTGCTACCTCGTTCTTACGCTATTCCTGATAGTACGTTCTGCGTCAGGTCGCCGTTACGCTACGGCCGGGAGTGGTGAGTTAACGATGGCTCTTGTAGTAGTCGCTTACAACGAGGAGCAGACACTGCCCTGTTTCCTCCAGTCGCTTGAACGACAGGATCTGACAGATTGCAATCTAACCCTGCACCTGGTCGATGATTACTCCAGCGACGATACTGTTGAAGTGATGAGGGCGTATACAGAGCGAGTTTCATTTGAAACAGATCTACATCTGAGTGAAACAGGTCTTGGGAAAGTTAACCAGCTGCGCAGACTCTTGCCCCGGCTTGAAACTGATGTGATACTTCTGGCTGATGCAGATTGCATTCTGCCTGCAGACTGGCTGCAGAAACAGCGTCAGTGGTTCCTGAGCAACCGGGGAATTCTGAGCGGTGCGGTTTTGCCATCAGCTGGCAGCTCTTTCCAACTGCTGGACTGGTTGTTCATTTCAGGACTGGGATCAACATTTTCCGGTACCGGCCAGGCACAATCTGCTTTCGGTGCTAACCTGGCTATAGATAGTGACTCGCTTCGCAAGATTGATTACAGCAACTCGATCACAGGTGATTCTGCTGAAGATCTGCAACTGGTACAACGGGCACTTGCACTGAACATACCGGTGAACTTACACCTTGATCCACAGCTGCTGGTTCGTACTTCTGCCCTGCCCTGGCGTCGATATCTACAACAAAAACTACGCTGGCTGAAGGGTATAAGCCATCTCAGGCCGATAACAAAAGCCAGTGTGGTCGCTTTTGTGGTCATGCAGCTGCTGGCAGCTGTCAGTGTGATACAACTGCCGCATCAATCACTTCTGGTATCAGTCACACTTGGTAATCTGTTCCTGCTCTGGTCATTCAGCAACCGTCTGAATATCCGGCTTCCCCTGATACCAATGCTCCTCTTTCCATTTTACTGGACAGTTCTATTGTTGAACCTGACGCTCGGGTTATTCTACCTGCCTGATGACTGGAAACGCGAATGAGTGTATTACGATATTGCACAGGCGGCTGGCAGCCGCAGTTTGTCTCCAGCTACACTGAAATTCACTTCCGACGTCCCTGGTTGCCCTGGCATCCGCTTTACAGGCGATTACCGGAAATTGTGTTTGACGCTCCGTTGCGGGTACCACGTGGTAGCAGTCACTTTCCTTTATTGTTAACTGTCAGGGACGCGCATCGCTTCCCGGTTGAGTTAAGTCAACTGCAGGTGGAATTTGCCGGCCCCCCCGGAAGTGTCTTCAAGCTGTCAGGTTGCTACCGCTACGACCAGCCCTGGGCACACCACGTGTTTCAGATTCCACTTCCCTCAGGTCAGAACTTCATCCGTTGCAGGGTGCATTTTAAACTGCAACAGGGGAAAAACTCCAGCCGCTTTATTAACGACAGCTATCCCGGTCATTATCGCCCTTTCAATATCACTGTCAGCCGCGACAGTACACCAAGATTACCCGGAAGCTACAGTGGTGACCTGCATTTCCATTCCTCCCTCAGTAACGATCAGGTTGAATTCGGTGCACCCCTGCCATTACTGCAAACCGCGATGCGTGCCCTGGAGTTGGACTTCACAGCTGTTACAGATCATTCATATGACCTGACTGATGGAATCAGGTGGCAGCAGCTGCAGAGGGAAACTGCTGATTTGAACAGAAGTGATCCCGCACATCTGTTGCTGCCGGCAGAAGAAGTATCAGTCCGCTCTGACAGTGGTTATAATATCCATCTGCTTGTCCTCAATGATCACAGGCTCTATCCTGGAAGTGGCGATAGCGGCCGCAGTTTCAGCCGCCGGTCAGAACTTGACCTGCAGACACTCCTGAAACAGTTGCAAACAGGTGCAGTAGCAATAGCCGCACATCCCGGTGAGCGGCCAGGTTTCCTGGAACAGCTGTTGCTGCGCAGAGCTTCATGGAGCGACAGCGATTGCGCTCAACTTGAGGTTTTCCAGGTCGCTAACGGTTCAGGCAATCAGGATCTTAGGCACGGAATGAACCTCTGGTTGAATCAGTTACACAGCGGCAGGCGCGTGTTCATTGTCGCCGGCAATGATGCGCATGGTGATTTCAACCAATCCAGACGTATGCGTATTCCATTTACTACGATCAGTCGCAGCGGTCATCATCGTACCGGTTGGTGGCAGACAGTTGTTTTCAGTGAACATCTGCAGATTGCTGAAATTGTGTCAAATATCGCCAGAGGGCGTTCGTTTGTTACAACAGGACCGCAACTGGGGATGGAACAGCAGGGAATATTCATGCCGGAAGTGTTTGATCCCACAACCCCTTTACGCCTGCACCTGATCAGCAGCAGTGATTTCGGGCATTTCAGATCGGTTCTAGTGCATCTGGGCGGGAGGACAGGTGAAAGAACTGTTACACTTGAGATGAAACAACAGCTTCAACATGAGATTACAATCTCACCACAGCTCATTGACCAATCTGATTATCTGCGCATCTCCGGGAGCACAGTTTTCGGTAATCAGTTCTACAGCAATCCCCTCTACAAATCAACATTTTGAGGTAATCCAGCCTCGAAAACAGTGAACTGAATTCCTGAATACACCCCACGTTTTCAACAATAACTGCGATTACAGGTGGGTGTTATGCATAAAATCCGACGTATACTGAACAATTCTCTTCCTGATCTGTAGCTCTGCAGTACATCCAGAAAAGAGTACTGGATTCTATCCCACTGTATTTGAAGAACATATTTATCTGGCAACAGGTTTGGCATTCATTTTGCTATGAAAACAGTAAGAATTACAGTGAACTGATTTGCCAGATACTACCTCCAGGCTACTCAGACTTTCCTTGTGCCTTAGGAATGCAGCTGTAACTCAGAAGGAGTTAACTCTCTTCGGGTGAAAATAAATTATGCGCCCGCAAGTATGAGTATAGCGGTGAGATTGCCCCTCACCGCTTTTTTATATCCAAAAACAGCACTATTGCTCTATATCTTCTTCATTCTCAAGGCTTTCTTCCAGACTGTCAAGAGTAGCTTCGTCAAGACCCAGCAGGTCCAGATTAGCCAGATTGATCGCACCCAGCATGTTTATGATTGTAACCTCATCCTGATCGAGTGAGAGAATAACCAGACCGGCTGGATGAGACTCATCCATACAGAAGCTGATGGTGGTATACTCATCCGGTTCCACAACCCTTATTATCCTCTTCCAGATTCCTTCAGAAAGCTGACCATCAATTTGTTTCAACTCCAGCTTGTACTTATCAAAGTCAGTTGAATCTATAGAGAACGACTTGACCCGTATTGAAATCAGATCCCTGGTCGTACTGTCACTGTCAAGATCCACGATACCCAGCATAGATGAATCCAGGTCGATCTCGGTGACCTCTGCAGCATCAGGTGGTACGATGATTCGTTCTAAATCAATCCAGCCTGGCGGATGCGGTGGATCCCCTGCCTGCATGAAAGGCGCGCTTATACTGATGGCAATTACTATAAGTAGTGTTCTTACGAGTGATTTCTTCATTTTCAGCCTCCATTTCGTTGCGATCGCAGATTCAGAAACGGTGATTCCGCTCCCTTGGCTACGGCGCTGTTTATGATTTCACTTAAACGTGCTTCCGAGTAATTTTTTTCAACCAACTCCCTGGCTTCCAGCAGGAAATTTGCTGTCAGTGCCAGACTCCATCGCAACTCTCCCGCTATCTGTTGCTGATCCAGGTCACTGCGATCAGCAATCTGTTCTGGAACAGGTGTAGTTGGCCAGCAGACAATCAACAATAAAGCTGCGACCGCAACTGCAGCGGCGATTTTCACCCCGGCATACTGCCACTTACTGACCTTTCGCACAGGTAATGCTATGCTGTTGTCTCCCGGAATCGCCTTCAGGTTTTCAACAAGTTCCCGGGGGCAGACCTGACTAGGTGCGTTCTCGAAAAGTGCCAGTAATTCCTTTTCCTGCTCCAACTCCGCCTGGCAATCCGCACACTCATTCAAATGCAATTCAACCTGCTTTTGTTTTTCCGGCTCCAGCTTATTCCCCAGATACTCTTTCAGAGATGACCTGATTTCAGTACAACTATTCTTCATGGGTAGTTCCCCCTGGATTTCCGGTGACTTCCTTCAAACCTGACAGGTGGCCGGCGGAGTGTTGCGCCAGGCGCCGGGTCATGTGCTGATGCATTTTCTTGCGTGCACGAAGAACGGTTACCCGTACAGCACTCGTGTTCATACTCATTCTGGAAGCAATCTCCTGGTAATTACAATTCTGGAAGTAGCGCATAATCATAATGCTGCGTGTTCGATCCGGCAGTATCGCCAACGCACTTTGCAGTTGTTGCTGGTGCTGCTTCAGGTCAAAAGCGGTTTCAGTTCTTGTACTGGTGTCAGGCAATTGCGAGAGCTGCTCCTGCGCAAGATGTTGAAACCTTTTTCTGCTACGCTGACGCTGACGCAGCAGATCCAGGCAACGACGACTGATAACCCTCCACATCCAGTTCTGCTCCAGACCAGGTTTGATGACATCCCTTTGCTGCCAGCAGCGTAAAAAAGTATCCTGAAGCACATCAGCGGCATCCTCCTGACTGTGCAGCATGTAGCAGGCATAGTTATAAAGCTCATCACTCTGCTCGGCTACCAGGCTGGCAAACTGCTCTCTATTCATCATGTCTGCCCATCAAGGGGAATGTCATTCAAATTATCCTTCACCGCTTTCCTACTCTCAAGGTGCCTTCATCAATAAAACGCACCACCCGGGTTTTTGTTACAGCAGATTTCCGGATCGCTGCCGGGAGGGTGTGAACTCACTGCGCTTTCTGTCAGACAGGGATCTACAGGTGTATAACTTATGAACAGCTCGCTACATGGTCACGAGGTGACAGATAATCCTGAGTGAGCACTTCTAATGATCCAACTCATTCACTGGTATTTGCAGCATTATCAGAAGTCAGACATCAGAGATAAGTCCCGCGATAACAATGCCATAAGGAATATGTTGATATTGTGCGTTTTTCAGGCAAGAAAGGGGGATAAGTAGGGTGTATCCGCCTGCAAATATCCATCTATCATCTGTAATTACAACGACATAACCTGGTCCGACCCCGGGAAACGCTATGTATTGTATTTACAGCGTGATAGCACTTAACAATTACAGACAATCTTCCACCGCAATTTCAGTGATCCTATTACTCCTCCATGGCCCCGCTTAACCATTGCTTACGAAACCGGATCTGACCAGGTGTAGCTTCTTCGAGGAGGGAAATCGTTGCCTGCACCTTATCACGGCTGGTAATCTGCAGCGGAAGAACCATTTCCTCCCCCTGCCTCTCTATCAGCAATGTGGTTTCAGAGCCGGGTGAAATATCGGCAATATATTCTTCTGCCGCCTCTGCAGTAGTCAGCTGCCAGTCACCGATCGCGAGCAGCGCATCCCCCCGCTGTACTCCCGACAGCCCGAGTGGTGTCTGTTTGCCGACCATGTAGAACCGGTGTTGCGGTCCGAAAAGAGTCAGATTTCCCACCCAGCCAATGCGCTGCCGCTCGAGTTTAAGTTGCAGTCCTGCCTGCTCGAGAATGGAAACATAATCGAAAGGCATTGTGCCTTCGATGTAATGATCATAAAACGAAGTCATATCCTGACCGGTAATTTCGCTCATCGTCTGAAGCAGCTGGTCATCGCTGTAACCCGGTTTGCCACCGAAACGGTCATTCAGCAATCTTACAAAATCGTCAAGGTTACAGGTCCCGGCAGTTCTGGAGCGAATCTCATAGTCCAGAGCCAGTCCGACCAGGAATCCCTTGTTGTAAAATGAGACACCGCCACCAGCGTAGCCCTGTTCCCACACGGTACGGGATGCCTGTGCTACACTCATTGTATCACGTGCGGTTGTTTCTTCAAGCAGGGCGATTTCAGCAGCAACTTTATCCAGTAAATCCTGCTGTCCCATCAATCCCGCACGCAATGTCAGCAACCAGCCATAGTATTCCGTAACTCCCTCACCCAGCCAGAAAGCACCTGTACGCAGTGGTTCCTCGTAATCAAAGCTGCCGAATCCCACCGGATAGAAATCCTTCATGTTCCAGGCGTGAAACAGCTCGTGGGCAATGATCGGTGCCGTCCTGTTCATATCCTTCTGCAGCTGTGCCAGCGGTAGTCCGATTGAAGTTGAGTTGCGGTGCTCGAGACCTCCCCCACCGCTGTTACCACGGGTATAGTGGAAAAAGAATACATAACGGTCGAATGGCGCACCCCCGAAGAAACTGATCTCTTCCTCGACTATCTTCTTCACCATTGACTGAAAACCTTCCCTGTCAAAATCGCCGGTAGGTGGCAGAACAGTAGTTATCCACTTTCCACCTGCCTGGAAATGCTGACTGTCACATTCACCAAGTAGAAATGGGCTATCTACCAGATGATGATAGTCCTCAGCCAGATACATTCGAGCTATTGATGAAAGCCAGTCCGGATCCAGACCTGTCCGGGGTTTTCCCCATCCTGCAGGTTGCTGTAACTCTACAGAGAGAGGTTGATCAAGCTGTTTGTCCACGAAAAGGAAAGTCGGTGCCCCGAAGAGAGTTCCGCCGTTTTCCGTCAGCTTACGTCCCATAAAACCACGTGGAGAACTGATATGTTGATAGCGCAGAATGACACCGGTGCCCTGGTTGCATTGTACACACCACCTGTTAGAGGCGAGCTGCTCCAGCGGCAACTCCTCTCCGTGAACATCCTGCGCTGATAATCCTGCCAGGTGCCGGGCATAGTCGGCTACCATCCAGGCACCAGGCATCCAGCGTGGCAGCACCACTTCCGGATCATCCTGTGAAGCGATAAACCTCAGGGTGAGATCCAGGTTTCCCCAGTTAACCGTATCAACAGTAACGGTGTAACGGATCGCTACATTCCGGTCTACCCGCGGTGTGGCGTTTGCTATCGTCGCAACCAGCACGATCACCAACAGTAACACAGCTTTACTCATCTCTCATCTCCTCCAGATTGACATTTCTCAGCCAGTGCGCCAATGCATCGAGAGCACGACCGCGATGTGATACGTTATTCTTCTCGTTCAGTGTCATACGACTGAAAGGCCGTTCACTCCCTTCCGGTTGAAAGAGAGGGTCATATCCGAAAGCACCTTCGGTCGCTTCAGGAATTTTCAGTATCCTGCCAGAACAGACTCCCTGCAGGAAATGGTCACCACCGGTCCAGCAGCAGCAGATTTCAGTGCGGAACTGAGCCTGTCGCTCATCTTCAGGAACATGTTTCATCTCCTGGAGCAGTTTATCCAGATTCTCCTGATAAGTGGCATTCTCCCCGGCATAGCGACCGGCGTAGATACCGGGACGCCCATCCAGTGCTTCCACGAAAAGACCGGTATCGTCAGCAATGGTCGGGATCTTTGCAACTTCAAAAAGCGCTTCTGCCTTAATCAAAGCATTGTCACGCAGGCTTTTTCCGGTCTCCGGTGGCATCCTGAAACCCGGATAGTCCTGCAACCAGTGTATCACACCTACAACTCCCTGCAGGTGTAATGCTATCTCCCGTACTTTGTCCCGGTTGCCGGTTGCAACCGCCAGTTCTGCCAGCATCTACTAACCTCTTGAATTGTAAACTGAGTCTGCCAGAGCATGCTACTTATTAGTTCTCCCGGGTTCGTCGCCTGCGGCAACGAGACGAAGCGAAGCCTCAGTAAGTGCCCCCACTTACGAATGAACTCTCCAGGCTTCGAACGCAGCACGAGGTGGAGAATCGCTATATATCTACGAGTTTCAGATAAAGTATACAATTCTTCTATGCTGCATCTATCACTATCCGCATGATCTTTTTACACAGCTCACCTGAGTTACTCAACTTTTGCATTTGCAGGTTTGCAAACATCTGCACTAATTATGGTTCTCAAATATGACAGATTGAATTTTCATAATAACTGTGGACATTAAGAATGCGAGCTACACTACTTCATTTCCTGGTTTTATTTACCATAGTCTCCTCCCTGTCGGCTTCCCCCTCAGAAACAGTCCGAACGCTGCCTGAGTATACGGGCCTGGAGGATCTGGCCCGGGTGGTGATTCTCGATCAGGGTCGTTGTAAACCACTTGATTCATGGGCATGGGAAACGGTACGCGGAATTACCGGACGC
The DNA here is from genome assembly GCA_964501185.1 of uncultured Bacteroidia bacterium. Taxonomy (GTDB): domain Bacteria; phylum CAIWAD01; class CAIWAD01; order BS150m-G50; family BS150m-G50; genus BS150m-G50. Next base: position 19,678 of record CAZCRT010000006.1, read on the forward strand.
CTGCAGTATCAGGACTATCCTCAGCTGGCAATGTTGCTGGACATGACCGCACATCCTGATCGCTGGTTTGAGGAACCACTGCTGCGCATTGATAACCTGCCGCTACGCAAGGCCCTCGGATTACAGGAGGATGAAAAACACTTCTCCTTTGCTACCGTGCGTGGTGCACCGGGATTTGAAACGCAGTTGCAACAGATGCACTCAGATCAGGATGAGGATCCGACCGGCCTTCAACAGTATATGCAGAAGCTCTACGGTCAGATGATACTCTGCTCGGATGTTCTATCCGGACAGGCGTTTACTGTCGTTCCTGATCCAACAGACCCCAAAGCTGTCTGGTCGGTACCTTCGCAACCGCTTCAGCTCGATGAAGTAACAACGGCAACCCTGCAGGGCGTCTGGGATGAAATGCTGACTTCCTGGATCAGTCACAATGAATCAGGTTTTAACAGTTTTGTCGTGCAGCTGAACAATCAGCTACAAACGATTGAATGCAGCTACTATCCATCCACCGAAGATCTGGATCGTGAAATTCTCTACAATCATTTTCGTCCTTTCCGAAAAGCTATTGTTGTCTATCTATTACTTGGGATCACCGGTCTACTCGGTCTTTTCTTCCGCAACCGCGCCCTGTTCTGGTTCAATAACCTCCTGCTGCTGGCCGGGTTCCTCCTGCACAGCTGGGGATTGTACTTCATCACGTTAATCGCGGGCCGGGCACCTCTTTCAAATCTCTATGAGTCGCTCCTGTTTATTGTCTGGGGTTTCATATTGATAGCGTTTCTATTCAACCTCAAATACCGTGAGCAGTATGTGTTCGTACTGGCCGGTCTGATCGGCTTTATTGCCATGGTACTGGCACATCATACAGGTGTCGATATCACAATCAATCCGCTGGTGCCGGTATTGCGTTCCAGCTGGCTGGTTTTCCATGTAACTGTTATTCTCATCAGTTACTCCGCTTTTGGGTTGACCATGGGGCTCGGGCATATCTGGTTGATCAGTAATCGTTTCTTTCCCGGTGCTGCTGAGTCACGGCGTCGTGTTTACGATTTCACCTACCGGGTGCTGCAACTAGGTATTGTCACGTTGACAGTTGGAATCATTCTCGGGGCAATGTGGGCCAATGAAAGCTGGGGAAGATACTGGGGCTGGGACCCCAAGGAAACCTGGTCGCTTATAACCCTGCTGATATATCTGGGTGTTGTGCATGCCCGGGCGAGGGGATGGGTTCGGCATCGTGGCATGGCCATTCTGAATATCGTTTCTTTTGCTTCGGTTATTATGACATATTATGGCGTCAACTATTTCCTGAGCGGTCTACACAGTTACGCCGGTGGTAACGCAGCTAAAATACCTGCATTGCTGCTGGTATACATTGGCTTTGAAATTGCATTTCTGCTGGTAACAACCTTACGGTACAGCGGACCACAGATTCCTGCATCCAAATCTTAGAGAAGTAACATGCGCACATATGTGATACATCACCGCGGATACTCCTTCTGGCTTACTTTTGAGCGAATCATTCCGGTCAGGCGTGACCGTATCAATACTCGTGTTTCTTTTGTCGATATCTGGCGTGGTGAAACCAGCATAGATTTCGCACAGGAACCTGTTTTCGCAGAACTGATGAATCTCTGTGGTGAGGGACATGGTGAACAGCAGGCTCTGGAACGGCTGCAGGCCATTCTGGAGAAGACCTCTGAGAGATTGCAGCTGGAACCGTTGACGGATGGTGCTGTTCAGATTGAGAACAGAACTTTCGGATTCAGAGGTCGTTCCCAGCAACAACCCGCACAGAAGTCGCAACGCAGGAAAAGCAGTCGTAGTAGCAAATCCCGCTCTGGAAATCGACAACAATCTGGCAGCGCTTCCAAAACGGATGTAAAGAAACCTGACAGAGCGAAGACCAGCCCACCACAGCAACAGAAGCAATCAGGGGAATCATCTCAGAGTAATACCGCCGGCAAGAAACGCCCACGCAGGCGCGGCCGCAGGCGAGGTGGGTCCGGCAGTAAACCTGCAACTTCAGGTGATACAAAGTAGTATCCCGGGAATGACCCCTTCAGGCTGCGAAAACAGTACATGTTTCTCTCCTTTTACCACCTGCTCTTGATTTTACGGTGGACTTGTAGATTTCCAGTTACCATATTATCTGGTTCCTGAGCTTTTTCACAAATGAATATAATTACAGCACTGTGTCTGATGAGTTGTGATCGCAGATACGACGGCTTCATGACGGTTTGAACTATACAGTAACTGTCAAGCCGCGGCTGATTTATAACTCTTTTCAACTTTCCAAATAGTAATGGAGATATCATGCCCCGCACCAAAATCACTATTGACGGTAATGAAGCCGCCGCTTATGTTGCACATCATTTAAGTGAAGTGATTGCAATCTATCCTATCACACCTTCTTCGAATATGGGCGAATGGGCCGATGAATGGGCAGCCCGTGGGATTCGCAATATCTGGGGTACACTTCCTGATGTATCGGAACTGCAAAGCGAAGGTGGTGCTTCTGGTGCTGTACACGGCGCACTGCAAACTGGTTCATTGACCACTACTTTTACTGCGTCACAGGGGTTACTGCTCATGATCCCGAATATGTACAAAATTGCCGGGGAACTCACCTCTACTGTGTTTCATATTTCTGCCCGTACAATTGCGACGCACGCACTATCCATTTTCGGTGATCACAGTGATGTAATGTCTGCCCGTTCCACCGGCTGGGCTCAGCTGGCTTCCGGATCTGTTCAAGAGGTTATGGATCTGGCTCTGATCGCGCATACTGCTACTCTTAAAACCAGGGTACCCTTTCTGCATTTCTTCGACGGTTTCCGCACTTCGCATGAAGTAATGAAGATAGAGCAACTTACAAAAAAGGATATGGGGGCCATGGTTACCGATGATCTGGTAGCCGCACACCGGTCACGGGCGATGACCCCGGATCACCCTGTACTGCGCGGCTCGGCACAGAACCCGGATGTTTTCTTCCAGGCCCGTGAAGCAGCCAATTCCTACTACGACACCGCTCCGGACCTGGTGCAGGATACTATGAACCAATTCGCGAAACTGGTTGGCCGTCAGTATCATCTCTTCGATTATGTCGGTGCCAGAGATGCCGAGAGGATTATCATCCTGATGGGATCAGGTATTGGTGCTGCTGAGGAAGCGGTTGACCGGCTCAATGCTGCCGGAGAAAAAGTCGGTTTTATAAAAGTCCGACTCTTCCGTCCTTTCTCCATCAAGCACTTCGTCCAGTCTATCCCGGCCACTGTGAAATCGATCGCTGTACTTGACCGGTGCAAGGAACCGGGTGCTACCGGTGAACCACTTTATAATGATGTTATCACTGCACTGACTGAGGCACATCACAATGGTCAGTTGCCTATGACAGCTATTCCGCATGTAATCGGCGGTCGTTATGGCCTCTCTTCCAAGGAATTCACACCTGCAATGGTCAAAGCTGTCCTCGATCAACTGAAGTCGGAAAAACCAGTGAATCACTTCACTGTCGGTATCAATGATGATGTCACGAACCTCAGCCTTCCGGTGGATAGCAGTTTCTCGGTAGAGGGGGATGATGTTTTCCGTGCCATGTTCTTCGGGCTGGGTGCAGATGGAACTGTCGGTGCCAATAAGAATTCCATCAAGATTATCGGTGAGGGAACTGACTTCAACGCACAGGGTTACTTCGTTTACGATTCCAAGAAATCCGGTTCCATGACTACTTCGCACCTTCGTTTCGGAAAGGAGCCGATTCGCTCCAACTATCTGATCAGCAGGGCTAACTTCATCGCCTGCCACAGCTGGTCGTTCCTGGAAACGAAAAATATGCTGAAGTATGCAGAGGATGGCGCCATCTTCCTGTTGAACGCACCGATGGACAAAGATGAAGTCTGGAATAAACTACCCCGCCAGATACAACAGACCATCATCGATAAGAAACTGCGTTTCTATGTTATCGATGCCTACAACGTAGCCGGGAAGACAGGCATGGGTGCCAGGGTTAACACTATCATGCAGACCTGTTTCTTTGCTATTTCCGGTGTTCTGCCGTCTGATGAGGCTATCAAATCTATCAAGGATTCCATTAAGAAAACATATGGTGTCAAGGGTGAGGAAGTTGTCCAGAAGAACTTCAATGCTGTCGATCAGGCTGTCGCCAACATGTTTGAGATTGAGTACGGCACTGAAGTAACAAGCGACATCACCCTGCCGCCGGTTGTTCCGGCAGAAGCACCGACATTTGTTCAGGAAGTTGTCGGAAAAATAATTGCTGATGAAGGTGACCAGTTGCCTGTCAGTAAAATGCCACTTGATGGTACTTTCCCCACTGATACAACTCGCTGGGAGAAGAGGAATATCGCCCTGACGATCCCGGTCTGGGATAATTCGCTCTGTATTCAATGTGGCAAATGTGCAATGGTTTGCCCGCATGCTGCCATCCGGATCAAGGTTTATGATGAGGAGCTGCTGGTTGATGCTCCTGAGACATTCAAGAGTGTAAAACCGCGCAGTAAGTCCTTTGATGAGGGGGCGCGTTTTACCGTACAGGTTGCTCCTGAGGATTGTACCGGTTGTGAACTCTGCGCAGTCAACTGCCCCGGCAGGGATAAGAAGAACAAAGAGTCTGATCACAAAGCACTGGTCATGCTGCCTCAGCAACCTCTGCGTGCACCGGAAAAGGAAAACTGGGAATTCTTCCTGGATCTGCCGGAGTATGATCGTACCCGTCTGAACCTGGGACGAATTCAGGAAGCACAGCTCCTGAAACCGTTGTTTGAGTTCTCCGGTGCCTGCTCCGGTTGTGGTGAAACCCCTTATTATAAATTGATTACCCAACTCTATGGAGACCGCATGGTAGTTGGAAATGCCACCGGTTGCTCTTCAATCTATGGTGGTAACCTGCCCACCGCACCCTGGGGTACTGATGAAAACGGACGGGGCCCCACCTGGTCCAACTCACTGTTTGAGGATAACGCTGAGTTCGGTCTCGGTTTCCGTCTCAGTATTGACAAACTCAATGAACAGGCTCTGGAGTTGCTGTCAGGACTATCAGATCAGGTCGGTAGCGAACTGGCTGAGTCGATTATTAATGCTGATCAGACAGATGAGACCGGTATCAAAGCACAGCGCGAAAGAGTAGTTGAATTGCGTCAGAAGCTTCATAGTGTTGCTTCACCTGAGGCGGCCCGGTTGAATGGTATTGCTGATAATCTGGTCGAACGCTCAGTCTGGATTGTTGGTGGTGATGGCTGGGCTTATGATATTGGTTATGGTGGTCTGGATCATGTACTCGCTTCAGGCCGTAATGTTAATGTGCTGGTACTTGACACCGAGGTATACTCCAATACCGGCGGCCAGATGTCGAAAGCTACTCAGATAGGTGCCGTAGCAAAATTCGCCGCAAATGGAAAACCCATTTCCAAAAAGAACATGGCGTTGATGGCTATGAATTACCGCAATGTATACGTGGCACAGATTGCCATGGGTTCAAACGACGTGCACACCCTGAAGGCTATCCGTGAAGCGGAGGCGTGGGATGGTCCTTCACTGATTCTGGCATACAGTCACTGTATCGCCCATGGTATCGATATGTCTCACGGCCTTGAACAGCAGAAACAGGCTGTCATGAGTGGTTATTATCCGTTGTTCCGTTATGATCCGCGCCGCATTGATCAGGGTCTTAATCCCTTCCAGCTCGATTCAAAGACACCTTCAATTCCGGTGGCTGAGTACACATCAACTGAGACCCGGTTCCGTATTCTGCAGAAGACAAATCCTGAACGTGCCACAGAGTTGTCTGCGCTGATGCAGCAGGAAACTGATCGCTACTGGAAAATACTTAAAAACATGGCAGCGATTAATCCCTTCGCCGCAGAAGAAGAATAACAGCATTATGATACAGGGGTGCTTCGGTACCCCTGTTTATGGAGCAATATGCAGGGATTCTACCCCACTCGTTTCAAGAACCAGTGCCACTCCGATTTCTTCAGGGAAATGGAGGCGATGATATTTTCCGAAATCGGCATCGGTACGTTTGGTGGTGAAGCCAAGAATATTGTCGATGATAAAATTGTCCGCACCTGTGTGGATGCTGTTAAAAACGGTGTTAATGTAATTGATACTTCCCCGGCTTATCGCTATCACAGATCTGAGAAAGCTGTAGGTCGTGCCCTGAAGCTTCTGGATGCCGACACTCTTCGTCAGGAAACTATCCTGATAACTAAAGCGGGGATTATCTCCTCCGATTCACCCCGTGTCTCAACTGCAGAGCATGTGGAGCATGACCTGATTCCGGCAGGTGTACAACCCGGGCAGCTGTTGGGTACTGTTTACAGCATCTCTCCCGCCTACCTGGATTTTTCACTTCAACGCAGTCTCAAGCATTTAGGTCGTGAGAGTATTGATCTGTTTTTACTCGAATCGCTCGAGGTGATCGCGGAACGAGTATCAGAGGAAAACCTATTACTGTTGCTGGAGCAGGCTTTCAGCTTTCTGGAAAGGTGCGTTGAAGCCGGCACCATTCGCAACTATGGTATCTCTTCGCATAGTGGTTTTACTATAGAAGCTGGCAGTAAAGGTCATCTCCCGCTTGACAGAATTCTTCAGTGTGCCCGTAATTGCGGGGGTGACAGTCATCATTTCCGTTTCCTGCAGGCCCCACTCTCATTGGGAGACCTCAGGCCACTGAATACTCTCACAGCTACAGCAGAAGGTGATCTTACTTTGCCAGAAACTGCGGCCAGTTATGACCTGCATTTTCTGGCATATATGCCATTGGCACAGGGGCAACTTATAACTGAGTTACCTGCAGAGATTGCTGACAGCTTTCCCGATTGCACGACTGATCCACTGCGGGCCATACAGTTTGTTCGCTCTACACCTGGTGTCAGGCATGTCACGATTGGTATGCGCAATCCTTCACACCTTGAAGAGAACCTTCAACTGCGCACAATTTCACCTGCAAAAGCTGCAATCTGGCATAAGCTCTTTGCCGATGAGTGAGTAAATGCAGTCAGTCACATGAACACACTGTTCTTAGGTTTTTTCACTATATCAACTTTAAGCTTGCTTTTTCGATGGTATGATTCTAATGTTAGACCTTGATGAAAGGCAGCATCAGTTAACTGCCGAAATAACTTTTGCCAAAGAATTTTTTGATGGCCAGAATCACAAGGCATTTTTTGCATTACCCTCCCGAATTCATCTGCACCCCCCTTACCGGTAAGCGGCACGATCTCAGGATGGTTACACCAGCTGACCCTGTGACTGATAACTTAAGCGACAAGATAGCTGTAAGCATTTGCTGCGTGTCTATTCGACTTACACCTCAGGTGTAAGCTTTTACCTATCAGTCAGGAGCCTCTGTGCCTGTGACTGATAGCTTTGTAAGGGAATTTGGGAACCACGGTACAATCTGTATCATTTGATCCGGGTTAGATCACGGTTCAGTTTTGTGTTAGTTTATTGAACAACGGAGAAGAGAATGAACATTTACGTAGGCAATTTACCCTTTTCGGTAAGTGACCAGGATCTAGAAGCACATTTTGCCGAGTTTGGTGAAGTGTCAAGCGCCAGAGTAATCAGTGATAGAGATACTGGTCGCTCCAAGGGCTTCGGTTTCGTCGAGATGGCGAATCAGGCTGAGGCTGAAGAAGCCATCAAGCAGCTTAACGGCAGCGAGATGGACGGCAGAGACATTCGGGTTAACGAAGCCCGTCCCCGCGAGGATCGTCCCCGCCGCTTCTAGTATTTCTACACCGTCTTTGTGAACTGCATTTGCAGCAAACAACCGGGCGTGTGTAAATTCGGAATACTACCCGACTTTCCAATCTGGAGAGTCGGGTTTTTTACTCTCTGGCTATCGTGCGTTAGCAGGTACCCTGAAACCTGTATCTTAGTGCTTTACCAGAAACCGTCCGAATTGTACTCCCTGAGCTGTTTCAGCCTGCAGGAAGTACATTCCACTGGCGAAGCCATCTGTGTTCAACAGAAATGGTACACTATCCGCTTCCATCCGGCGCAGTTCCCTGCCCAGCAGATCAAATACAACAACTACTGCAGGCCCTGCTCCCCAATTCAACTGCACTCCATTCGCAACCGACATAACAGCCAGGCGGGTTCGGGGCTGAACAGGCGCAGCTTCAGGAGCTACAGCTTCAGGAATGAACAACAACTCCAATGTATCCGATGCTGCAACAGTCAGGCTGAGTGTATCATTCAAAGGCCAGTCTTCCCAATCCCATACTGTCTCACCGTTGCGGGTGAGTAATGCTGATGTTTCGATTTCCAGATGATTGCGTATAAAACCCAGAGTGAATTCACTGTCAGCATTACCTATGGCCACCTGCAGTGGTGTTTCCGGATCATTGCCGTTATCATACTCTTCCAGATACAACTCAGCAATGTTCATGAGTCCATTCAGCTCATAGTGGATTCCCGTATAACCCCAGGGAGTTCGATGTGCAGAGTAGTGCCCGAATG
>CAZCRT010000006.1:28270-89346 GCA_964501185.1 uncultured Bacteroidia bacterium
GAGGCGGAAGCTGCTACCATCGGTCTGGTAGGATCAAGGTGATTGTTGGAGTAAATCATCCCGGATGCTCCCCCCATTGAGCCACCGACCATATAAATACGCTGCCAGTCAATATTCCACTGTTCTGTCAGCACCTCAATGATGCGCTGCATCCACTCCTGTGTATCCTGGTTGGTCCAGTTCATACTGTGCCCACCCCAGGCGCCCAGTGCTATCCAACCCCTGCTGTTGGCTTCTTCAGCAAAAGGAGTACCGAAGAACTGTGCCTCGTCACCACCCCACTGGTGCCAACCGACCAGAAGTGGTGCAGGTAGATCTGGATTATAGCCATCTGGAACCTGATACTGAAAGATATCCAGCAGTGAGTCATTAGCTGCATACAGCGAATCATAGTACATGATCTGCGCACTGGCTGCTGTAGTGCAAGCTGTCAAAAACATGATACTGTAAATACAATTCAAGATATGTCTCATGGCATTGTCCCTCCGTAATGGGAATCAGTTGGAATAGCACTTACTCAGTATCACGCCCATAATCATCCTCAAAGCGCTCGATATCGTCTTCACGCAGCTCTTCACCTAACTGCACTTCGATCATAACCACTTCACTGTCAGGGTTGCTGGCCATCCGATGCTTACATACCCTGGGAATGCTGATGTGTTCTCCTGCCCCGATCGGCCGGGTTTCATGTTCGAGTGTGACCTGCCCCATGCCACTGACAATCACCCAGTGCTCCCGCCGGTGCTGATGACGCTGAAGACTCAACCGCCGCCCCGCATGTATCACAATTCGTTTAACCAGGTATCCGGGTTCTTCGAGAATAGTCTCATAATAGCCCCAGGGTCTCTGATGACGCATCCGGTCCTCCATAATGCACTGAAACCGGCCTTACTGCTGCCGGCAGGCTCATACACTGCTCTACAATAGTAACCATACTACTCACAATCACCAAATTCAACCTGTGATACTCCATTTGTGCTTTGCCGCTAACCCCCTGCGATTTATATTTTAACATCCCGATTGTTGTATCAGGTACAACTGTTTTACTGTCCAGAGTTTATCTGTTCCTGAATCAGCTGATGTAGTTGCTTTCGTACACAACAAGTAATTTTCGGAAAATACATGTCGCTATTCAATCAGTTAGTCGCCTCAACCCTGCCGCTTTTCCCACGACGCCTGGTCGGTTTTCTCTCCCGTCATTATATTGCCGGGGAAGAGTTCGCAGATGCTGCCACTGTATCACGTCGACTCATGCAGGAAGGATGCATGATAACGCTGGATGTACTGGGGGAACACCTGGAGACAATGGATGCCACAAAGCCCTATGCGCTGCTTTACCGGAAACTGCCTTCATGGATTGATCGTGAGCAGCTGGATGCCAACCTGTCAGTAAAGCCAAGCCAGATGGGATTGTTACTCGATCCTGATGGTACGCTGGAAAACTACCGCAATATTGCCAGAGCTGCAGCAGAGTATGACAATTTTCTCCGGATCGATATGGAGGATTCCAGTATCACTGACAGTGAGTTCGATCTCTACCGGGAGTTGCGCTCAGAGTATCCTCAAACAGGTATCGTGATACAATCCTATCTTCGACGTACAGTTGATGATGCCAGATGGCTGGCTGCCGACAGGGCCAATGTGAGGCTCTGTAAAGGGATCTATCAGGAACCGGAAAGTATCGCCTACCAGAAGCGGCAGGATATCAGGGACAGCTTCATGGAAACACTGGAGATACTCTTGCGTGGTGGTTCTTACGTTGGAATCGCCACCCACGATGACTGGTTGGTAGACCGCTCCATCCGGCTTATAGAGGAGCTCCATCTCTCAAATGGACAGTATGAATTCCAGATGTTACTCGGCGTACTACCGGAGCTGCGTCGCAGAATTATCGCCTCGGGGCATCGTCTGAGGGTGTATGTACCATTCGGAAGATCATGGTATGCATATTCTACACGTAGACTGCAGGAAAATCCTGATTTAATCAATCACTTCATTCGTGATTTCTTTCGTTCACACAAGTAGTGATGCATCTGAGATCTGGCGTTTGCAAACCATTGAATCAAGCATCACTGGTGATGCATCTGAGATCTGGCGTTTGCAAACCATTGAATCAAGCATCACTGGTGATGTGTCAGAAGCCTGTCAGGCACGCGAAAGGTAGTTCCGTTCCATCTCCTGCAGTTGTGCAACAGTATTGACACCCTGTATCTCCAGAGGATCACCTGCTATCACTGCCTGCACTGGCATACCCTCTTCTGCTGCCATCTTCACGACATCTGTGAGATAGTATTCACCCTGTGCATTATCCGGTTGCAGCGTATGCAGACGCTCAAACAGCAGATCGCTTCTGAACAGATAAATACCGGTGTTGATCTCAGTCAGGCTCAGCTGTTCCGGTGTGGCATCGCGGTGTTCAACGATTCGCTCAACGGCATTGCTCTCACTTCTGACTACTCGCCCATAACCGGAGGGGTCCTCCAGATGAGCCGTAAGCACCGTTATTGCACTTTCTGTGTTACGATGCACGCGTATCAGTTCGGCAACGGTTTCACGGCGTAACAATGGCACATCACCCGATAACACCAGTATATCACCTGCAAAACCGTTGAAGTGCGACTCTGCCTGCTGCACAGCGTGTCCGGTTCCCAACTGTGGGTCCTGCAGAGCAGTCTCAACCGGATAATCCAGCAGTACTGCCGCAACTTCCTCCCGCTGGTGCCCGATGATTATCACAGTTTTTTCAGGCAGGCTGTCGCGTGTCTGTTCGATCACATAATGGATCAATGGCCGTCCATCCAGTTCGTGCAGAACCTTGGCGATATCGGAGTTCATACGGGTGCCTTTGCCGGCGGCCAGAATTACAATTCCAAGGGGTGTAGATTCAGTGTTCAACTCTTCTCCAGGTCAGTTTTGATTATCAGGTGGGATGGATTGACCGTCAGCTTCATCACTGTCAGTCAGGATTATATTATCGATTAAACGGATCTTGCCAACTTTACCGGCAATTGCAGCCAGCAGAGGAAATGTTACTTCGGACAGGTTCTCAAGTGTTTCCCAGTTGAGGCATTCCAGGTATTCCAACTCAAAACCGGGATAGTTATCCAGCAGCTCTTTTCCAAGGGCCTGCAGTTGCTTTGTATCACGTTCACCGGCTGCAATTGCACTCTTGATGGCCTGTAGTGCCTGACTCAAAGCGCGTGCCTGAATCCGTTCCTGTGGTTGCAGATAGCTGTTCCGCGATGACATCGCCACACCATCCTTTTCGCGCACAGTATCACCTTCCACAATCTCAACCGGCAGATGAAAGTCCCGTACCATCTGCTTGATCAGGAACAGCTGCTGGGCATCCTTCCGTCCAAAGGCAGCCAGATGTGGTTGACAGATCTGGAAAAGCTGCAGTACTACTGTTCCAACACCTCTGAAATGGCCGGGGCGCGAATCACCACACAGTTTTTCAGAGTAACGGTCAAAGTCAATATAGCTGGCATAACCGGCTGGATAGATATCAGCCGCAGTCGGCATGAAAAGCAGGTCTACCGGAACAGTTTCACAGACAGAAATATCCTTTTCCAGATTACGGGGATAGTTGTCGAGATCCTCGCCCGGGCCGAATTGAGCAGGGTTGACGAAGAGAGAGACCAGCAGTTTGTCTACATGCGGCCGCAACTGCCTCATCAGTGAAAGGTGCCCCTCATGTAGAAAACCCATGGTAGGAACCAGGCCGATCCGGATTCCCTGCTGGCGCAGTATCGCAATCTGCTGTTGCAGAACCTGAGGCTTACGCACTATCTCCAGTGCCATCAGAAGCTTTCCTTATCACCGGGGAATTCACCCTTTTTGATATCCGTCACGAAATTGCTTACCGCCTGCCTGACTTCAGCTGCCAACCGGGCATACTGTCTCACAAAACGGGGTTTGAACTCCTCGAACAACCCGAGCATATCATAGTTCACCAGTACCTGACCATCACAACCGGCACCGGCCCCGATACCAATAGTAGGGATCCTGAGAGCTGTGGAGATCTCTGTGGCTAAATCAGCCGGTATCTTCTCAAGTACCAGTGAAAAGCAACCTGCTGTTTCCAGATCGAGGGCCGCCTGCAATATCTGCTCTCGCTCTTCTGTCCTTTTACCGCGCAAACCGTAACCGCCAAACTGGTTAACCGATTGCGGTGTCAACCCCAGATGTCCCATTACTGGAATACCTGCGGCCGTTATTGCTTCGACAGCATCGCACCAGGGTCCTTCGATTTTAACCGCTTCCGCACCGGCTTCCTGTATTATCCTGCCTGCATTGCGTAATGCTTCCTGTGGTGATACCTGAAATGTAAGGAAAGGCATATCAGTAACCAGCAACGCCCGCTTGACACCACGCCGGACAGCACGGGTATGGTAAATCATATCATCAAGTGTCACCGGTAATGTATTTTCATACCCGGCACAGACCATACCTACTGAATCTCCAACCAGTATGCAATCTACACCTGCCTGGTCTTCCAGTGAGGCGAAGAGAACATCGTAGGCTGTCAATACACATATTTTCTCACCCTGCTCCTTCATTCGTTGAAGAACTGGAACAGTAATCTTTTTCAGCGTGCCTTCTTTACTCAAAGCTCTCTCCGATTATTCCACCACCAACCACTACATCGTTGTCATAAACAACTACTGACTGACCGGGGGTAATAGCCCGTCGTGGCTGGTCAAATTCAACAGTCATTGAGTTCTCAGTTAACGGTATAACCTGGCAATTTTCACCAGGGTCGTGATAGCGAATGCGTGCAGTTGCCCTGAAAGGGCGTGTCGGTATCTCTGTCAGCCAGTTCACCCGTTCCGCCTTCAATTTGCGGCGAAACAGCCCTTCTCCAGCCGTAATCGTTATGGCATTCGTCTCTGGATCAATGTTGCTGACGTAACGGGGTGATCCAAGTGCAATACCGAGTCCTTTACGCTGACCAACTGTATAATATGGAATACCGCGGTGGTTACCCAGAATTTTACCCGACTCATCGAGTAGATCCCCCGGCTGGACATCGTCCATCTGCTCCGGAAACGCCCGCTGCAGAAATTCTCCATAATCACCATCAGGGATAAAACAGATGTCCTGGCTTTCCGCTTTATCTTCAACAGTTAGTTTCATCCTGGCAGCCTGTTGCCGGGTCTCCTCCTTGGTAAGTTCACCCAAAGGAAACAGTGTACTGCCCAGTGCGCTGGCCGGCAGGTTCCAGAGCATGTAGGATTGATCCTTGGCATTGTGCCTGGCCTTTGTCAGCCTCATCAGGCCATTACGGTTCTGCAGCCCGGCATAATGCCCGGTAGCCAGGTAGTCAGCATCCAGTTCTTCAACCAGCTTCATCATCAGACGCCACTTTATCTCCCGGTTGCAGAGAACGCAGGGGTTCGGCGTACGGCCCTGCAGATATTCCGATAAAAACTCAGCGATAACGATTTCGCTGAACTGATCTCTATGATCCAGCATTCTGTGCTCAATTCCCAGCTGCTCACAGATAGTAAGTGCATCCGCGTAGCGTTCCTGAATCTGCTCTGATGACTCCTGACTATTATCATCCCAGAGATGCAGTGTGGCACCGATTACCTGATAGCCCTCTGCCAGCAGCAAGCCAGCTGCTACAGAGCTGTCTACACCACCTGACATGGCAACCACAACCCGCTTCTGTGACTTCATAACCGTTCTACTCCCTCTGTTGCCTGTCTGAACTCATTTTCATACTGATGGCACCAGCTCAAAGCATCTGTGCGCAATTGCTCATCGCGGGCAGAGCAGAGCTTTATCAGAGCAGTAACAGTATCACCGGCTACCCCGACTCTGAGCGCACCACGCACATGTGACAACAGCTGCCGTGGATAGCCCTTCCAGAGCAAAATGGCAACAGTTATCAGCTCCCGTACCTCTGTTTTCAAACCCTGGCGTGACAGGACTCGCCCGTAGCCCTCTACCAGAAACCAGTTACCAAGGTCTGGTGAAAGCGCGGTAACATTGTGTATCAGACTTTTCGCGCTGCTGCCATAGATCCGTTGACACAGTTCCTCACCACGCCGACGCCACTCTGTTACCTGTACCGGTGAATAATCTTCAAGTGGTTTCCCTGTATCTGCCGGCCAGAGTCGGGATAACCGCTCCAGCCCTTCGAGTGCGGCAGGATAACCATCAAAGAGACAACATTGCAGAAGTGTCTCTACGATTGCCTGACGACTCAAATCCCGCAGACGTATTTCTCTGATGAGATCCGCAAACAGCTCCTCATCCTGACATATGTTTGCCTGAGCAAGCAGTGGCAGAAAAAAAGACTCCGTGCTGGACGGAGTCTCATCTGCTATGCTTCTCAATTGCGTAATAACTGTCATCAATTAACTTCCGGATGATCCTTCTTGATCCGATTCTCAATCTCATATTCAGCGTTTTGACGCCATTCACGGGACCGGGCTGCTTCCCGCAGCTCATCAACCGCCTCCTGCCACCTCTCCTCAGCCTGCAGGGCGCGTGCTTTTTCCCAGTGCAATGCACCACTGATGTAGGACTTGTTGCGTCTCAGTTTGTCCAGAAAACTGATTCCCCGGTCAGCAGCCTGTATGGCCGATGAAGTCTGTCCACAGTTATTGTGCGCCTGAGCCAGCAATTGATACAGCTGTGACTTCTCACTGTTACCTGCCTCATCCTGGGCATTGCTCAGTGTAGTGACAGCAGCACGACAATTTGTATTCATCTGAATTTTCGCCAGCTCTAATGCTGCGCGAGTATATGAAGGATCGTGATGTATTGCCTGTGAGAAACAGCTGGCAGCTTCTGTAGTCTGCTTCTGATCCAGTTTCACTTTGCCCAGTTGGTACCAGGCTTTGTGATATGTAGAATCACACTCTAAGGCAAGTCTGAGTCTGGCAATACCATCATTAATACGATTCAGGTTATTGATATAGAGAGTACCGAGGTTGTAATTTGCACGTGTGGCACAATCGTCCGTCTTCTCCAGGGCCAGCATGTAATCAGCTTCTGCGCCCTGAAAATCACCCAGCCCTTTTCGAGCGATAGCCCGTCCGAGATAAAGTGAAGACATATCGGGACAGTCGCTGATTGCCTGGTCCAGGAGCCCTCTGGCTTCTTCATATTTTCGCAAACGCAGGGCGGAATTGGCATCGTTATACTTCCCTTTACAAGCGGCACGCACCTGATCTGATGCCTGGGACATGGCAAATTCCCGCTTCATACTATCATACTCAACTTTCAATTCATCATACTGCTGCTTGTAGAGATCGTAATTGACCTGATCTGTTTCCATTTTCTGGATCAGATCCCGTAGTTGTGCCTCGGTATTCTGAATGTCTTCGGCGGTTACTTCCGCGAGGGTGACGAGTGCCAGTGACAATAAAAAGCCGACTGACAGGATTTTCTTAAGCATCGTTTTTCCTCTCTATCTTACTCTTTCAGCTTCATTTCATAAATAGCGAGAATCCATTATAGCGATTAGCGCTGTTTTGCATGCTATACCGGCATTGCAGATCACTGCTTTATGGTGATGCAAATTTCGCGCCAAATGGATACAACATGACCTGGATAATCAGTGTGCAGGTTCTATTGTCATGAAGTAACAGTTTAAGCAGCGACCCTGAAACCAGTATATTACACATTTACGAACGTTGATACTACCATACTCTAATAATGAAAAACCCCGACAATTGCCGGGGTAATAGTATTTCTTAACAGAAACGCTTTTACCTATCACCACTTCTAAGAAATACTTCAGACCGATTCATAAAAACGTCTTTCAAAAAGCAACTTTTTTTGGAATCGGTACTAATGCCGAAGGCCGGATTTGAACCGGCACGCCCTTGCGAGCACTACCCCCTCAAGATAGCGTGTCTACCAATTTCACCACTTCGGCGTAAATTACTCTCCCTCTACCGGCAGATCACCAGCAGGTGCTTCTGTCGGTACTGGCTCACTGGTTGGCAGATCACCGGGTTGCAACGGTTCAACTGCTGGAATATCAGGTAATACACCACCAGATTCCTCACTCAGTCTCTGCTGAGTAATCGAACGGGGTGAATCGTTAGCTGGAGATTCGATAATAACCAGAATTACGGTTAATGCCATGAAAATCGTAACCAGCCAGATGGTCGCTTTATGCAGGATATTCGCCGCCTGCCTGGTACCGACAGCCATACTGGACTGCGACATGGCACCAAATGCACCGGAAAGCCCACCACCTTTGGATGCCTGCATCAGGATGATAACCATCAGCATGGCAGCTACCAGTATAATAAGTGTCATCAGGAATATATACATGATTACCTCAGTTCGTAATTAGCTTTTTGCCAGTTCCTCAGCTGCGTTGATGATCGCAGCAAAATCATCTGCTTTCAGTGCAGCGCCACCGATGAGCGCACCATTTATATTTGCACGGGAAAACAGATCAGCTGCATTATCCGGTTTCACTGATCCACCATACAGAATCCGCATTTCACCCGCGACCCGCTCGTCATAATTATCACTTAACCAGTCACGGATCAGCTTGTGTGTCAGATCAGCCTGCTCCGGTGTAGCGACTTTGCCGGTTCCTATAGCCCAGACCGGTTCGTAAGCAATAGTAAGCTGTAACAGGTCTTCAGTTGTAAGCCCCAGTAAAGCTTCCTGCAGCTGTCCATTAAGTACTGCAGCAACCTCATCCGCCTCCCGCTGCTCCAGCGTTTCACCAACGCAGAGTATTGGATGCAGTTTATGGTTCAGAAGCGATTTCAATTTAAGATTGATGGTGCTACCTGTGTCACCGAAAAGCGTGCGCCGCTCCGAATGACCGACGATAACCCATTCTGCACCGCTGTCCGCAATCATATTCGGTGCAATTTCACCGGTAAAAGCACCCTGCTCTTCCCAGTGAACATTCTGCGCACCCAGCTTGATATTGCTGTCAGCAATTATCTCCGCTACAGGAACCAGGGCTGTAAACGGTGGACAGATCAGGATGTCTGTCAGGTGACTGGTAGTAGCCTTGTTTCTGATCTGACGGGCCAGTGCGACAGCTTCCGCACCGGTTTTAAACATCTTCCAGTTACCAGCAATCAGGTATCTCACAAGTACCCCTCTTTTTGAACGGTAAAGGATAGAGCCATCGTTGCAATAGAGCAAGTAAAAAACTGTGTGATTGACAACTGCTGTTATTACTCAGGAACTATTCCAGATATAAAACCGAAATATCTTGTCAGCGCGATCTGCCAGGCCTGGTCAGTGATACTTCCGGTTACTCCTTGCTCAACTCCTGCTTCACGTTATCAAGGATACCATTGATGAATTTACCACTGTTTTCCGTAGAAAATTTCTTGGCGATTTCGATGGCCTCATTAATTGTCACTTTGGCTGGAATATCGGGGAATTGCTGTAATTCACAGATTGCCAGACGCAGAATTATCCTGTCCAGCAGCGCTATTCGCTCGATCTCCCATCGATGTGATTTATCCTGGATGATAATGTCCAGACGCTCTTTGAGTCGTACAGTCTGCCGAACCAGCATTTCAGTGAACTCGCGATACTGCTTGTTCTTATCCTTCAACTGCTGCGCAATAATATCCCCGATCGGTACTCGAGTCATCTCGTGCGCATAAAGCATCTGTACTGCCTGTTCACGGGCATCTCTTCTACTTTTCATCGATTCCTTTTCCGGAAAAGGTAAGTTGGTTCATAACTCCGCAAGACCACAGACAACCCATGCCTGTATTGCTGCACCTCCACCTGAAACCTCGTCTATTATGCGAAGCCTTGGTTTCGAAAACGCCTGCAAATGCGCATCGCAGACAGGGGGATACGGCAACCCGAAGATACGAGGTGAAAACACAAAGGAAATTACCGGTGTGTTAGCTCACCTTGTACCGCAAGCTACAAGATAGAATAATGTATCAAACTATCGCGTAGAGGCTATAAAAACCTGTGCAGAGTTAACTCTTCCTGAACAGAGATGCTTCACCCTGCTAATTGTAGCTGAAGAATCCTTCTCCTGACTTACGGCCGAGCCTGCCGGCAGCAACCATTTTACGCAGTAATGGACAGGGACGGTATTTACTGTCACCCAGGCCATCATGCAGCACTTCCATAATTGCCAGGCAAACATCGAGGCCTATAAGATCAGCCAGTGCGAGTGGCCCCATCGGGTGCCCCATACCGAGCTTCATCACCTGATCAACGGCGTCTGCAGTCGCAACCCCCTCCATGACAGCGTAAACAGCCTCATTTATCATGGGCAGCAGGATACGGTTGGCGACAAATCCAGGATAGTCGTTTGCTTCAACCGGAACCTTGCCAACAGCGCTACTCAGTTCATGGATCTGATCGTTGACAGCATCGGAAGTCTCCAGTCCACGAATAACCTCTACCAGTTTCATCATCGGTACCGGATTCATGAAATGCATGCCGATAACCTGCGCAGGGCGGGAAGTTACAGCAGCAATTTCAGTGATGGAAATTGAGGAGGTGTTCGTTGCCAGAAGTGCATCCGGTTCCGTTATCTCATCCATCTGCTTGAAAAGATTAAGCTTAAGCTCTTTCTGTTCGGTGGCAGCTTCTATCACCAGAAAACATTCCTTGAGTTCAGCCATATCTGTAACAGGTTTTATCCGCTGTAATGCTGCATCAAGCTGTTCCTGTGTAATTCGCTCTTTCTTAAGTTCGCGGCCCATATTCTTTTCAATAGTCTTCATACCGCGTTGCAGGAAATTCTCGTCGATATCTACGAGAACTACCTCGTATTCATGTTGCGAGAACAGGTGTGCAATACCATTACCCATTGTTCCGGCGCCAATAACGCCAATTTTCTTCATATCCATTGTCAATTTTCCTTTCACTATATCCGTTCTACAACCAGAGCCGCACCCTCACCACCACCTATACAAAGTGTGGCAACACCATAACGCGCCTCTGCATCCTTCATCGTGTAAAGCAATGTGGTCAGAACACGCGCACCGGAGGCTCCTATTGGATGCCCCAGGGAAACCGCCCCACCCCGAACATTCACTTTGGCAGGATCCAGCTCCAACAGGCGATTGTTGATCAGGGTAACTACCGAGAAAGCCTCATTTACTTCCCAGAAATCAATATCGGCAACCGTCAGACCGGCTTTGTCCAGCGCTTTTTTCACAGCACCTGCCGGGGCAGTAGTAAACTTTTCCGGTTTCTGAGCGAAAGAGGCCTGGGATACGACACGGGCCAGGGGTTCCATTTTCAGCTTTTCTGCAGTTTCCGCGGACATTACCAGCAGGGCTGCAGCACCATCGTTAATCTTGGAGGCGTTGGCAGCGGTAACGGTGCCATCTTTACGAAAAGCGGGGCGCAGCTTGGCAACTTTGTCCGCTTTAAGGGCAAACGGTTCCTGATCCTTGTCGACGATGATCGGATCACCTTTACGCTGGGGAATCTCTACCGGTACGATTTCCGCATCGAAAAGCCCTTCGTTAACTGCTTCCTGCGCTCTACGGTAGCTCTCCAGTGTAAACTCATCCTGCATCTCACGAGTAAAATCGTATTCATCAGCACAGATCTCACCTGCGTTGCCCATATGGAAATTGTTGTAAGGGTCCCAGAGCCCGTCATGAACCATTCCATCGATAACCTGCTGATTCCCCATCCGGAAGCCTTTGCGCGCTGTTGGCAGATAGTAAGGAGCCTGAGACATGCTCTCCATTCCACCGGCAACAATAATGTCAGCATCACCCAGAGCGATTGACTGTGCAGCCAGCATTACTGATTTCAAGCCGGAACCGCAGACCTTATTAATCGTCATGCATTCCACACTCTCGGGCAATCCGGCATAGATTGATGCCTGACGCGCAGGTGCCTGTCCCTGGCCTGCCGGGAGAACATTGCCCATAATGACTTCGTCAACACGATCAGCAGGCAGATTGACCTGGTCGATAACAGCTTTGATGACTGTTGCGCCCAGACGGGCTGCAGGTATGGCAGCCAGATCACCACTGAATGAACCTATCGGTGTGCGAGCGGCATTTACAATGACCACTTCTTTGACTTGCTGCATTATTCCTCCAATTTTTATTGTACATCAATTTTATCTATACAGGAAATTCGTTAAAGACAAAATGTTGTATTCCCGGTGCTACCATGGCAGAGAAAGAACTCATTACCGAATTCACCCTGCCGTAAGCGATTACGCCAGCTGGCTGCAAGCACCGGGTCACTGTCGCTTTCATGAGGTCCAGCCTGACGAACTGCGGATGCAACAGGTAACAGATCTCCACCGAAGACCACACCCTGGTGATGGTAAACAAGATGACCGGGTGTATGTCCGCCGGTAAGCTGGAAATTGATACCTGCTACCTGTCCTGATTCCTCATGCAGCACATGTAGTCTGCAGTTTTGCAGATACTCCGCAACCAGGCCATCATAGAAACGATCAGAGTTGAGCGGTGTGTCAGCAAACTGTGCCAGCTCTTTTGCATGTATCACGATATTCGCGCGGGGATAAACCTCTTCTCCACTGCCGTCCAGCAGCCCACCACAATGATCATAGTGGCCATGTGTCAGCAGCAGATGTGTCACGTCCTCCAGCACCAGACCTGCAGCAGCCATCTGCTCAACAGGTGATCGGGAAGGTGGTTGCAACTCAATCTCACCATAGCGGGTTCGAAACGACTCAGCCTGCAAACCGCTATCGATAGCAACAACCTGCTCTTCAAAGATCAGAATCGCCTGGTTGACAGGCAGAAGCAGTCTTTGCCGGGTTCCATCATCAGTCAGTTTACCACGACCTGGAGCTACCAGATGGCCGCATTCAATTCGCAATATTTCCAAATGAGGCTCGAACTTTCTGCGATTTATCAAGTAGCTGGAAAAGGTAAGCAGTACTTCCGGCAGCGCTTCAACAAAAAAAGGCAACCCGTTTCAGGACAAATAATCACTGCTTTCTAAAAGATACAAAGACCAGCAATTTCCAACAAGACAAACCCTGTTATCGTTCACTATGTATACGGTACATTTCATACCGGATGTCAAGTGCTACATTTCCTTATAAGTGATACAATCCTGATTATGGCAGTACCCGGGCCGGCACACCTGCGACAGTGGCACCTGCAGGCACATCATGGGTAACTACTGCTCCAGCACCTACCAGAGCGCCTTCACCGATTGTGACTCCACCCATTATCACCGCACCGGAGCCAATCGAAGCCCGTGCAGATACTTTTGTATAAACGAGTGTCCAGTCCTCTTCCGTCTGCATGGAGCCATCCGGATTCACAGCCCGGGGGTGCAGATCGTTGATAAAACGCACACCGTGCCCTATGAAGACACCGTCTTCTATTTCCACTCCCTCACAGATGAAAGTATGGCTGGAGATTTTACAGTCAGCACCGATCTTCACCCCTTTCTGCACCTCGACAAAAGTGCCAACTCTGGTACGATCGCCAATACTGCAACCATAGAGATTTACAAAGTCATAAATACGCACTTCTTCACCAATAACTACATCCGGGGCGATCTTCTGCAACGGTCCGGTGCTCATATCTGCTCCTCAGTAAATTTTACACATTACCAGTAACTGAATTTGTATCACACTGATTCCACCCCTTCACTACACCGCCCACAGCGACAACGTCGGCCACCAGGTAACCAGTGCCAGTGCCAGCAACATCAGCAGGATAAATGGCAGTGCCGCGCTGTAGAGTTTCCAGATTGGCTGCTTGAACCGGAAACTGGCCAGAAACAGGTTGAGGCCGACCGGTGGTGTTGAGTAACCAATTTCAAGATTCACCAGAAAGATGATGCCAAGGTGAATCGGTTCTACACCGAAAGCAGCCGCAACCGGTAACAGGAGTGGTACGATAACTACGATGGCACTGAAAATGTCCATCAGGGCACCAACGGCCAGCAGGAAAATATTGAGCAGCAGGAGAAACAGTATCCTGGATGTTATGAACTGCTCCAGCCACTCAAGCAGATGCATTGGAACTTCGGCGTCCACCAGATAGCTGGTCAGCCCCAGCGCACCACCCAGAATTACCAGAATCGCGCCCACCAGCGTCATCGATTCCTCAATTACCTTCAGCATCCGTTGCCAGCTGATTTCACGCAGGATAACCACTTCTACCAGCAACACGTAGACAACAGTAATAGTAGCAGCTTCGGTAGCAGTCACCCAGCCACCATAAATGCCTACTACTACTATAAACGGAAGGGGCAGTTCCCAGCCAGCCTGTTTCAGCGCCCGCAGGGCTTTCCGGCCATCGAAAGGTGTTCGCTTCACTTTTTGCCGGCCGGCTTTGAAGTAGCTGTATGCGGCAAGAATCAGAATCAGCAGAATGCCGGGAGTTATACCGGCTCGAAAGAGGCTGTCAATGCTGACGCCCGCTACAAGTCCGTAGAGAATCAGGGGCAAACTGGGTGGAAACAACAGCCCCAGGCTACCGGTGGTAGTCAACAGGCCAAGGTTGAACTTCTCCCGGTATCCTTCCTGCTGCAGTATTGTCAGCAGCAAACCACCCAGTGCAATGATAGTCACACCCGAAGCACCTGTAAAGGCTGTGAAGAATGATGTAACCAGAAGAGTGACGATGGCGATACCTCCGGGCATCCACCCTACCAGTGCCCGGAACAGGTCTACCAGGCGTCGTGGTGAGTTCCCGGCGGAAAGCAGAACACCGGCAAAAGTGAAAAGTGGAATAGCCAGAATAGTCGGGTTGGAGGCGAGCCTGTAAAGCTCGATGATGACCGCAGTGCTGGAAATACCTTCGGCGTGAAATGCAGTCAGGGCAAGCCCGGATAACACTGCAAACAAAGGCAGGCCCAGCAAGGCGCCAAGTATCCAGAGCAGGTGTATCACAGTTGCTCCTCCTCCACTTCAGGTTCCGGCCAGATCACTCCAATAGCGAAGTGAAATGCGATCAGTCCGAATCCTATTGGAATAAACCAGAGCAGTGTGCGGGTAAGTGTGGTACCATCGTTCCATTGATAAGCCTGCTGCACAAAATCCTTCCCTGCCAGCGCCAGCACCAGTGATACAATGGTTGCAGACAACCAGGAAAGACGGTTGACAGTACGCTTCCATCGCTTCGGCAGATACACACTCAGGAGGTCAATACGAAGATGTGACAACCGGTCAGCAGCCCGGGCACCACCTATTACCATCAACGACAATACCAGGTGACGGGTCAGAGGATCAATCCAGTAAATAGCGGTTCCCCAGAAATTACGCAGTATAATCTGGAGAAAGGAAAACAGTATGATGAGACATAAAGACAGCACCAGCAGCCACTGCTCTACCAGCGCCACCTTTCGCAGCCATCTGGGTCTCTGCAGGTTCATTGGTGACGATGTTCCTTAAGTGTTTTAAGGATCTGCTGTAGCAATTCCGCGTCAAACAGGTCACCGGCCAGTTCCTGCTGCACATCGGCTGCCGCCGTTTGCAGGCGTCCCATTTCGAAACTTGATGGGAATGGGTCCAGAGTAATTCCCTGCTCAGCAAACAGCTCCATGGTGCGCCGGTTCTCCTGCCGGGAGTTCAGTGTAATCTGCCTGGAATACTTGATACAGAGTTCACGCAGGATTTTCTGCTGTTCATCAGTAAGTCGCTCAAAAGCGGATTCGGAAATCAGCATCGATCCGGTTGCATTTGCCACAGGCATTTGTGATACATTATCAATTCGCGTATGCCACTGCAGGACAGCACCGGCATAGGGGGAAGCATAGGCGGCATTGATCAGTCCCGTTTCAAGGCTGGAAAGCACATCAGGCAGTGCCAGTGGTACGGGTGCCACACCTATAGCCTGGAAAAATGTGCGTGCCAGCGGATCATCCTGCCAGACCCATAACTTCACTTTCTGAATATCCTCCAGAGACTGTATTGGTGAAGAAGTGAAAAACCTGACCAGCCCTACTTCAGTCCAGCCCAACAGTACAAAACCACCCTCCCTGAAGCCGTTGACAAACTGATCGTGATAGGCTCCGGTGATCAAATCTACTTCTTCAGAATTCTCGAAGAGAAACGGCAGATCGAGAATACGGCTGTCCGGATTGACAGCTCCCATCCCGACACCGGTAAAACCACCTGCATGCAACTGGCCAATCCTGATTTTGCGCAGCACATCGTTTTCATCACCCTGAACACCACCGGGATAGAATTTGAATCGTACTGCACCTGAAGTCAACTCCTGCAACTCCTGGTCCATCTCCAGCATGCTGTTCATCCAGGCGGAATTCCGTGGTGCAACAGTTGCGAATTTTATAACAACTGTTTTTGCCATCACCTGATTGAAACAGCATAGCAACAGTAACAGCAGTATCCAGGGTTGTGGCCGAACGATCCTAGAAGTATTCATGTCGCCTTTCCAGAAGGTCAACAGCCTGACTGCGGGCAAAGCTGTTAAGTAGTCGTAAATCCTCACGCGGGGGGAATTGCTCCTGTTGTATCACATTTTCCAACAGTTCTACAAACTGCTCTTCATTCCAGCTGGCAGTACAGACATAGCGTGCCCGGTAAAGATCAACCAGCCAGAGCTGCCCCTGATTAATGCTGGCTACCCTGTCGAAATACTCGTTAGCCAGCTCAAGATCACCGCCAAGCATCAGCGGACGGGTTGCCATTACTGCACCCAGAAAGAGCAGTCCGCTGCCAAAGAAGTAGTCCGGATCTTCTGCCACACACCAGTGCATGATTGCCTCTACCCGGGGAAGCTGAATGATAGTGGCGGGGTCATCAAGCTGCAGGCTCAAACGCCCACCGGTAGCAAAAGACCACCAGAAAAGCGCCTCCCTGTCTACTGTCTGCAGGGTTTCCATGGCCTGCCTGAACTCTGCACGGGTACCATTCAGAAGCAGCTGTGCCAGTTCACTGTCATGCATGGACATACCGGCAGCCTCAGCACTACGCTGATAGAGACGGATTGCCCTTGATTTATCATCCGGTTCAGCAAACAGAAGACAGTATCCCGCAAGCAGCTGCGCCATGCGTAACTGGTTTTCCCGATGAGCTGGTGACATACGTAACAGCCCCCCGAGCAACTTGATATCAGCTTCCATGGCACCTTCAGCAATCTGCAGGTCATCCTCAGCAAAAATTGATTCCATCATCGGGTCAATTGCCGGAGATACCAGTCTTACCGCCAGCCGGCTGCTACTGCAACCGGATAACACAACAGCAAGCATACCGGCAGCAGCCAGCAGCATCAGCGGCTTCAATGAAAGCCTCAAAGCAGGGGTGGGAATTTTCATTGATTACGCCAGTTTCGCAGGTAAGTAATCAGTTCACCGGCTGCTTCCTTGACGGTATAGGCTAACCGGTCATCAAAAACCGTGCTGTATCGATCGGGGTGATCAATACTCACCAGCCTGAAGGGAAACTCCGCTTGATCCTGCTCCAGATTGACCAGGCGGGCTGACAATACAACACTGTATTTTGGAAGCTGGTCCCCGGTCAGAGTGAGCAGATGCCCCAGCCATTTGAAAAAGCCGGATCGCACCGGTGCAAATTGCAGGCTATCTATCACCAGTAACCAATCCTGCCTGACGGGATCATCCTGAAGCAGTTCCAGTAGCGGCGCCCGGTTGTCAACAGCACTCCCCTGCCAGAGATCAATATGCTGCAGCAATGTATCACTATAAGAGAATTGCAGTTCCGGAAACTCGGCTGCATACCGCTTACTGAACAGTTGAAACACCCGAACCTGTGTCTCGAGATTTTCCACATCAATACCATCCGCAGCGAGAACATTCGTGAAACCGCCCTCGACAATCAGCGGTGCTACATGTATCACCGGATCCCCGGGTGACCCGGGATAAGTGGGTATGTCAGCAACGGGCAGGGTAGAAGCACAGGCACCCAGCAACAGGAGCAGCAGACCTGAAAGTGGAAACAGATACTTACGAGATAACATCTGGTACTCCGTAATGTTACTCTGCCGGTAGTGTTCGCTCATAACGGACAATACGGTCAGAACCACGATCCAGCACAAACAGCAGCGCGTTGATATCCTCTTCAACCTCTTCGCCACCAAAGAAGTCCACTGAAACCGGATCAATCAGTTCACCAAACTCATAGATTTCACCGTCTTCGGTAAACTGAATGGCTGCACCGGCGTATGTAACAAAGGCACCACCACTGGAAAACACCTGTATCGCACGCAGTGAACGATCAACTACAAAAGTATTATTGAGAGTAGTTGTCATATCCCAGCAATCTTCATAGCGCAATGTGTCAAAGAGGTCCCGGATCTCACCGGTTTGATCGTCAAGCAGAAATTCATTATCCGGATAATAGGCAAAGGATCCATCCCCCTGCTCCACCCGCATCGTTTTATGCAGTTGAAAATCGCTATCAGTATCTGAGAAATTGCTGAAGTAGAAATCACCATCCGAGTCGACATGAATGCGATTTGGCTTATCAGCGTAACCAAAACCGGTACCATACTCCACCACATGATGGGTTGCTTCCGGCACTATGCGCCAGAGCAGGAGCTGCGGCAGCAATACATCATCCGTATAGGCAATTCCCACAGGTGCGAAGTGGAATTCAAAAATGCGATCACGTGCATGATCCGTGGCGAAAAACTGATAAGGTTGATCGGGATCAGGGGCTACATCCATCAGGTTGGTATTCTGACTGGTCTCGTATACCTGCATGGCCAGTAGTGCTTCAATCTCAGCTGCAGTTGTTGCCAGTTGATAGCTGTCCAGTACAAAATGATCACTCTCATTCACGAAGAGATAATCTCCCAGCTCGATAAGATCCACCGGTAACAGGCTGTCCACATGCGTGGTATCTCTCAGGATGAAATCGTACTGTACAGAATCTACCGGAACTGTGTTTATAAGCTGGTTCCAGTAAAACAGCTGACTGCTGCCATTAACTGCCAGCAGATTCATCATCCGGTCGACGGCAACGGACAGTACAGAATCGACCAGTAGTGAGCCCAGGCCATAATTCATCAGTGGCATTCCCATGATGTCATAGGCACCGATGCGATTCAACGCGGTCTCAGCCACAAAGACAGTGCCATCCTCACCGATGAAAATATCGCTGGCGCCACAGGAGTCAGGTAATGTGATATCAGGCTGCACCCGGTTGTAGATTTCATGACTGGAAAAACCACCGCTGTATTCCAGATCAGGCAGGTCAAAATCCTGTCGCGCACAACTGACAAACCACACCATCAACAGCAGCAGGCTGAACCAGAAGGTGCGGCTGATAAAAAAGTGAAGTACACGCTCTTTCTTTTTATTTGCAGTCATACTAGAATCCAATCAGCAGCGATATCCGCTGCGAATAATCAAACAGGCCAAAATCGCTGTACGACCAGTCCAGTCTCATGTTGTATTGACCAACATCGAGGATTGTCCCGAGTCCGGCAGTCCAGCTTTCCTCCTCTGCGTGAAATTTCCAGCCACCACGCATCTGCAGATGTTGAAAGAGGTCAAGCTCCAGGCCGAGGTTGTAGTTCTCACGGTTATCGACCGGATGTGTTACCTGTATGGCTGCCAGCAACGCGATTGAATCATCCCGGTAGACATGCATGGAGCTGCCAAGACGAAAAACTGTCGGCGGTGAAAAGGATTTGTAACGACGCTCGCTAATGCTGCCATCCTCCTCAGTGTATTGATAAGTACCTGAAGGGCGCATCACATCACCGAAATTAGTAATAGACATTGCCAGTGTCAGATCACGAAAACCGGTATAGTAGAAAGTACCCATATCCAGCAGCGGTGCCGACATGGTCAGATCGTCCAGCCGCTCACGAACATATTTGGCACTGATGCCACCAGTGAAATGATCGGTCAGATTGACCGCCCAGGAGAGCTGTATCAGCTCATCACCGAAATTGAACCAGGTACCATCACCCTCTGGATAATAGATTGTTGTCCGTGGCATGTCATCCATATGCAGGCTGGCAAGGGCAACACCCACAGTGTGCCTGCGGCCAACCGGCCAGGTGAAACCGAGATATTCGTAAGCGATATCAGCCGGCCACTGCACGTGATTGAGCAGCAACTCGCCCTGCCGTTTGTTTCCGATACCTGCCGGATTCCACCAGAGACTGGATGCATCACCGGGAACGCCAACAAATGCATCGCCCATCCCTTCTGCTCTGGCGCCAACTGCAATCTTCAGAAATGCCATACTGGTAGTACCGGCACGTTCATCTCCGAAGACACCGATCAGCTGCGCTGAGGTCTGTATGGACAGTACCAGTGTGAGGATCAGGCTGAACTTAATCATATTTTGTCTTTTCATCAGAAACTCATACTCATGCCAAAGAACAGCTGTCGTGGATCTTCGTAGCGGGCGGGTGTCCAGGGTGGCATCATCCCCTGTTGTATGGCCTGCTCTACATTGTGATACACACGATTCTCAAATATCACCGGATCTCCCTCCTCCCAGGGCCTGCCGGTCAACCTGTTTACAAAGCCGGCACTGTTAGGAATCTTTGCATCCAGCAGATTCTCAATCTCCACGAAGAAACGGAGATTGAAGCGTCGTCCGAAATAGAAGCGTTTACTCATTTTCAGGTCGGTTGTAAACTCCACGTCGGTTACAGCACTATAGGGTTGTGAGGACTCAGCATGTGCCTCACCATCCACCTCAATCATTGGTGAGTAGCGGACACCACTCCTGATCGATTGGAACAGATCCAGTGAAATACCGGCAGGAAACGGTATTCCGAAAACACGCAATGGATCATCACTCCTGCGGCCGGTATGGAAACTCACATAACCGGAGAGTTCCAGCGGCCTGTCCCAACGCAGATAAGCTTCCCCCAGATCGGTGATACTCTGACGACTGGTCCCCTGCTGCAGGTCAGCAGTTGAAGACTGCGTACCGCGTGTCACGGTATAGTTGAGCTGCATATTGCCGGAAAAGTACTGTTCGGTGCGCCACTTGAGATAGAGTTCAAGGCCCCGGGAACGGGCATAGTCGAGATTTCCGTGCTGACGCAATGAAACGACTCCTCGCTGCTGCTGCTCCTCAGTTAACTGAACCTCCCTTACACCTATATAGTTGAACATATCCTTGTTAAAGGCGGTCACAGTCAGTACCGAGTTTTCGGTAAACTTATGCTTCACACCCACCTCAAACTGTACGGTGGAGGTTGGTGACAGCGAAGGGTTGCCAAACACCTGGCTGGATGAAGGGGCTACGGTATTCATCTTTGCATAGACATAGGCCATTTTTGGTAACTGCGAGAAATGCCCGTATGAGAAAAAGAGCATATCGTTATCGGTTACTGGGTGCGACACACCCAGACGGGGAGACAGCTGAGCTGTCGAGCGGTACCCGAACAGGTTGAATGTACGGGCGAGAAAACGATCCTGCTGTGCTGCGGAGTAATTGATGCGAACTGTATCTCCCAGCGATCGCTCCGCAAACCTGCCCGGCAGCCAGAGGTCCAGGCGCGCACCGATGTCAACTATCATGCCCTGGAAGTTTATGTGATCGGTAAGATAGATGGCAGCATCACCGGTGTAGATTTCATACATGTCGAAGTCTGTTCCCAGTGATGATGTGCTGCGCACCCATGGCGAAGCAATATCGAGCAGTTTCAGATGCGTGTAGCGATGTTCAAAGCCCACTTTCAACAACTGTGATTCGGTAATCTTGCTGGAGATGAAACCACGTGAATTCACAATACTGGAATAGTGATGATGCCAGAAGAAACCATCACCATACTCCAGAAAACCGTCACCGATTCGTGGATTAACAGTGCCATCGGGATAGTAATCATAGTAGATGGGACGGGCATCCAGCGGTTTTTCCAACTCCCACCATTCCTTGTTACCGGGTGAAGAATAACGGTCGAAATAGTCGTTACCTACCGTCAGCTCATAGAAGGTGCGCATACTCAGAGTCTGCTTGAAAGTAAGTGAATACTGTGAGCTGTTATCGGTAAAGGTGTTGTAGTTGTCGAGTATCTGCTCGTATGATTGCGGGTAGTATACCCTTCTCTCCATCAGCGATTTCTGGTATCCCTGATGAATTGCAATTCCCTGGCGCAGGTTCAGGTCCAGCCGCAATCTTGGATCAGGAAGCCAGGTCAGCTTGAGCAGGCCGGAGTAATTGTTTTCCTCCCGCAAACCCCAGGATTCGAAAGGTTCCAGCGGGGCCAGTTTATCAGCATGCGGGAGAAAAGTATTACCGATGTTCATGTAACCGTTGATGAAATAGCGCAGTTTCTGATCGGAAAATGGCAGTGGCCCACCCTGGGTAAACTCAATGATATCGACACCGGCATTGTGCGGGTAACTCTCAGACAGATAATCCCGCTTGAATTTCAAGCTGCCGTTATACTTCGTACCCCCGTCCCGCGTCTCAACCTTGATAACGCCCGACTGTGCCTGTCCATATTCAGCGCTGAAACCGCCGGTCATCACCTCGACTGACTTGATCGCCTCCGTGGAGATAAAAGTACCACCCGCTTCCCCTGTAATCGGATCGCGAGAGCTCAGGTTGTCAATCAGATAGAGATTTTCTTCAGCCCTGCCGCCACGAATGTGTATCTCATCCTTTTCCCTTACAACACCGGCGCTGTTCTGGATGATATCCACCACATTTTCCGCCACCCGGGCACCGATATCCTCCGAAGAGATGGTGGTTGCGGAAGCAGTCTGATCATGATCGAGCAACGGCTTTTCACCGATGATTATTACATCTTCACCGGCAGCGAGGACTGTTGAGTTGAGTTCCCAGCTCCTGTTGACCATCCCTTCCGGAGGAAAGATAACTGCCGTCTCCAGTACCGAAGTGTACCCCAGCATACTCACCTGAATATCGTGAGAACCGACCGGCAGGTTGTCCACCTGGTAGTTACCATCGAGATCTGTGGAAGCACCACGATAAGTGCCCAGAATTATAATCTCAGCACCGATCAGGGCCTCACCGTTCTCATCGGTCACACTACCCTGCAATGTTCCTGCTGCCAGCGCAGCCGAACAGGATATGAATACTGGTATCAACAACCGGATAATCTGTTTCACTGGTCAAACTCCTCCATCATCCGGGTGAAGAGTGAATCCATATTGCCATACTGATCGCAGTAATGCAGCGGCAGCTGGAAAGCGAACAGCTGGGGCCGCCCCTCATCCGGGTATCGCACCGCCAGATTTACCTGTGGGTTGCTGCTGTATGC
Source organism: uncultured Bacteroidia bacterium (assembly GCA_964501185.1). Classification (GTDB taxonomy): domain Bacteria; phylum CAIWAD01; class CAIWAD01; order BS150m-G50; family BS150m-G50; genus BS150m-G50. Next base: position 51,397 of record CAZCRT010000006.1, read on the forward strand.
TTCCTGATCGTAGAGCACCGCACAATTGGAATCGGGCAGAAAACCGAACCAGGCGTCCTCGGTATTGCTGAAAATCGTAGTTGGATGCAACAGGGGAAAGCCCTCAAAGAAAGGATTCAGATCATAGTTGGAACTGATCCGTCGCCTGTCATTCAGCATGGTGTCAATATGGGTGAACTCAAACGGGGGATTATTGGTATAGCCCTCGCCCAGATCCAGGCTGGCCACAATAAGGCCATGCTCATCGCTCATGTAATGCCCCAGGGTCTCGCTGGCTCGATAGAGCTGGCTGACCGGCCCTGAAAACCAGAACACCTGCGGGAAGAATTCCAGTGTAGCCAGCAGGTCCCCTTCTGAATAGGGATAGGTCTCGGTATAGTCGAGGAACTGATATGATAATCCCATCTCGTCAAAGAGATCGAAGTAGTAATTGCGATCATCGTTGAAAAAGCGATCCTCTTCATCATCAATCACCAGCAGGTCAGCGGTCGGTTCCAATACCATCCAGACCATTCCCACCTCACCGCTGTCCGGCAGTTCCGGGAAGACAAGCGTTTCGGAAAACATTCCGGCAATGTCACGTGACCTGAGATAGAAGCGATGTGAACCGGGGGTAAGGGATGCGCTTTCCAGAACCAGTTGCGTAAACTGGAGATTGGTAGGAATCCACTCTGAAGTGTCATCCAGCGCCCACTCTGTCGCTACAATCGATTCATAACCATCCAGGTCATAAGCTGTCCAGTAGAAGGTCTTGCGTGGAAAAGTGAAAAGTGTATCCAGATCGCTTTCTACCGAGTTAGCCAGAAAGGCTATTTCCGGTGGAGTGTTATGGACAGTCAGGGTGACTGTTGCCGGTGTTGGATCGAAGAGACTATCCTCGTCCAGCGCTCTGACACTGAAGGTGAAGTCATCGATCATCTGCCGCAATGGCAGGTAGAAAGTATCCTGCTCTGCTTCTGTAGTTACCCAGTAACCCGGCTGCAGTGGATCCTCCTCTTCCATATAGCTCCAATGATACTGATAACCGCTGATCATACCATCTACATCCTGCCCCCACCAGTGAAGACTGACTTTGGAGGCGCTGGTATCCGGGTAGAGGCTGTCGGCAAAGACTACCGCCAGATGTGTTTCCGGTGGCTGGTTTCCATGTGGATTATCACTGAAATGCTCATCGCAGGCAATCAGCAGAATCAGCACGGCAAATGGCAACAACAGCTGCAGTTTCATTAACATCACCTTCCTGCCCGTTCCGGCATTGTGGTTATGCCGGATAGACAAACATGACGAAATGCCACCGGGTGACTGAACACCCGGTGGCTTCTGGACTATTTCAGATAGAGTAGTTTCTGATGATTCAGCTGTAATGTCTGACCACCACGTTGAGCTCTGAACCGATAGAAATAGACACCACTGGCAACGCCCTGCCCCTGCCCGTTCAGAGCATTCCAGACAACAGCGTGCTCACCGGCACTACGGGGACCGTCAACCAGTTCAGCAACCATTTGACCGGTAACATTATAGATGCTAAGGTTGATCTCCACTCCACTCATCGAAGCCGGTATGTTGTAGTTGATGGTTGTGGATGGATTGAATGGATTCGGATAAGCAGCTGACAATTCAATCGCAGCCGGTACTACTTCAGATTCAATACCGTCCAGCACCAGGTCGAAATCATCTCGCGGCATCAGCTGAAATTCACCATAATCATATTGTATCACACCGGTAATATCGAGGAAGTCACCCACCTCCGGTTCGTATTCGTAAGTACAGGCTGTGGTGACCGTCAGATCGCCACTACCGTCGTTAATCACCCAGTTGTATCCCTCACCCGGATCTACTACTTCAGCGTCGTCAATAGTGACCAGTACGCTTTCGTATGCTTCGGTTTGAGCTGTTGCACAATCAACTACTACCGGGGCAGGACCTTCATTCCCACTGGAGAGCACTTCCCAGTCAGTTATCTCCAGTACTTCTGTCATGTTGTAATACTCGGATACTGAACCGGTGATGGTAACCTCGTCACCCCGGTTCAGGTTACCGATGTAGTTAGCATCATCGTTGCGGGAGTATACAAGAACACCATTCCAGGGGCCACCGGTTCCCTGCGGATCAGTCACATCCTGAATGAAGAATTTACGCCAGTCCTGAGCGGCATAACCGTAGTCAGTAGTATCAACCGTAACAATTCCAGTGAAAGTGGCTTCACGACAGACGAAGGGTGAATCACCACCATCCTCTTCAGTGTACTGCACTTCATAAATCGTGGTGGCAGAAGCATCGGTTACGAAGTATGAGTAGTAGTCTTCATTATCCGGTGCATCTGGTGGATCGAAAGACTCTTCACCATCATCATCGATGGCGTTCACATAGAACTCGACTGTAGTACCCTCCTCCTGCGCCGGAATAATCCCGGTGTAGGTGATATCACCAACCTGATCCAGCAGAGCCTGGTAGAAGGGGCCTTCACCATTGATCCTGTACCAGATGAACGCTTCATCAATACCGGTGTCATCGGTCATATGTGTTTCAATTATCACTTCATCATCGGTTCCGGGGCCACAGGGCAGATACTCTGTGCCGGAGATGACAGGTGGGCCAACTGCCAGCACCAGGTCTGCCATCGTGCGTGGCATAATTGTGAAGTTGGCATAAACGTGATACACTACACCTGTGATTGACTCGAACATCGCTCCAACCGGGGGACGGTTGAAATTGTAGAGAGAATCGGAATAGACTCTGATGATACATTCACCTTCATCCCCCTGATCGGAAACGGAGAACTGGGAATAGGGAGAGGAATTATCAGAAACATAAACATCCTCCACAGTTACCAGGCAACCTTCATACAATTCCGCCATATAATCGGTTTGTGTTGAAGAATCCAGCTCCACCGGAAAGATGACAATCGGATCAGGAATCGTTTGCCCCTCATCGAGGATTTCCACATCAGCCAGTGTGACAACCTCAGTCATGTTGGAAAGCGGGTTACCTGAGGGAGTAGCGTACTCACTTACCTGTCCCCGTACCCTGACCAGATCGCCCCGCAAGACGTCAAAAGCCTCACCCTGGTAGTTGTAGATCAACATACCGGCCCATTCCGGACCGCACTCATCTGTGTCTTCCTGCATGTAGAAGGTTATGTGTGTACCGGCGTAGAAGAGGCCTGATTCCACAGTTACAATACCGGTGACGCTGACACTGTCGTCATACATATAGGAAGTATCATCGCCGGCTTCCACCCACTGGATATCGCAGATAGGTGTCGGGGGAAACGGCTGTGCAGTGGCAACACCTGCCACCAGCAGCAGCAGAATCAAAATTGATAGTTTTTCTGTTTTCATTTTAACCTCCTGTTTACATCATCAGCCTGAAACTGCTGATGTCATATTTTCTCATTACTTGATGACCATGAATTTCCCGATATCTACCATGCCATTCTCACGGTTGTGAACCGAAAACAGATAGAGACCGGTCGCCAGCTCCTGCTCGTGCCTGGTGACGAGATCCCAGGCATGCGCGCCACCACTGAAGACGAAATCAGGTGCAGTGGGTCCACCCAGCAACCGTTCACGCATAAGCTCGAAGCGCAGGTAGTCACCACCCTGATAGGTGGCAGCATCGTGACTGATGATTTCCACCAGGTCACCACTCAGGGTGAATATTCTTATCTCACAGCTTGCCGGCAGGTTTACAAACCAGACAAGCCGGTCGTAAGCACTGTAGCCATCCCAGTCAGCCTGTGCCCGGTAGGGATTGGGAACTACGGCCGGTTTCAGATTATCATCTGAAATCGTTCCGGGAAAAGCATATATCCAGTTTTCGGTATGAGCACTTTCCAATGATGGCAGGTTGTTGTCCGGGTTGCCACGATCAAAGGAAGAAACGGCGAACCAGTTTCCGGTGGGTAGACCGTTGACCAGACCGGGGATATGATAGCTGTAGTGATACTGATGCCCGTCAATAGTAACCGGTTCTGCCAGCTCAATATCACCCATACCGGTATTGGGAGGATGATTGGGCCCGTTCAACAGATCAAACTGTGCCAGCAATGTTTTCTCGGCACCTGACTCCGGGTTCCGGGGAGAAGCGTAAACACGATACCCTTCAAAATCGGCTTCCGCCTGAATCGGGTCGATAAAGCTTTCCGGCATATTGTCCCAGTAGAGGGTGATTTCATGATCACCGACTTCAGCATGCAGGTTCGGTGCGGGGGGTGGTTCCGGTAACAGATAGCGATCTATAATACCGTTACCGTTGAGATCCTCTTCCGCTGTGAGGATATGATCACCGTTGGCATCTTCACCATTATAGGCAATCTGTGCCCAGTTTGAATTGAGGATGACATTACGCGCTTTCTGCTGCAGTTCCAGCCAGGGAGCGTCAGGTTCACTGTTGACAACCTGTGCCCAACGTCCCGCCACAATAGTGAAGACAACTGTCATCGTATCACCCGGTGCCAGGTCGCCCAGATTACCGGCACCGCTCAGCATCATCCAGGAAGCGTCCTCGCTCTCATCATAGGGGAACTCATCTGCGTAGATATTCTCGATCTCACCCAGACAGGTATAGCGTTCTTCGTCATTGGCCGGCATTGAAAGTTCGGGATGGAAGACAGCGCCATGGTTGTTCCACTCCCAGAAGCCAAATGTAGTCTGTACTGAATCCTGAACTACCCCCTGACCGTCGGCACCCAGGAAACGGACACCGATGAAGGACTCGGAGTAGCCGTCATCACCATCGGCGTCATAACCGATTGCCATCCAGGAAGTATCAGCATCGACAGTGTCCACTTTCACCGCACCGGCCATATTGTCGTACCAGTACCATCCACCCCCACCAGGTGCGTAGTAATCATGCAGGTTAAAGTTACCTACCGCTTCATCCAGCCAGTAACCGGCATGGATACCCTGAATGATATCACTGCCAAGATTAACGATTTCATGTTCGAGAATGACGAAGGCGTCGGCAAAAGAGTAGTTCCAGGCATAACTGCGCAGGTTAACCTTCACCCCAAGCGGATTATGGTCTTCGATCAATTCACCGGCAGCATTGTACCTGCTTGTATCGGTATAGCTGCAGAGAAAGTCCTGATGAGAGATGGCGTCCTGGGAATAGTTGGCGGAGGTGACAATGGAGGAGCGGGTGATCATCGGTTCCCAGGTCGGGTTCCACTCCCAGCCACGGGCTACATTGAGGTTGCCGTCGATAACACCGGTGGTGACACGGGTCGAATCGTTGACGATTCCTCCCAGCCAGAGACCACCGTAAGAAAAGTGCTCGACTACTTCAAATTCCAGCTCGGAGTGAAAGCGGTAAACGCAGGAGGGCTGCCCCTGGATATTGTAGCCATGACCCAGCACACCAAAGTTAGTTACCGTCATTGCCAGATTACCAACGCTGGTATAGTGTGACAGATCGTCCTCCGCCTGACCGGACAAAACCAGTCCAAGCAGAAGAGGCAGTATCACCTTCTTCACAAGCTCTCCTTCTCATCAATTTGTTGCCGATGCATACATTTTATGTCCTCTGGAAATATTCCAGTGAAGCATCGGCTTATAGCTTCGACCAGATTGACATCACTCGCGAACAAGTCAGAACAAGACATCTGGTCGCTTTAGCAACTGCCTGGGAGACCAGCTTTTCTTTCGATCAGATATTTCCGGCAATACTATAGTATATTAGGTTAGCAAGGAGAGGGTATAAATGCAAGAATTCTGCTTTTTTTCAGATGTCTATAAATGGTGCTTTTTTGCGTTTTCACCACTTCTCCAGCGACAACTCCACTATCCGCTCCACCAGTTGCTCAAAGGATAGACCAGTCGCAGCAGCAGCTTTTGGAACAAGGCTGGTCGGCGTCATACCGGGGGAAGTGTTCAGCTCAAGGAAGGCGGTTCTCCCTTCCTCTGTAACCCGGAAATCAACCCGTGCCAGAACTGCCACCTGCAGCACCTGACAGATGGTTATCGCATCGCGTTGAATAGTGTAGGTCAGCTCTTCAGATAGTGGTGCTGGAACCAGGTATTCGGTCCTGCCATCGGTATACTTGTTCACATAATCATAGAAACCCTCTCGGGGACGGATCTCAACCAGCGGCAGAGCTTTTCCATCCAGCACCGTGCAGGTGATCTCACTGCCGGGGATGTACTCTTCCAGCAGGACATCATCCCTCAGCTCCTGCAACACCAGTTCTATCGCCCGTTCCCGTTCTGACATGTCCTGAGCGATACAGAGCCCCAGTGTGGAACCCATGGCGTTCGGTTTGACAACCACCGGAAAACCGTAGTCATCCCGCAGGTTGTCTCTTTCTGCTCCCTGCCTCAGCAGCTGTGACTCGGGCATGGCGATTCCAAGTTGTCCGGCCAGCTGCTTTGTGTAACTCTTGTCCATTGCAGCAGCGCTGGCCAGCACACCGCTGCCTGTGTACGGAATTCCTGCCAGTTCGAGCATCCCCTGCAGCGACCCATCTTCACCCCATCCACCATGCAGAGCGATATAGACCAGATCGGGCTTAAGACTGGTAACAGTAGCCAGCAGCTGTAATACTTCATGCTGTTCGATACTGTGCCGGGGGTGGTTCCCGGGTTCAGCTCCTACTTCCTCACCTGCCAGAATTACGTCTGTTTCTACCAGGCGATCAGGTCTGGCCGGATCGAGACGTGATACATCATGACCCGTATTGCTCAATGCCGCAGCGACCGCTTCACCACTGGCCAATGAGACATTACGCTCGGGGGAGGTACCACCGTAGATCACTACTATTTTCTTACTGTCCATAATTCCTCGAGAAAATGCCTGGGAAATTCAGTGCCCGCGGCCTGACAGCTCGTGGACACTCAGCTGAATATCTTGCCAGGGTTGAGAATGTTATTCGGGTCAAACAAATGCTTGATCTCCTTCTGCAGCTCCATCAGCCGTGGTGAAATTTCCATTCCGATATAGGGCTGCTTGACGGTACCGATACCATGTTCACCGGATATTGTGCCACCCATGGAAAGCGTTATCTCCAACACCCTGCGTACAGTTGCTTTAACCTCATGCATAGCTTCCCTGCCACCGGTCAAATGTATCACATTAGTGTGGACATTGCCATCAGCAAGATGACCGTAATGCAGCACACGTACACCGCTGTCGCCACCCAGGTAACGGGTAGCCTGCAGGTATTCCTCCATACGGGAAACCGGCACTACCACATCCATCGAATTCTTGATGGCGCTTTTCTCCTTGATCGTAGTGCTCATCGCCCGCCTGACCTCCCACAGCCTCTCCTGTCGCTCGCTGCTGTCTGCCAGCAGTATTTCCCTGGGTGCTTCCTCTTCCAGAATCAGTGCCACCTGCTCCAGTTCCAGGTCAATGAGTTCCGGGTCATTACCATCCAGCTCTACCATCAGCAGCGAATTAACCTGCGCCGGGATCTTGAGCGGCAGCTCTTCGCGTGTAAGCGAAATACAGGTTTCATCCATAAACTCAAGCGCGGAGGGGATTATTCCCCTTGCTGCCAGAGCTGCAGTACCCTTAACAGTAGCACTGAAATCATCATACATGGCCAGTAACAAACGACGCTGGGTGGGCAGCGGCAGCAGGCGTACGACAATGGAGGTGATAACGCCAAGTGTTCCTTCGGAACCGATAAGCAGGTCCTTCAGGTCGTAACCTACTACCCCTTTACGGGTGGTTACACCGAGACGCTGGAAGGAGCCATCCGGCAATACAACATCAAGCGCCAGGATATAATCACGGGTAGTGCCGTATTTGTAGCAGCGGGAACCACCGGCATCCTCGGCAACGTTACCACCCAGCGAAGATGTATCACGACTGGCGGGGTCTGGCGGATAAAACAATCCCTGCTCTGCCACTGCATCCTGCAGGTGACAGTTGATCACACCCGGTTCAACAGTTGCGGTCATATTGAGCTTATCGATTTCCAGGATGCGGTTGAATTTCAGCAGGGAGAGGATAATACCACCACGAATAGCCAGTGCACCACCGGACAGTCCGCTGCCGGCACCACGGGGCGTTACCGGAATCATTTCACTGTTCGCGAATCGGAGCAACTCCTGAATTGCAGCGGAATCATCCGGTTCCACTACAACTTCCGGGAGGTATACACTATCTGTAGCATCTGTGGAAAAGGTCAGTTTCTCCTCTTCCGACAGATAGAAGTTCCGGCTGCCGACGATCTCCTCAAGCTCTGCCAGTTGACGCTTATCCATCATCTCTGCCGATTCGGTGTGATTGTTATTGAAAAGTGATACTACCTGATCACGCTGCTTTGCGTAGGTCGACTACTTACTGCTTTCACCCGGAGGAATCATTTGACTATGAAATATACTCAAGCGTTAGCCCCGGGCGTGTATTCTTCCGATACCGGGGGCAGTTTGTGTCACGTTGTAGCTTCCCGGTGTAGTCTTTCGACCAGTTGCCGCATGTTATCGGTCAGCTGCAGTTTTCGTCGCTCCATTACCCGCTGTGCCACCTCAAGCGCGTCCTGCAGGCGGTAACTGCCTGCTTCGCTGCCACCCCAGCTGAATGGGGGTATCTCCTTAGCCGGGAAACCGGGTTTAAACAGCTGTGCAAACAGACCGACAACCGTACCGGTATTGAACTGCGTATTGATGGCGCACTTGCTGTGATCACCGAGTAGCAGTCCCAGAAATTGCTGTCCGCTGTCAACAACAATGCCACGGCGGCTGATACGCACCGGGCTGTAGTTGTTCTTCAGATCACTGGTGTTGCTGTCGGCACCGAGGTTGGTCCATGGCATCAGCAGTGAATGGCCGACAAAACCCTGATGCTGCTTGTTAACATAGGAGTGGCAGATCGTATTCTCAACCTCACCTCCGATGCGGCAATGTGGCCCCAGGCTGGTGGCATCGTAGATATGACTGTGTGGTTTGATACGGCAACTGGTGGCAATATGAACCGGTCCCTGAATGACTGACAGCGCGCCGATTTCGGTACGGGGTCCGATAGTAATCGGGCCCAGGCTGGCATCGAGTATCACACCCGGCTGGACAACCGCCTGTGGGTGCAGTGCGATTGCGTCAGGTTCAATCATGGTAACACCCGGCAATTCTGCAACTGGCTGTGCAGGTATGAAATCATGCCGGATAGCGTTTTCACTTAAGGTCAGCAGATCCCAGGGTTCCCGGATCAGCCTGGCTTCAACTTCCCGCGGGGGATAATCAGGTGCCTGTAGATAGCCATCCTCATCCAGTACTGGTGCACGATCAGCAGCTGCCATTCTAAAAGCGACACAGTTTCCTGAAGCGTCTACCAGTCGCTCACCGGGTTGGAGCTGCAGCAGTTCCTCGGCAGGCAGTTCAACCGCCAGCCCGTTGACAAAGAGCGTTTCCGCAATTCCCTCACCCTTGAAAAGCGACCAGCCGGATTCCTCCATCACTGCTGCGACTCCCTGACGGCAGTGGTAACGGCAATCATCCAGTGCCAGAGCACGCTGTATGCGAACACCAAGCCGCTCACCACCGATCAGCAGATCCCAGACAGCATGCAACTCTGTCAGTGGATAAAGGTGCTCGCTCTGCTTCTCCTCATAAATGACCAATCGCATACATTTCCTTTCCACCGGTGGACAGGCGCACTACTCCATTAACTCCAACAGACGATTGAGTTCTTCCACCGACCCATAGCGGAATTCTATCCGACCTCCACCCTGCCGGTTCTGGTGGATTTCAATCCGGGTCGCAAAGTGGTCACGCAGTCTCTCCTCAACAGCTACCAGATCGGGCGATTTTTCACGGCCGGCTGCCGGCTTTCTGGCAGTACCACGGTTTATCCGCTCTTCCAGTTGCCTGACCGACAGGGAACGCCTCAGCACTTCCCGCCAGAAACGAACCTGCTCATCTTTATCCTGCAGCGACAGCAATACTTTTGCGTGCCCCACTGAAATGTTGCCAGCCTGCAGACTCTGCCTGATCAGGCTGGGCAGCTTCAACAACCGCAACATGTTTGCTATTTCGGAACGGCTCTTACCCAGTCTCTGCGCGACCTGCTCCTGTGTAAGTTCGTAATCATCCAGCAGCTGTTGCAGGCCCTGGGCATAATCAATCGGTGACAGGTCCTCCCGCTGAATATTCTCCACAAGTGCCATTTCCTGAATCTTTTCTTCAGTAATGTCATCGAGAACATGTGCCGGAATACGGGTCAGACCTGCTGCCATGGAAGCCCTGTAGCGTCGTTCACCTGCTATCAGACGGTAGCCGTTTTCGGTGCGTGCCAGCAAGACCGGCTGCAGGACACCGTTTTCGACGATCGATTGACGCAATTCGTCCAGCGCTTCCCGGTTGATCTCCCGCCGTGGCTGGCCCGGGTTAACACGGATTTCAGTCATCGCTACCTGGTTGACGGCCGTCTGCCTGTCAGGCAGCTCTACCACGTTTTCATCAATGAGCGTCTTCAACCCTTTACCCAGCTTATGCTTGGACTTGTTCATCACTTTCCTTCCGTTCTTTAGCCAGGAGTTCACCTGCCAGCTCCAGGTAACTGCGTGCGCCACTGGAGCGAGCGTTGTGCAGAATGACCGGCTTTCCATAACTGGGTGCTTCGCCCAGACTGACATTGCGCCTGATAACAGTTCTGAAAACCTGCCCTTTAAAGTAATCACGTACTTCCTCAGAAACGCTATTGGCCAGGTTGAGACGGGAATCATACATCGTCAATAACACCCCCTCCAGCAACAGGCGGGAGTTAAAATACTTCTGTACCAGCTGCATTGTGTTCAGCAGTTGTGTTAATCCCTCCAGAGCATAGTATTCAGTCTGCAGAGGGATAAGTACTGTATCTGCCGCAGTCAGTGCGTTGATCGTCAGTAAACCGAGTGAGGGTGGTGTATCGATAAACAGGTAATCATATCCTGAAGCCACTGTAGTCAGCGACTCCCGCAGGCGGAACTCACGCCTGGGCATACTCACCAGATCCAATTCCGCACCCACCAGATCGATACCGGCCGGGATAACCTGCAAGCCCTCAATTGCTGTATCTGTAACTGCTTCAGTGGCAGCGTTGCCGTCAACGAGCAGATTATATGTTGTCACATCCGGGTTACTCTGGATACCCAGGCCACTGGTGGCGTTGGCCTGTGGGTCGAGATCAACCAGCAACACTTTGCAATCGCTGAAAGCCAGGCTGGCTGCGAGATTGACCGCAGTTGTAGTTTTACCCACACCACCCTTCTGATTGGCTACAGCAATGATTCGTGTCACACTTCATCCTCCCGTTGCCATTCACTGCGGATGGTGGTAATCAAGCCTCCCCTGACGGAGAACTCACCTACTACTTCGACAGCGAGTGGATCAGCAGCTGCAATGATATCATCACGGATACGATTGACTACATTTTCATGGAAGATACCCATCTGTCTGAATGCGTTCAGATAGAATTTGAACGATTTCAGTTCCAGGCACTTCTGATCCGGCAGATAGGTGACAACAATGGTGGCAAAATCGGGGAGTCCGGTACGGGGGCAGAGACAGGTGAATTCCGGATGTTCAATGATAATCTCATAACGTCGATCCGGATACTGGTTGGGCCAGGCTTCTATAGCCGGAGTCTCCCCTGACTTTGCCGCATGCTCCGGTGTGTATTCTTTTGTCGTCATCATTGCCTCACTGTTGTTTTAGCTGCTGGAAAATATAAAGGGTGAGTGATTGAAAACCAAGTATCGAAGTTTGTGCCTCAATAGAGCTGAAGCTCTGCAGGCGAATAAAAACTGATTTCTCTTACAAATCGTATAGATAGAGTCGTAAAGCAGCAGCTGATGAAACAACATCCTGACAGGGTCGTTTCACATGGCAGACAGGAGTTCAGAGAGTTAATCGTTGATAATCTGCAGCACCTCGTTCTGCAACTCCATCTGATCATTTATTGCAGCCAGGCGCAGAACCTGGTCAATGTTATTGAAGTTACGGACGATATCTGCCAGCAGGTGAAGGTAATCCCGGTTCAGGCGCAGAGGGGCAGTTACTACGAAAACCAGATGCACAGGCAGACCATCAATCGCATCCCAGTTGATTCCTGTTCGGCTCACACCCAGAGCTACATGAATCCCGTTGATAGAATCACTCCGAACATGCGGTACAGCAATATGGTTACCAACCGCTGTGCTCAGCACCTTCTCCCGCGACACCATCTGATCAGCCACATCGGACGAGCAACCACAGTGTTTCTGCAGGAGTCGATTCATTGAGGTAATAGCTGTGAAACGCTCCTCATCATCAAGCAGTACTATCTGATCTTTGTGCAGGTATTTTTGCAGCAGATTCGACATCATCACCTCAAGCGGAGTCACTGTTGGACTTTAAACTGACCACCCGGAGCAGGAAAGGCAATATTCTAGCGACACCGCCAGTGGGAGGCAAGTAGTTTGGAGTGCGCCAGACTATTCTATGATCATTACCCGATCTCAATCACACCACATCCACTGCGTCCATCCATCCTTACTGTCAGTGGAGTCTTCAAACGGGTTAAACGCACACAACCTTTGCTGGCCGCTACAGGTTGTTTGCGCAGCCATTTCCAGTTGATCCAGTCATCAGGATAACGGGGGTGAACAGTGAAATATCCGATTCGCATCGATGTAAGATTCTGAAAGAAATGAGATCCCTGGGATGGATCAGAACTGATCTCCGGCATACCCACCTCGATGATGGCCCGTGCCTGGCAGATGTGAGGCCAGGTAACCGGTATTCCCAACCAGGGGTCAGTAGAACCCCAGCGTCCCGGCCCGATCAGCAGACAGTGTTCGTTCGAATCGAGCAGCTTCTGGTTCAGGGCTGCTATGTCATCGGCGACACTGCGTGAATTCTCCGGCTCAAACTGATCCAACTCCACCCATAACAGTTTATCCAGTTGATAACTGCCGTTTCCCAGTACATGCTCAGACCAGCACAATGTGTCCTGACGATCCGCAGCGACAACTTCCACTTCGATCAGGTTATCATCAAGCACTAAAGGCCTCACCTGCAACAGTGTAAACTGTGGTTTTTCCACACCCTCAGGATCAATATCATAAGCGAATTCAATCTCTACCGAGGTCCCCATTCCCCGCTCAGTTATTCGCAATATCTCCTGCAGGATTTCCGGTAACGGCTGCTGTTTATGTTTGAGAATGGCGGCACAGGTAACAAGACGTGTCCCCTCCCGATGCACACCGTCATAAACTCTGTTATCAGCAGCTGAATATACGCTCCCCACCAGATTGAGCGTATCATCAGCCTCAGCCACATCCAGTTGCAGCGATGCCAGTGTGTCCACCTCATCAACCTGTAGTTGACGATTGCCACTGCTCATATCCAGCGCAAAGAACTCACGTTGTGAATTCGACACCATCTCGTCGATACTTCCATAGCCGGCCGGCAGCCGTGGATAACGGGGTGCAAAACGGACTGTGGTTCCCCCCTCAACAACCGTACGCCCCAGTCCCAACGCCAGCAGCACAATACCATCTTCAGGTTTCATGTAGGAAACCGGATAAAAGTTCCACGATTGTGCCACACCGCTCAGAACAGGATAAAAATACCCACCATACCTGCGCCCTGACAGTTTCTGCAGAATGACAGCCATTTTCTCTTCTTCCCAGCGGTGGGCCGTAGCATCACTGTACATCACCGCTTCTTCGAAGAAGGCTGAGGCGTAGATTAGTTTGATAGCTTTGAGTAGCTGCTCCAGGCGCACTTCGGTGTCCGGTGCATTATTCGCCAGCATGTAAGTGTGATACAAACCGGCAAATGGCTGGAACTGTGAGTCTTCCCGCAGGCTGGAAGAACGCACTGCCAGAGGGTAGCGTACTTCAGTTACAAAAACCCGCATATCCTCGCGAAACTCGTCACTGAATCGCCCCTGCTGAAAATGTTCGATAATTTCTGCGTCACTTAATCCATTCTGTATCACATCCTGAAGGTTATTATCCAGAACGAACTGGTCGAAAACATCGGTACTTACTCCAAAACTCTGGGGGATTCTGATGCGTACATCAGGGAACTTATGCTCGAGGTTGTGCTGTGCGAGCAGTGCGTTTACAAACGCAAGGCCACGAGCTTTTCCACCAAGTGATCCCTTTCCGATCCGGGAAAAATCCAGTTTCTGATTGAAATGGGTACGGGAGTACTCGCCGATCTGGCCTCGTTGACTGAGTTCACGCTGCCTGCTGATACACTGGATCAGATAGTCGCGCAGTTCTTCACTGTCCCTGAACTCATTAACCTTGCGGGGCCTGAGAGTGTCAACCAGAACAAATTCACCACGCGCCATCAACCAGTTTGAAAAGTGATTGTAGCGACCGTGATACAACAGTGATTCCGGTGGCACATCATGTAACAGCTTTTCAAGTTCCTTAAGATCAGAAGCCCTTCCGACCTCCCGCCCATCTGACAGGCGAAACACGAAATCACCAAATCCCATGTTGTGCACCATGAAGTCGCGTAACCGGCTGAGCATGCGTGGTGCATTTTTGTCGATAAAGGCAACATTCAGTTGATCCGCCTGTTTGCGATTAGAGGTCTCTGCGGAATGCAATACGACAGGCAGGTCCGGTATTATTTTACGTGCAAATTGGATCAGTTTGATACCGGCGTCTTCATCCTGTTCACCATCTCGATGAAATCCTGCATCTGTAATCAATCCCAGCAAATTGCGCTGGTAACGATTCAGGTAATCCTCAGCCTGCTCCCAGTTGGTTGCCAGCAGGATCTTGGGCCGTGCGCTCATGCGAAGTGCCCGTTGTTGCTGGTTCAGGCTATCTGACATCAATTTGCGTACCTGATTCATGATCTCGGTATATATCCTGGGCAGGAATGCTGAATAAAAACGGGGTGAATCCTCTACTACCAGCACCACCCTGACATTTGCGTTTCTGACATCATGCTCAACATTTCGCATATCCTCGCATACCTTGATGATCGCCAGAAACAGTTCACTGTTTCCCTGCCAGACGAAGATGCGATCCAGTGGTGAGTCTTCCAATTGTGGCAGCCAACGTTCCAGTTCAGGTGTATCGTAGGCAAGCATGAAGAAAGGCAGTTCCGGAGCAACTTGTTTTGCCTGCTCCGCGAATTCCCAGACATCCATGCGACCGACTCGAACCATGGTTATTACCAGATCAAACTGCTGGCTCTGCATCAACTTCAACGCAGCTCTGGCGGAATCCACACGATGAAAGCGGGGGGCAAAACGGAGTTGGAGATTCAGGAAGCTGGCGATTACCTCTTCGTCAAGGCGGCCATCTTCTTCCAGTACGAAAGAATCATACAGGCTCGATACCAGCAATATTTCCCGAACACGATATTTCATCAGATCGGGAAGCTTGACCGACTGCCTGGAATTGTTACTGTCGCTAGGGTCCACTGGTACCAGCTGTCAACGAAAGACGGTAAAGATTAAAAACTGCTGCTGGATCATCTTCCCGGGCGCAGAAATAAAGCAGTGAGCCATCCGGGCTGATCGTGGGCCAGCGGGCATCCAGCGTCGGTTCAGTCAATGGTGAAGCGCTACCGGAATCGAGGTTCACCAGAAAAAGACGGCGCACTCCCTGAACTGCCTCTCCAAAACAGACGGCCAGTGATTCAGAACCAGGTAATGGTTCAACACCCGCCTGCACCAACAGTTGTGTTGGGACCTGCAGGGTGTCCTGCAGGATCAATGAATTTGTGCGATACCAGCCGTCACGAGTCGTAAGTAACCAGCTGTCACTGTTGAAACTGACCGCTGCACCTGTGAAAGTGCTGTTACCGGCAAGTGGTCTTATCGTTTCATCGGCAAAACTATAGTGATACAGGGTCCGATTCCGGTCAACGACAGCTTCTTCAGTTGATCCCCTGTCTGAAAGAAAGAGAAAACCACTGCCATCGTTCAGATAACGGGGAGCCCAGTCATCACTGGTAGATTGCACTATCACCCTGCGGTTCTCACCATCACGGTCGATTATGTAAATATCGCGCTGTCCATCGCCATTGCGCTCAGGTGAGGACCAGGTGTAAAGCAATTTCTGACCATCCGGGGCAAAAGCAGGGTCCTCGTCACTACCGGTGTCGTCAGTCAGGCGTATCGGCGTGCCACCTGTTACAGCCTGCAGGTAGATTTCCCAGTTGCCATCGATATTGCTCTGATATGCAAGCATACTGCCATCAGCTGATACAGTGGGGTGCGCTTGATCACCTGCTGAAATGTGATACAATTCAGTAGAACCACTCGCTCCTGCAGCGACTATCGGAAGAGTAGTAGCTGCTTCTTTATTCGCAGTTTGCCTGGAACCTGAGCAGGCAATCAGCGACAACATCAGCATGACAAATAGTATCTGTTTTAATGTGGACATCTGTCCCTCCTCTTGTGCCATTCCCAGTTTAGAGCAGTGAACGCAGTTCCTTAATTGCGCCCTGGATATCGTCGGTTCCCAGAACTGCTGCACCTGCGACAAAAGTATCAGCACCTGCCGCAGCTGCCCGGGCAATTGTATCACGATTGATACCACCATCAATCTCCAGAAGACAATCCGGGTTCTGGTTTGAAAGCAGTGCCCGGCATTGACTTATCTTGGGTAGTGTCGATTCGATTAAAGACTGCCCGCCGAAACCAGGATTAACACTCATAATCAACAGCAGGTCAATGTCTTTGATAACATGTGGTAGCTGCTCCAGGCCACTGGCAGGATTGAAAGCTACCCCGGCTTTGCAGCCCAGTGCCTTTATCAGCTGTATCCCCCGGTGTAGATGATGTGTAGCTTCACTATGTAGTGTGATATAATCAGCGCCGGCAGCTGCGAATTGCTCCAGATAACTCCGCGGTGAACTGATCATCAGATGTACATCAAGTGGTAGAGTTGTAATGCCGCGTACAGCCTCCACCATCATTGGACCAAAAGAGATGTTGGGAACGAAATGACCATCCATGATATCCAGGTGCAACAGATCAGCACCACCATCCTCACAGGCATGTACCTGTTCGGCCAGACGTGTCCAATCAGCAGACAGGAGTGATGGTGCGATCTTGTAGTTCATTGTATCACTTTCCAGTTATGAGACCTGACAATTTCAAGATACAGACAAAAGACAGGACATGCAGCTATAAGGTATTACGTTCAGAAGCTGAGCGCCGCTATCGACAGACAACTTACGGTTACAATGTATCGCGCTCATGCTGAACGCTGCAATAGTGCTGACACTTTGCGCTATAAAGTATCACGTTCAGCCGTGATCAGCAACGATACTTCACCAGATGGCTTAAGGTAGCTGCCAGGTTCAGGATCACATCGCAACACCTGATCCGGAGCAACTGATGCAAAGTAGCGGTAGTCAATCGAACCGATTTGCAGACCGCTTAACAGCAGTTGTCTTCTCGCTTCAGCTTCACTATGGCGTAGTATTTCCGGCACCTGAACAGAATCAACAACGGGCCCCATACTGACAGTAATTGTTAATGTATCATCCAGCCTCAGGGAATCCCCTCTGGCAACAGTCTGGTCGATGATAACACCCTTAGGTGCAAAGCTGTCAAACGCTGTAACCAGGCGAAGCTGTCCAGTGGGTAGACCGGCATCATGCAGGGCGACCTCTGCCTGGCGACTGGAGCGACCGATTAATTGTGGCACAATCAGACTCGCTCTTCCCAGGGAAACAGTCAGGTGGATACGCCGGCCAGGTTTGACTTCTATTCCAGGCTGCGGAGTCTGGTAAATGACGATTCCAGGTGGTAGCATGGAACTGCGTCGGTTGTCTACCACCGGCTGCAGCTGCAGGTCTGCCAGCTGTTTTTCTGCCTCCAGCAGGTTCAGATTCTGTACATCAGGCAGGGATACACCTACACCTGACCTGGTATAGCGGGGCATAATGAGAGAATCCATCAGCCAGGTCAAAGCAATCAGTGCAATACTCAGAATTACAATATTGAGAATCAGTTTACCTGTTCGGGACATCGCTTTTCCTCACTAGTAAAGCAGCAAATGCACCGCCTGTCTGATGTTCCCAGGGGGTGTATTTTATCTGACCGGGAGCAATCTGTGGCAACTCATCATTCAGAATTTCTCCCGGGGAGAAGTCTGGCTGCTCCTTCAGAAAATGCTCCACCTGCTGCTCGTTCTCCCTACGAAAAAGACTGCATGTACTGTAAACCAGCCTGCCACCAGGACGCAGCAATCCTGCTCCCGCCCTCATCAGATCCCGCTGCAGCGGTAACAACTTTTCCAGCTCCTCCCTGCCGCGTTGATAACGGGAATCGGGCTTTTTACCGAAGTTACCTGAACCGGTGCAGGGGACATCTAAAAGGATATAATCAAATTGTACATCTTCCAACTTTAACAGATCAGTCTGCAGGAGTAAGATCCTTTCGTCAGCAGGCAGTAAACGCTTCAGATTACGGAAACGACCCGGATCTTTTTCCACTCCGGTCACCTTCAGATCAGGTTGCATTTCCAACAGTTGGCGTAGTTTACCCCCCGGTGCAGCGCAACCATCCAGGACCTGTGCACCCGGACCTGGAGCGAGTAACTCAGCTGCTGCTGCAGCGCTTACATCATGTACAATCAGGTCACCCCGTCGTATACCCGCAATTGCAGCAGGTGTCCGATTGAGCGGCTGGAAATACAACTCGTTCCAGCGTGACTGCTGCAGTTCAATTCCTGCTTCAGCGCTTTCAACCTGCAGCTGTTGCAGACTCTGTATCTGCCGGACACGACGCAGCCAGGGTTTGCGACTGGCTTTAAATCCTTCCACCATATCCAGTGGGTCGACAGCGGGATAATCCTGTTGCAGGATTTCCAGAATCCATCCAGGTAGTGAGGTCCTGACAGCAAGGTACTCCAGACGCGATGCAAAGTCCTTTTCAACCGGTTCATCCAGGATATGCGGTTTACGCAATCCCGCATTGGCGGCACCTGTTAACCTTTGTAATTTCAGTTTACGTACCGTATCCACTGCTTCGTTTACTACCAGCGAAGCAGGCAGATCAGTATGTCGCAGCTGGAAAATACTCAGCAGCAGCAGTGCCCGCATGCGTGGTGGGAAATTATTGAATCGCGGATAGACTCTGCCTGCAGCCCAGAGCAGTTCCAGCTTGTGTTCGATGATTCCGCGTAACAGAAATTCAGCGTGGTCCGGATTAAGCTCAGAGCGACGCAGTTCTGGCAGTATTTTGTCAAGGTATGCGCCCCGCTCCACCCGCAGCCAGAACCGCACAACTTCAATCTTTGTATCGATAACAGTCGGCAAGTGTGAGTCTCCTTACTCTACCCTGAATTCAGGCTGTACTTTTTCAACAGCAGTCAGAACACTCTTGTCGGGAACAGCTTCAACAAAATCGATATCGAACTCAACAGAGAAGCCCCTACTTAAAGCCATACACATGTTTTCCAATGCAGCGGTTTCCAGCAGGGGTTCCTCAGAAGTTATCTCCGCAAGGCAGGTTGACTTTCGCTTTATTACCTGCAGAGCACCGGGGCGATCCTCCGTGTCAAAAAGCAGCTCAACAATCCTCTCATGGGCCGGTCCTAATAGAATACTGCCATGCTGCAGAACAGTATGCTGGAATCGACGTTGCGCACTCCCGACCAGTTTTCGATTGCCATAGACAATTTCTGACTGTACCGAAGTAGAAAAACAGATATCCGACTCCCGTGACCGGTAGTGCTGGAGAAGATCTACAGGATCGCTGGCCTGAGTACCTGCTACTCCATGGTCAGCAAAACCTCTCAGAAGTGCGCTGTTTATTCTGTGATAGAGAGGCAGTAAGCCTTCTGCTGCCAGGGGATCAGTAACTGCCACCAGGAAGGAATAAGTAAGCTCTTGAGCGTGATACACTGCCCTGCCACCTGTGTCGCGGCGTACTACCGGCACTCCAGCTTCCCGTGCACGTTGCATAAGTTCTGGATCAATCTGCTGATGAAATCCAAGTGAGAGTGTCCAGGGATTCCATGTATAGAAACGAAGGAGTGGTTTTTCCGGGGGAATATCAGTCAGTACGCGATCAAGCGCCATCTGGAAACAACCGGGGCGGTCAAAATGCCGAAACAGATGTCCCGGTCTCACGGGATAATTCCACGTTCGGATTGTTTCACAAAAGAGAGGATCGTCAGTGCATCCTCATCAGAACCATACTGTTCCTGTACAGCCTCTACCGCCTGACTCACATTGAATTCGGAGTTGTAGATTTTACGATAACAG
The DNA here is from genome assembly GCA_964501185.1 of uncultured Bacteroidia bacterium. Taxonomy (GTDB): domain Bacteria; phylum CAIWAD01; class CAIWAD01; order BS150m-G50; family BS150m-G50; genus BS150m-G50. The sequence continues at coordinate 71,559 of CAZCRT010000006.1, forward strand.
TCCTTGATCAAACGACGTCGCTCTTCAGAGAAACCGCGGCGCTCCAGACCAACCCGGTTCAGTCCGGTGTACCTCAGCGGTTCACCTGCGGCCAGAATAAAGGGTGGCACATCCCGGGTAACCTTCACACCACCACCGATAAAAGCATGCTGGCCGATATGTACAAACTGATGCACCGGTACCATGCCACCGATGATAACCCAGTCTTCCAGCTGACAATGCCCGGCCAGGTTCACAGCATTGGCCAGGATCACATGATCACCGATCTGGCAATCGTGTGCAACATGGACAAATGTCATGATCAGGCAATCGGAACCGATCCTGGTTGTTATCATATCAGTGGTACCACGATGCAGGGTAGCAAACTCCCTTATTTGAGTTCTATCCCCGACCTCGAGAAAGGTCTGTTCATCGTGATATTTGAGATCCTGCGGGCGACCACCAACAACAGCGTTGTGATACACCCTGCACTCTTTTCCCAGACGTGTACCGGATTGTATCACAGCATGTGATTCTATGACAGTACCGGCACCTATCTCCACATCGGCTTCAATGATAGCGAAGGGTCCAACAGAGACATCTGCTGCCAGTCTGGCAGCGGAATCAACCAGGGCTGTCGGGTGAACACTCATGGTTTCTCCACGATAGCTGCACTCATCTCCGCCTGTGCTACAACTTTATCACCTACCAGGGCACGTCCTTCCATCTTGCAGATATTGCGGCGGAACTTCGTCATTCTGACTTCAAGTCGAAGCTGATCACCCGGAATTACCGGCTGCCTGAATTTGATTTTATCGAGTGTGGTGAAATAGACCAGCTTGCTGTCAGGGTCATCCACGGTATTGAGCAGCAGCACACCACCGGCCTGCCCCATCGCTTCTACGATCAGAACACCCGGCATAACCGGCCTGCCCGGGAAGTGTCCATTAAAAAACGGTTCGTTACGTGTGACGTTCTTTATCCCGGTAACAGCCTCACCCGGGACCAGTTCGAGAACCCGGTCGATAAGAAGAAATGGATAACGGTGTGGCAGAATGCGTTCAATAGCCTCAGCGTCAAAGACATAATCGTGATGCAGTTTATGCTGATACTCCCGGGTCAGTCTTTTCTTGTCAAGCTCCTTGCGCAACATCCTTACAAGCCCTACATGCGCGCCATGGCCCGCTCTCGCAGCGAGGATGTGTGCTTTGATAGGTCTTCCAAGCAGCGCCAGATCACCGATCAGATCTACAACTTTGTGGCGAACAGGCTCGTTGACAAATCGCAGGGGCCGGTTATCAAGCACACCACTTTCCCCAATAACTACCTCTCCGGCAACATTGAACATTTCTTTCAGTCGGGAAAACTCACTGTTGTCCACTTTGCGATCTGCAATAATCACAGCGTTTTCTGTACTGCCACCCTTGATAAGGTTCTGTGCTTTTAACTGCTCCACTTCGCTGAGGAAACAGAATGTACGGGCAGCAGCAAACTCGTTGCGATAATCATCCTGCAGGGAGTACATGGAGGTATACTGAGTACCGAGTGCCGGATTCTGATAATCCACCATGTAAGTAATTCGAAAGTCATCAGAAGGTACTGCAACCAGATCAATACCTTTTTCATCATCGTGATAGATGATGGTGCGATCAATTTCCAGATATTCCCGGTCAGCTTCCTGTTCAACGACACCAGCGCTCTCCAGGAGCTCTACAAAAGGAGCCGCACTACCATCCATTACTGGTGGTTCAGTGGCAGTCATTACAATCCGGCAGTTATCAATTTCAAGTCCTGCCAGCGCTGAGAGAACGTGTTCAACTGTGTAAAACCGGGTACTTTCAGGATCACCGTTGGCAGCGATAATTGTGCCACGTGAAATATCCACAACATGATCGATATCAGCCAGAACACGGGAAGAATCAGATTCTCCCTCTAGCTGGAATGTTACACCATGATTCTGATCTGCCGGATAAAAAGTTGCCTGGCAATCATTACCGGTATGCAATCCAATACCAGAGACTGAGACCGACTTTCTTATGGTACGTTGTTTCTTAAACATTGTTCTTTCGATTTCTGACTAGTGTTCTGACTGTTTCACGCAGTTCCGGTAATTTCTGAAGTGATGCCTGAATGCGGAGTGCTTTTTTATGCTCCCGAGCAGGATAACCGGATACAACCGTATCGTCCGGAATGTCACAGGTAACACCGGCCTGGGCGCCGATACTGACTCGATTGCCTATATGCAGATGACCGCTGATACCTACCTGACCACCAATCTGACAGGAGCTGCCGATCGAAGTGGATCCGGAAATACCGGTTTGCGCTGCAATAACGGTCCAGTCACCTATCTGCACATTGTGGGCTATCTGGACCAGATTATCAATTTTGACACCGCGTCCCAGAACCGTGTCACCACTGGTCCCGCGGTCAATTGTTGTACAGGCGCCGATCTCCACCAGGTCATGCAGGCGGACGCCACCTGCCTGTGTAATCTTGAGCAATCCTTCCGGTCCGGGAGCAAACCCGAAACCGTCACTGCCGATAACTGCCCGTGGCTGCAGGATGACTCCGTCCCCCAGGTGACACCCTTCACGAACGACAACTCCCGGATGCAGCAGACAATCACGGCCAATTGTGACACCATCACCGATAGTAACACCCGCCAGCAGGCTGCTGTTAGCCCCGATTGTCACTCCGTTACCAAGTACTACCTCTGAGGCCAGGTAAACAGCTTTACCCATGTTTGTTCCGGGTGGCACAGTACAATGTATACCGGAGCCATAGTCAGTTCGCAGTGGGTTGAAATGGTTGTGGATCATCGCATAAGCGTAATATGGATCCTTCACCAGCAGGCAGGCACCCTTAAACCTGGTTTCTACCTGTTCGCAGATAATTGCCGAAGCTTTGCTCCCGGCCACTCTGTCAGCATATCGCGGATTGGCGATGAAAGAGATTTCCCCGGGGCCTGCAGTATCAAGTCCTGCCACCCCGGTGATTTCAATGTCCGGATCGCCGTTAACCTGGCCATTGAATATCCGGGCCAGTTCCGCCAGTTTCATTTAGTTGGTTTCCCGCAGAACTTCAAGCACACGTTCGGACAGGTTCACATCCTGGGCATCATCTGAAAGATACACAATCACAGACATCGCGGAAGCGGAGTTGTCCAGTACCAGATCATACCCACCTTCATTTGACACCTGGGCGATAGCATCGTTGATCTTGCCGATGATCGGGTCGACCAGCTGGGAATGGCGCTGCAGCAGCAGACCGTTCTGCTCGTTATATATCTCCATCTGCAGGTTCTGGTATTCATTCAGCAGCTGCTCAATAGCGGCTTCCTTCTGACGCTTCCAATCCTCGGTCATCATGGATGCCTGTGTCTGGTATTCCTGCTGTGCAGACTGGATACTCGTCTCCAGATCGGTAATCTGACGATCCCAACCGATCTTTTCTTCCTGCAGAATTGACATGGCGTTATTATACTCTTCGTAGTTCGCCAGGATTGCCTGTGAATCAACAATACCGATTTTCAAATCACGGGCATTTACCACACCTGCCGCCATTAATACCAGGCAGCTGACCAGTAATAGCTTTTTCATTTTATTCCTCACTATTTGATTGAAATGTTTCAGACAGAATTAAAAAGTGCGACCGAACTGGAAGTGGGGATACCACTGCCCTTTACGCAATCCGGTTTCAGCACTGAAGTAGTCAAATCCATAACCGAAATCGATACCTATCAGACCGATCATCGGCATATACATACGCAAACCGACCCCCGCGCTGCGTCTGAGGGTACCAAAGCTGGCTGAATTAAAACGGGACCACACATTCCCCGCCTCGGCAAATGTCAGCAGGTAGACCGTCATATCACTCTCTATCAGACTGCGTCTCAGTTCCCAGGAAAGCTTCATCATCGTTTTGCCGCCATCCGGCAACCCATCAGTCATGGGGCCGACCTGCCGTTCATCGTAGCCGCGCAGGGGAGTACCCATGCCCAGCCCGGTACCTCCCATATAGAAACGATCCAGATAAGGAACAGTCTGTCCCAGCCTGAGGCCATCTGCCACACCGGCCAGCACACTGGTTGCACTGACAAGTTTCAGGAAAGTCTGCTGATACCACTTGTATTCGAGAGTATACTTCTGGAAGTGCTCATCACCACCCAGCATACCACCGCTTAACTGCCCGGTCAGAGAGACCGTAGCACCGCGGGTCGGGTATTCAACCCGGTTTTTTGTATCACGAGAAAGGGTCAGTGAAAAAACACTGGATATCTGTGGCTCATCTTCAATCAGATTATTGCGGGAGTAATCGAATCCTTCATCGAAGTTGGTGTACTCAACCTCTTCCAGACTATAACGGCCGGAAATCCTGCAATAATCGTCCGGCCAGCTCAGCTTCCTGCCCAGAGTCACTGAGAAACCACGCTCACGAAAATCAAAGTTATAGTAGGCACCACCCCGTTGCAGATCGTATACACGGAAACCGGCCAGAGTTGGTGTGTCCCATAGATATGGTTCAGTAAAGGCAAGGGAAAGGGAACGATACTGATAACCGAAGTTCCAGCTGAAATCCATCTGCTGGCCATTCCCGAGGAAGTTTTTCATTCCAAAACCGATCTGGCCAATCATACCGTCACGACCGGAATACCCGGCGGACATCTGAATGTTGTCTGTACCCTTCTCCGTCACATCCATAATCAGGTCAACCTGATCGGAGCCGGCTATCTCGACATCCGGGACAACATTGCTGAAATAGTTCAACATCATGATATTGCGGAAAGAGCGATCCAGTTTCCCACGATTGAAAGTATCACCGGGATAGAGCACCATCTCACGACGGATCACCTTCTCCTTGGTCTTGTTGTTACCCTGGATAATGATATGCGCAACCCGGAATTCGTTGCCTTCATGGATTGTGAAATTGAGATCAAGCCGGTTATCAGCTACCGGCTGACGGGAGTAATCTATATAGGCATTGATGTAGCCATTATCGTAATAGAGATTCTGAACCCGCATCATCACAGATTCGTCCAGTTTCTCCTGGTTGAAGATATCCCCACTCTTGAAAACCAGCTGGCTCTGTAAAAACTCGTCAGTGAAGAGGGTGTTTCCACTCCAGGTGATCTCACCGAAGTGATAACGGGGTCCCTCGTAAATATTCAGATGGATAAACATATCGCTGCCGTCTTCACTGTAACTGAGTGAGTCTGACAGAATCGCAGCATCGCTGTAACCTTCGTTGCGGCAATAATCGAGTACCGCCAGTTTATCTTCCTCGTACTCATTCTGGTCAAATTCACCAGACCGCCACCAGCGGCGGGTACGGGTTTTCTTCATTTTCTTCTGTAGCTTCTCCTGCTCCAGCTCTACCAGCCCGTGGAAAAGAACCTCACGGATACGAACATGCTTACCCTCGGAAATGAATATCTTGAATACAGCTGCAGAAGGATTTGTATCGTCAACAGTCACTTCGATTTCAGCCAGATTATAGCCTTCCTCGCTGTAGAGCTCGAGTAAACTCCGACGGATATTGAACGCGGCACTGGCAGGAATGGGATGAAACTCCCACAGAATCTCTTCGATCTTCTCTTCAATTCTGTATTTCTTCAGTTTCTTGTTGCCACTGATCTCAATGCTCCCCAGCAAAGGAAGCTCCTTTACCCGGATCACCAGGAAAACACCATCACCGATAGTACGCTCTTCGGCAATTTCAAGATCACTGAATCGCCCGAGCATCCATAATTGATGCATGGCATTCTGAAGATCTATCAATGTTATGCGGTCATTGACACCCAGTCCGCTATTAAGCAGAATCAGGTTGTCGTCAGTAAGTTCGTTGCCTTCTACTGATAATCCGAGAATGGTTAACTCCATCTCCTGTGCCTGAGAAACAACGCCACAGGTAAGCATAAATATCAGTAGCCATAGCAGGGGAAAACGTCTGTCGATCAAGGTCAGCCTCTGTCTGTTTCTAGTATCACTGTCAACGCACATTCCATGTGTCGCGCAACATCGGTTAGTGAATTCTTCCTGAACTTATTAAGCTACTTACTCCCCCCAGTAACAGCAATAGATTTATCCCGGTGTCACTGTCAGCCTGTGGTACTTCTGATTGAGCCGGGTGAGTTTTTCAGCCGTACTGTACTGCAGCATTTCCCGCTGACAACGATACTCCCAGTTTCCGCTTGAACTGCCGGGATGATTAGTACGGCTACTGCTATCCTGCATCAGCAGGTCCTGAAGAGGAATAACAGCCAGAGTCGCCGGTGAAGCTATAACTGCAGCAATCAAGTCATCAATAACCGTTCCGGCCTTTGTGGATAGATATTTCAGCACCTGTTTTTTTTGACGGCGGGTAGTTCCACTCCACCAGCCGGGTGTGGTATCGTTATCGTGAGTTCCCGTGTACGCGACACTGTGCTGAAGATGATTGTGAGGCAGAAAACTGTTATCTTCGTCTCCATCAAAAGCGAATTGCATTATACTCATTCCTGGAAGTTGAAATTCATCACGCAGTTGACGCACTTCCTCAGTTATCAATCCCAGATCCTCAGCCAGCAATGGCAACCGGTCAAACTCCTGTTGAAACCTTTTCAGCAATTCACGACCCGGTGCCGGCTCCCAGCTGCCATTACGGGCGTGAGTTTCTCTGGCCGGTACTTCCCAGCAAGCCACAAAACCACGAAAATGATCGAGCCGCAGCAGATCAACCTGTTCCAGCGAATGCCGCAGACGTTCAACCCACCACTCAAAACCGGTATCAATATGCTGCTGCCAGTTGAATAGCGGGTTGCCCCACCGTTGACCGTCAGGTGAGAAATAATCGGGTGGAACACCGGCTACAACCGGTGGCTGCAAATCCTGATCCAGTTTGAACAATTCCGGATGTGACCAGACATCAGCGGAGTCAAAAGCGACAAACAGCGGTAGATCACCAATGATATTGATGCCATGATCGATAGCTTCACGATGCAGTTTCTGCCATTGCCGGTAAAACAGCCACTGTTCGTAACAGACCTGCTGTAGCTGCTCTCCATGCTGTGCCTTGATTTCCCGCAGTGCGGCTGGTTCACGGCTGCGCAGAGGCTCCGGCCACTCCTGCCAGGACCTTGACTGCTGCTGCTTTCTGATGACCATGAAGAGGGCATAGTCTTCGAGCCAATCATGTTCCTGCTCGTAGAAGCTGTCGAATTCCAGTCTCAAATTGTCGGGATTATTCTTCCTGAACAGCTGCCAGGAGCTGGCCAGCATTCGTTCGTTTTCACTGGCAGCAGTTATGTAGTCTATCCTGCTGGAAGGGGGATCTTCCACCTGTGGCAGTTCTGACAGCAATCCATCAACCAGCAGCTCCTCTGGACTTATCCAGAGCGGATTGCCGGCAAAAGCTGAAAAGCACTGATATGGAGAGTTTCCGTAACCGGTAGGCCCGGATGGGAGGATCTGCCACCAGCTGCAACCGGCTGACTTACAGAATTCGAGCCAGTCACGGGCACCAGGGCCGAGATCACCACAATAACCACGAGCTGGCAGTGCGGTAACCGGCAACAATAATCCGCAACTTCGTTTCAGTTCCATTCAAACTCATTCAGCTATCCAATGAAGTAGCCAACCGCCAGCAACAGGTCTGTACTGAGAACCATCATGACATTTGCACCCAGCGCCGGTACCAGTTTTTCCAGATCATCGCCAGCTTTAAATGCACCAGTGACAGCACCGAAAGCAGGGAGCAGGCCGATCATACCCAGCCAGCTCCAACGGGTAACTTCAAACAGCATTGGTGCCAGTGCAATCAGCAGAAAGGTGGCCACGACAATAACTGTGTAGATCACCAGAGATCCTTTACGGCCAAAGGCGATGACCCAGTGAAAACGGCCCCCTTCCCTGTCAGCTGCAGCATCGGGGATTTCATTTAAGAACAGGAGATTGAGGGTGAGTAACCCGGCTGGAATGGAAAGCCAGATCAGGGTGCTGTTGAGAGCCATCTGCTGTACGGCAATAGTTCCCAGAATCACCAGTGAGCCCAATGCCAGGCCGGCTGTTATCTCACCAAGCATTATCTTAGCCAGAACAGTGTTGTATAGTAATACTCCCACACCACCGATCAGGATGAAATAGATCAGACTCCAACTTGTCTGCCAGCAGAGATAAAGCCCGGCCAGCAGAGCAATCAGAGTTACCAGCAACCCGTAAACCAGAGCAGCCTTCTGTGAAATAATCCCATCACGCACGATTCCGGACCCACCGCTGAAAGGGGTTTGCCGGGTAGCGGCATCAATTCCACTACGCGCATCCCAGTAATCATTGAGGATATTGATACCGGAGTGGGCCAACAGGACTCCAACCAGTGTGATGACTGCTGTCAACCAGTTTATGTTGATCTCGTAATAGTGAACAATAGCGATTCCCTGCAGGACCAGCACGAGTGAAAGCAGCAGAAACTGCGGGCGGGTTTCCAGAAAATAGGTTTTCAGAGTTGCCATGATATCCTCTTTCGATAACTCGTTTTCAATAAACCGATTGCAAGTCAACCGGGTGCTCTCAGGTATCTTTAAAAACACTCTCTTCCAGGCAGGGATGAGACAGTAAATCTGTATCCACAGAACTTCCGAGTTGAAAAGCTACTTGCCCAGTCTGTTTTTGAAGGGGAGAAAAGTCATGAAGTCAGCGTGATGAACGACATATGCTTCTGTAGAACGTTTGACCATATCTCCTTCACCGGCATGCGCTGCAATAATATGACATACTTCCTGTGGCACACCGCACTCCATTGCCAGACCGACACCGGAGAAAGGATGACGCAGGTAACGACCGTAATCACTGACTACAGCTTTGCCATCAACTCGGTCATATTCGAGCAGTTTACCGACATCGGCCAGAATAGCACCCGCAACCACAACATCGAGATCGACCGGCAGTTCCTCACCGAAAAAATGCTCCATCTTGCGGGCTGCTTCCAGAGCGATGTGTACTACAGCCCGTTTGTGTGCCATGAAACTCACCTGGCAGTTCTCAACCAGCAGGGTAAAAGGAATCTCCTCCAGATCAGCAGCATTCAGTTTGCTCCGTTCAAGTGCGATTTCCCACGTCCTGGCAGTACGGGTACGCAGGTCCTCATTCTCAATCCACTCAAGTTCCGGCCACAGTTTCACTACATTGTCATTCATGTTATCCTCTTAAAACAATCATATTTATGCAATCTCTGCGCAGTTCCGTTCATCAGAAACTGCACTGTCATTCACCTCTTCAAATACTATAGTCTCGCAGTTACAATTTGCCAAACAAATCAGCGAGATACTGTCATGGAATACGTTTACATCGCTATATCAAAGTCATTACCGCGGGTCTCGAAACCCCGGTTTCGCTTCAGGGGTGGGAGTGACGAGTTTTAAATTCTGAATAATCTCGGAAAAGCAGTACTGACATGGTGGTAAATATGAAAAATGTAAAAAGCCGACTCCTGCAGGGAGCCGGCTTATGAAATTCAGCTAATGCCCGAATCAGTTGACTGATGTTACCTGGAAGTAACTGAAACCGGCACCTGTTGGAACAGTCCATTGTGGCACACCGGTGTTCCCCAGTAATTCGAATTCACTGTATGGGTTTGTCGAACCGTAAACGTTATAGGAAGCCGCACCAACTGCAGCTGTCCAGGACAGAATCACAAAATCACCATTAACGCTGATATCAAGATCTGTAACCGGTTCCAGCTCGGTTCCGGCTACTCCGACCAGCGCCAGATCATCGATATACCATCCTTCATTACTACCACCCTGATCACTGCCGAAACAGAAACGGAATTGTACGGTTTCCTCCGCATAGTCCCCAAGGTTGATTACGCAGTCGGACCAGTCAAAGCTGCCGGACCAACAGGGTGTACCACCCTCGTAAGGATGCGTTGCAGGATTGCCGCCACCCGATTCAGTGCGGAAATAAGCGTTGTAACCACCATTGTCAGGATTAAGCTGTGTCCAGATATTCCCATCTGTGCTTATCTCAATGAAACCGCCATCGTAGGCCGAATCAGGATAGGTACCTGAAACCTCCCCCTCCATCCAGTGCCTGAAGGTGAGGCGGGAATTTGAACGCAGAGCGACCGGTGGTGATACCAGTCGTGAATCAAGTGTTGTATCATAATCACCGGTGCCACTGTCACCACACTTCCAACTGTGTGCGGGGCTCTGACACTGCTCACTGCTCAGGTGCCACTGGTCCCCCCATCCGATCGGAGCAGAATGCGACCAGTCAACGGTTGTCTCACAATCATCAGCCCAGTACTGTTCATAGATATAGTAGATGGTAAGTGTAAACCCGGCTTCCCAGCTCCACTCACCTGCGGCTTCAGTCAGCAGAGTGAAGTTGACCTGATGATTCTCGGGAGCATCTGCAGCAACAGCCAGCTGGAAACCTTCCGGAATGGTCACTACGGCACCAGGGTCCATATCACCATAGTACTCTTCATTATCAATAATGCTGACCCAGGGATCACTTGTGGAAAGCATCGACCAGACACCGCTGGCTGTTTCAACACCTATATTCTCCATGGTCAGGGTCAGTGGCGGGTTCTCACCGGGATTAAGCTCACCATTGTCATCAGCTACCATGAAACCGGTCAGGGAAACAAAGGGGCCGGAGGGTGGTATCACTTCTACCGGTTCCTGCACGGTTGTGTAGTTATAAGCTGTGACTGTCAGGGTAAGACTCACACCGACTTCCGGTACAGGACCCATCGGGATAGAAGCCATTCCGGAACCATCGCTGACACAACTGCCGTACACAACTCCGTTTCCCCAGAGCGTACAGAGTGCGTCTGCGACACCGGCGCAGTTCACCAGATAGCTCTCAGCGGTCGGGAACATGGAGCCGGCATGTGTTACATTCATTACGGTCGGGCTGTCACTGCGCAGCTGAATAGACGGATCACCGAAAATGTGCCACGTATTAAACATGTTAATTCCATCAGCACCATATTCGTCCATCATCTGCATGGAGCCGTTGAAGCAGATCCCGCCATAACTGTTCTTCTCATCGGCAACCAGCAGATCGACCATCTCATCCTGGCCACACATCGGTGAGTTCCAGGACTGATTGATAGAAGAGGCATAGATGCCGATCGCCCCTGTCGGCTCACCGGCGTTGGTAGCACGTAACCAGGCTTCCGCAAAACAGGTCAGTCCATCGAACTGCCCATTGACACAGGCCACACTCTGTATGAACGGTAACATATTGTCGTTTACAAGATTGTTAATGTGGGTATTACTGAAGCCGGTAGAACCCCAGCTGGTGCTGGAACCATGACCGGTATAGTTGATAATGGAACGGCCGACATTCAGAGCATTGGAAACCTGAGCGGCTGTGCCGGAGGGATCGTAGATCTGATCTACCTCTGTGTAAGTGTAACCCAGGAGGTCGGTACGGATGTTATCCTGATGTTCGTTGTCATATTCACCATCGTCACCGGGACCCTGATTGGAAGCAACACCCATACCTTTGTGATACCAGGTCGCTGCTGAAGCATCCCGTTCGTACTCGACAGTACGCTCCACCATGGTGGCAATCTGGGCGGGTGTTTCACCGGAGAAACGCCCGACGAAGATATCAGGATAGTTGTCACCACCTGCCAGCAGGGAATAGCTGGGATCGGAAGAACCACCTGATGCATACGGTGTCGGGACATCGGCCGCGTCACCCACCAGCAGCAGGAAGGTCAGATCGTAATTGTCGTAATAGGTCTGCACAAAACTCTGCACCTGCGAGGAATTGTAACCGATGGTCGAAAGATCGACGATCTCGGTCGGGATCCCCTTCTGCATTTTCCAGTCAGCTAATGGCTGTACTTCGGCATGGAAGGCATCAGCAGTAATAATCAGTAAGCCACCCACCTCTTCCAGGGGCGTATAACGCTCTTCCCGGTCGTCAAAATTGATAAACTGCCCACGATAGATGTTGAGAAACTCACTGTCGACTGCTGTCGGCAGAGCTGCCCGTTCGATAACATTTTCCGAACCGCGTCCTGAAGTCTCTACTGTAACCAGAATACGGCTGTATACACGCAGGGAGTTTGACTCCGGCAGCCAGACGAAAGGCTGAAAGTGTACAACCTGGCCACGGAAGTCACGCAGGATGTAAGGGGTGTCCAGGCTGGCGGTGCTCGCCGGGAACACAACTGTGTCATACTCGGGGCCAAAGCTGTAGGGAACCGTCGCCGGGTCAATATTACGGGTAACAACACCTTTTGATGGTTCCGGGCGCATTCCCGGATAATCAGTGTATTCCGTTTCCAGAACCTGAAGGCCAGTAGCGGCGTCATCAGGAATGACGATGCTGACTGCTAAATGTGGCAGTGCCGGTGCACCCACCTGCTGCAGGCGTGGTTCACCCGGCAGGTTGATGATATTGTAGATGTCACCATCAATCTGGATAGTTTCTGTTTCGAATGCGCTGACCCTGCACTCCAGGGTCGTGTTGCCCCAGCGGCCGTCTATAACTGTGACGCCGGTCGTCGCATCGCTGTCGATTGTGTGCTGAGTTGCATAGGCGGTAGCCGCCAGCAACAGCAGAATAAGAACGGAGGTAATTTTCCGCATGTTCATCTCCTGTCAATATGGTTGAGTATATGTCACCTAATAGTTCACAATTACATAATAAAAGGCCTGTGGAAAAAGAGCTGATTCATCAGCAAGCAGTAAGGAAGTAGTACCGGTTGTTGTAATCAGGTCACCTTCTGCAGCATATGGCTGGCCCAGTCTGTATACAGAATAGGAAGCTGCACCTGCCAGCGGTGACCAGTTCAACAGCACATCAGTATCAAACCAGCTGATAATGAGATCTTCAACCCGCTGAATGCTGAGTCCCAATGCAGTGATTGTGATGTCGTCGAGATTCCACCCACAATACGTCCAGCCACCGTCAGTCGGACCCATCAACCAGGCGACTCTGACTTCAGGCTGATTATCGGCTACCGCAGAGATATCGATGGTCATCTCAATCCAGTCAAAATCGGTGATCTCTTCCTGATTCTCCCAGACTGTAGCCCAGTTACTGTTATCAATGGACACAGCAATCCGAGCATGGTCGTAAGCAGGTTGCTCGACACCTAACCAGCGTTGAAAGTTAAGTTCGACATTGTAGAGTCCACTGCAGTCGATCGGCTCACTGATTAATCGCTGTGGTACATCCATGCTGTTAGAATAATCACCGCTCAGGTTATAGCCATATACATTTAAACCGGTGTAGCCACTGTTCGGATCTGGTCCACCGTGATCACCACCGCCACCGGTTGGTTGTCCAAACGCCCAGTCAGCCTCTGTGAGCCAGCCGGGATCATCATCCAGTAACCAGCTGTAATGAACCTGCTGATCACCAATGACCAGCAGCAGATCACGTTCACAATCGCCGATATGATCGGTGTCATTGCTGAACTGGACAGTAGTCAGATAGGCCCCTGTATCCATCGTTTCCGCAGCAGGAGTGATTTCAAAAGGTATTGCAGCGCTCTCACCGGGAGACAGCGTACCGTTGACAGGCCCAGACAACTGCACCCAGTCAATGGCCGGTGTAATTGCAACCGAATAGTCTATTATCCAGCCGTTGTTATTGTGAACCAGATATTCTCCATTGACTGGAGCAAACGGCCCACCTGTCGGCCCCTGGGAACGGAAACGATCATCAGGAGTCACACCCAGACCTGAATCGGAGCTAAGACCCTTGATACAGAAATTTGCCGTACCTGTCCAGGGATCGTTCTCCCAGTAATAGAGATCGTGCCAGGCATCACCTTCACGATACCAGCTTTCTCCCGGCGCTGCTGATGATTCGACAATTACCCTGTAACTGGCTCCTAACAGCACCGGCACATCGGAACTGCGGTCATACGGGTGCCCTCCTGCGGATATCTGAAGATAGATATGGAAATCATCACCGTTGTGAAGTGTAATCGGTGCATCGAGGTCAACCGTATGAAAGCCTGTGTGGTTGAGGAAGGTGCTTTTTAAAGCCAGTGGATTGAGCAGCATTCCCTCGATGAATTCACCATAAACGATTATATCACAGGTGACACTGTCTGCAGCTGTAAAGAAACTGACCGCCTGCAGGACTTCGCTGCCTGTCGCGGTAAAACTGTTGAAAGCTTCACTGATCTCTTCTCGGGTATCACGCCAGCCATGATAGTCATGGAAGTAGGCCTGATCCCAGGGTGTGGGGATAACATCCTGGAAAGAGATTGCACCCATCTCCACATTCTGGCAGCAGTGCTTGTCATAATAAGATATCCAGAAGTAGCCATTCTCACCCCAGCCGCTTCCCCAGCTGTTCTTAACCAGCCAGGCCCCGTTCTCAGGAGCTTGAGTCACCTTATCGTCATCCCAGCCGATGATGGCAATCGCGTGATTAGGGTCGAGTTCGTTATCGGGAGGCTGATAGTGGATATAGTTCTCTATGAAGTCGGCATCGTAGCACATGCAGGTTCCCAGCACTCCTTCATCAATTATCTTCTGCTTGATGATATCAATGCCTTCCAGATCAGGACCGGCGACAAACCACTCGATATCACGGGCGATGAAGTAGTGATAGTCCTGATGCGTGCGATCGGGGGGAGTGTCATATGATTGGCCATCAATATCTCTTACCGCTCCCTCAAGACGCGTTAGGTAGGCGGAAGTCACCCGGTAATCACCACCCATATGTACCTCGAGCCCGCTGCCGGAGGGTGGCTCAATATCATCGTTGTTATGATCGTTAAAACCATTCCACCAGTCAAGGTGGTACTCGGCAAGATCTGGTTCACCGGTTTCACCGGCACCTGACCAGTTACCGGTCATCAACAGGTTACCCTCCATTGCTGCCAGTGCACCATGTGTCCAGCAGGTTCCACCCTGCTGACTTCGAACACCGGTAACATAATTTACACCGTCAACGTCCCGCAGATCATACTGGGGTGGTGGATCTGCCAGCACAGTTATGCTGACCAGGCAGATGAAGAGGGAGTGCAGGAACACTCTACGTTGCATTGTATCCTCCATGGGCACACACAGCAATCCACAGGATGCTGTGAAACAGTAGTTTTACAATCATTGTAATTTATCAATAATCGTGTCTACTCGCAACAAGGCAGAAGTGCGCATTATACTTTTTTGGTGGGAATAATATGAAGCAGCTATGCTGGTTACGATCAAATAATAGTTATAGATCACAGAAATAATGATCAGTTGATTTCTAAAACCAGTACTTACGCCCCCGCACATAAATTGTGTCGAATTCCTGGTCAGTCATGGTCAGGTAGATAATCCCTTCTGCAATACCAATTACGGCTGGGATCCAGGAGAGGATAAACAGTGTCAGCAATGTGACCAGCAACATGACTATACCTTCACGGGTGTATCCCAGGAAGAACTTATGGATGCCGAACATACCCAGCACGATACCCAGCAATCCGGCAACCAGTTTCTGGTTGGAATAGCTGGCACGGGTCAGGGTATGGCCACAGGCAGTACAGAGGACCTGTGCCGTTTTTGTCTGCTCACCACACTTGCTGCAGAATGCGCTCCCCTGCAGAGGCCGGCACCCGCACTTCGGGCATGCCCATGCATTGGGGTCGATCTGTTGACCACAGTTGCGACAATACATATTTTGCTCCTCAGGAAGTTACTTAACCTTAAACCGTGGCTTTGAATCCTGCCATTTCGATAGTGGATATTATCGTCTCAATATTGAAGCCAGTTCCACTGACAGTAGCAGTCCCACTCTTCAGATTGACGGCAACCTGTTCAACACCGGGATTACTTTCCACAGCACCCTTAACACTGGCCACACAATGCTCACAGGTCATACCGCTGACCTTTATTTCTATCGTATCAGTTGCTGATGCTGCACTTAAATCGATCTCTTCTGTTGTGTCAGGGGACGAATTTCGACGCAACCAGCCGTTGGCGAGTACCAGCAGAAGAATAACTGCCGAGCCGTTCTCCAGCCAGCCGGGCAACATCTCATGCAGATGGGTCATCCCGGTAACAGTAACATCTCTATAAAGTGTATCAAACAGTATCCCGGCCAGAAAAGCCCCTACAGCGACCGTCCCCATGAAAACCAGCGCCGTGCGCCTGCCCAGAATTTTCCAGACAGTCGCGACTGCAGCCGCATTGGTAGCGGGACCGGTTATCAGGAAGGCCAGAGCCGCACCGGGTGAAACCCCTTTGGCCATCAGTGTCAGGGCCACCGGTACCGACGCTGTAGCACAAACATAAACCGGAATGCCTGCCGCCATCATCACCAGGATGGCTACAACACCTGTACCGAGCAGCGGAGCGAAGAAATCATCCGGCAATGCCAGTGAAAGGACAGCTGCAATAAGCAGACCCAGCAGCAACGCACCCCCGATATCTCGCGGCAATGTTACCAGACCATGCTTGAAAGCTCCCAGTAGACGCCTGCCGCCACCCTGCCCCGTAGAACAGCAGTCATCGTGGCAATCAGCCGCATCTGCCGTGACATCCTCTTTCTGGTCATCCAGCACAGCAGCCAGCGAACCTCCCGCCAGTCCGGTAACCAGGGCAACCAGTGGGCGGAAAACGGCAAACACAGGCCCCAGCAGGCTCCAGGTAACCATAATGCTGTCAATACCTGTCTGCGGTGTTGAAAGGAGAAAGGAGGTGGTAGCGCCACGGCTGGCACCATGCCGACGCAGAGAGGCAGCCAGCGGGATTACACCACAGGAGCAGATAGGTAGCGGTATGCCAAACAGGGAGGCTTTCACGACCGGCCCCAGGCCGCTGCCACCCAGCTTCTGTTCAACCACTTCCCTGGGTATGAAAAATGAGAGAAGTCCCGCCACCACAAAGCCAAACAAAAGCCAGGGAGCCATCTGTTGCATCAACAGCCAGAATTCAGAAAGCAGATCTATGAATATCGTTTGTATCACGTGTTCCTCAGGGTGTCAGCCGGTAATTAAGCTTTCAGGAACCGGCGTAATTTGTAGACCAGCCACACCCTGCTGTGGATGTATCATTTGCCATATCTGCTCTTCAACTGGATGTGGTATTCCAGCTAACGCGAAGAGACTATTCGTCAGATGTTCTGATAACTTTGCGAACGACCCGTTTCCGGGGGCCATCCTCGTCGTCAGTCTCTATCTCGATGGTTATAACTCCACCATCCTCGCTGACATTGGCTTCAATTTCCTTTGTAGAGATGACCATATTCGCCAGCCCGGAATGCACATTGCCATCGTCAAGCAGCTCTTCAGCGCTGACCGTAACCACCATCAGGCTGTCGCCATCCTTCTCAATCCACTCGATGTTGGTGTGAATATCATCATCTGAAAAATCACACAGACCTTCAAAGCCACCACAACGGTCAGAACCGTGATGTCCACTCATAATAAGACCATGCGATCCAAACCGGCTCATGCAGAGCTGCCCGGTCAGCAACACCATCGCCCAGACTGCAACCAGCAGTATCAGGTACTTCCAGATTGTATCCAGAATTTCTTTTGTACTCATCTTGATTCCTCTCTTTAGATGTTGAGTAGTTCAATAATATAACTTATCGAAACTTATACAAGGCGAATCACAATGAGGTCAGTCTGATGACAGCAGGAAGTTGCATTATAAAGGGATGTAACGGTGATCATCTCTTAGACGAATAGAACTGGAAAAGGTTCCCCTGTTTCACTGTTGTCAGTACCGTTTCGGAATTGTTTTCAAGGTACCGGTTGCAACTGCGACAGCTATCTCATTACCAGACTGTAAATCATTGAGTGTATAACTAACCTTCTACGTTTACAGTTTCTTTGACAAACATATTAACAGTAT
>CAZCRT010000007.1:0-88574 GCA_964501185.1 uncultured Bacteroidia bacterium
CTTTTTTTATGGCCATTCTGGTGGTCCTGCCGAGGACCAGAACTGTTGAATTCAGGCGTCCGGAAGAGATGCCTAATCCACTCTTCTTCGGGTTTTTCGCTTCCCTGCCGGAAGCTACGTATGTTGACTATATGCTCGAGACTCTGGTCGATAACTCCTCTGCCAGGGCGCTGCTGCTGAAGGATATCTACCAGATCGGGGTTGTGCTCAAAAAGAAGTATCGTCTGCTGCGCTACAGCTATATCCTGCTTGCCCTGGGTGCACTGCTCTCAGTGATTATTTTCGGGATCAAACTGGTGGTCTAGGGTTGAGCTCCCGGTACCGAAAACAGTCCATGGTGTGATCATTCACCATACCGACCGATTGCATAAATGCATAGCAGATAGTGGGACCGACAAAGTTAAATCCCCGTCGCTTTAGATCCCTGCTCATTAATTTTGATTGCTCAGTCTCTGCCGACAGTTCACTCATGGATGACCAGCTGTTTTGCATTGTGGTTCCATCAACATATTTCCAGAGGAATGAACTGAGTGAGCCGAATTCTTCCTGCAGCTGTAGAACACCACGCGCATTCTTGATGGCAGATTCTATTTTGAGCCTGTTACGCACAATCCCGGCATCAGCGAGTAGCCGGTTGATATCAGATTCTCCATAGCGGGCAATCACCACAGGATCGAAATTGTGGAAAGCCTTCCGGTAGTTCTCCTGCTTCTTCAGAATTGTCAACCAGCTCAGGCCAGCCTGTGCCCCTTCCAGAATCAGCATTTCAAATAGTTGTCGATCGTCATAGACCGGGACACCCCAGACTTCGTCGTGATATGAGATGTAGAGTGGATCACTGCCAGCCCATTCGCATCTGTTTTTCACAGCAACCTCCAGCCATTGTCAACATGAATTGTCGTCTACAGTTTATGAAAACACTCGTCTTTAACACGGAAAATTCTGATTCTTATCATTAGCGATTCCCGAAGTGAGCCAGTTTTGTAATCAGTTATCAATGAATCGCTTAAAAGTGTTTCCTGTAATAAGAGGAGCTGGTAGGAAACCAGTAGTATCGTTCCGGTTAGTTCATTCTTGACCTGCAATATTGAGTTGCAAGAAACGGGAAACACTATAAAACATCTGTAGTGCGGGCCCCGGTTTCCAATATGTCCGGCCAGATCATTATTCGAAATAACCTGCGAGGTGAATATGCGGTCCAACAGTTACAGTTACATCACTATCACGCTTCTGTTTTTCATATTGCAGTCCTGTGCTACAGTGCCGCTGACCGGCCGCCGTCAGCTGGACCTGATTCCCGATGCATCTATGCTATCAATGAGCTTCCAGCAGTATGATCAGTTTCTCGCGGAGCATCCGCTGAGCAAGGACGGGGTAGCCACTAAGATGGTACTGCGGGTCGGAGATAGAATTCAGAAAGCTGTTGAGCAGTATTTCGACGATCATAATCTCTCAGGAGAACTGGTCGGCTACGAGTGGGAATTCAACCTGGTGGAAGACGAGACACCTAACGCCTGGTGTATGCCCGGCGGGAAGGTTGTGATCTACACCGGTATTCTGCCGATCACTGAGAACGAGGCGGGACTGGCTGTAGTTATGGGGCACGAGATCGCCCATGCGATCGCCCGGCATGGCAACGAACGAATGAGTCAGGGCCTCGTGGCACAGACCGGTGGTATGTTACTGATGAAGTCACTGGAGGAAAAACCGGAACAGACACAGGCTCTCTGGATGACTGCTTTCGGTCTTGGGTCACAGGTGGGAGTCATGTTACCGTTCAGCCGCCTGCATGAGAGTGAAGCAGATCACCTCGGATTGATTTTTATGGCAATGGCAGGTTACAACCCGCAGGAAGCAGCCCTCTTCTGGCAACGGATGCAGGAGATGAAGGGTGGAGCTGCGCCTCCGGAGTTCCTCAGCACTCACCCGGCAGATGAAACCCGTATTGAGCAGATTGAGAAGCTGATGCCGATGGCGATGGAGCATTACCAGAAATCGCAGGCTGGTGGTTCCGGAAAGCCCCCGGTAACAACACCCTGAGTACGCTGTTGCTTTTGTAAAAACCGGGACGAAAAGTAGAGATCAACTGATGACTTTTCCAGGGAACTTTGTATGGGGAGCCGCAGCTGCCAGCTACCAGATAGAGGGGGCAACATCTGAGGATGGCAAGGGGTTATCCATCTGGGATATGATGTGTCGGAAACCGGGAGCTGTCTGGTCCGGAAACACCGGTGATACTGCTTGTGATCACTACCATCGATACTCAGACGATGCGCGTATGATGGGCGAGATTGGACTGCAGGCATACCGCTTGTCGATTTCCTGGCCAAGAGTGCTGCCTGATGGCATCGGCCAGGTGAATAGCCGGGGACTAGCGTTTTACGATCGCCTGATCGATGCACTGCTGGAAAACAGTGTTGATCCCTGGGTAACACTGTTCCACTGGGATTATCCTTACACTCTCTATCAAAAGGGTGGCTGGCTCAACCGTGACAGTTCGGATTGGTTTGCGGAATACACACGAGTGATCGTCGATAAGCTCTCCGACCGGGTAACCCGTTGGATGACACTGAACGAACCTCAATGCTTTATCGGTTATGGTCACCAGACAGGTGAGGATGCCCCGGGTCTACAGCTGGGCTTTTCGGAAGTCCTGGCGGCAGCTCACAATTCTCTGCTGGCACATGGTAAAGCAGTGCAGGTAATACGTGCCAGTGCCGGATTAACACCGCTCATCGGAGCTGCTCCGGTTGGAGTTGTCAAACTCCCGGCCAGCAACAGTACGAAAGATATCGAAGCGGCACGCAACTCTACTTTTGCCATTACAGCCAGGGATTGCTGGAACAACAGCTGGTTTGCCGATCCAATGATTCTTGGCAACTATCCTGATGACGGCCTTGAGCTCTTCCAGCGTGAGCTGCCTGACATTCAGGCTGGCGATATGGATACAATCTGCCAACAACTTGATTTTTATGGCGCAAACATATACAAGGGTGAAACAGTTCAGCCCGGGGATGATGCTACTATCACCGTGCCAGCTTCCTCAGACGGTCCACCACTGACTACAATGGAGTGGGAAGTTACACCATCTGCCCTCTACTGGGGACCACTTTTCCTCTACGAACGATACCGGCTTCCCATCGTTGTAACCGAGAACGGTATGTCCAATACCGACTGGGTACAGGTTGATGGCAAGGTGCATGATTCCCAGCGTATTGATTTTCACACCCGCTACCTGAGGGAGTATCAGCGGGCGATAGAGGATGGTGTTAAAGCCGAAGGCTATTTTCTGTGGTCAATTATGGATAATTTCGAATGGGCGCACGGATATAAACGACGCTTCGGCATCGTGCATGTTGATTATGCAACCGGTAAGCGTGTACTCAAGGATTCAGCCTACTGGTACAAAGAGGTAATCGACAGTAATGGACAAAATCTGCTCAATTCCATCCATACATCTTGACAAAGCTCCATTGCTGAAGTAAACTTAGATACTGCTTCGGGGATGGGTGAAATTCCCTGCCGGCGGTGAGAGGGAGAAATCCCTTAAGTCCGCGAGTTCCGTTGAAGCAACGGAATTGAACCGGTGAGAATCCGGTACCGACGGTAAGAGTCCGGATGGGAGAGGCAGCACTACCAATAACGGTATCTCTACTCCGCCTTCCAGACCGGAGTATCTCTCCCCCACAAAATATCCCCGAAGATAATTCTACCGGAGTCAGTCCATGTCCTTTTCCGCTGTGGAAAAGCAGGCTATGCATATCGCTCTGCAGCAGGCTGTGCAGGGGCGGGGTAGTGTCCATCCCAATCCGATGGTCGGTGCAGTATTACTGCGCGATGAGCAGATTGTCGGACAGGCTTTTCATTCTGCTTACGGTGAACCGCATGCAGAAGCGCAACTGTTGCACTCCCTTCCTGTTGAGCAGACCAGAGGGAGTACTCTGGTTGTGAATCTGGAGCCCTGCAATCATCTGGGGCAGACGCCACCCTGTACGAAGCTGATTGTTGAACGGGAGGTGGTACGTGTAGTGATAGCCACCCGGGACCCCAACCAGCAGGTTGAAGGTGGTGGGGTCGCTTTTCTCCGTCAACATGGAGTGGAAGTGGAATGCGGCCTGCTGGCGGAAGAGGCAGCACATTTGAACCGTGGTTTCCTGACCCGTCATCTGCTGGATCGTCCCCAGGTAACAGTGAAAATCGCCCGCACCATCGATGATTGTATCACACCTGCCGGTGCAAGCAGCGGCAGAATTACCGGCGAAGAAGCCCGGCGTGATACACACACTCTACGAATTGAACATGATGCTATCCTGGTCGGTGTTGACACTATTCTCAATGATGACCCGCAGTTGAATGTGAGACATGATGGAAATGATATTTCTGCCTTGACTCCAGTCAAAATCGTGCTGGATCAACGGTTGCGAATAACGGAAACGGCAACAGTTGTCAAACAGGCAAGGCAGGAGCCGCTCTGGGTGTTGACAACTCAGGACGTGATACATTCTGAAAAGGCCGGGCAGCTGCGCAGGCTGGGGGTGGAACTCTTCCCGATAGACATTGAAGATAATCTGCTCAATCCTCAGGCAGTTCTGGCACTGCTGCTGGCACGAGGTATAAACTCTGTGCTGGTTGAGGGAGGTGCCCGGGTGCATCACACTTTTGTTAATGCCGGGCTGTTCGATGAGCTGATCGTGTATACCGCGCCCTGGATGGCTGGCGATGGATTGCGGTTGCACAGGTTAAACAGCAGGATAGATCTGGAATTATTGCACCACAGTCAGCTGGGCAGCGATACCCGGACTGTGTACAGCCTGCCGGAAATCAATAAGCACTGGCGGGAGTTCATAGAGGCTACCTGTCCGGAGTAGATATGGCAGGCAGGTGTCCCTAATGCCATGGACAGGCATAACAATAATGGAAAATCTTAATGTCGCCAGGACAGGAGGAGTGATGTTTACCGGTTTGATTGAAGAGATTGGAACGGTCACATCCAGGTCCGGATCTGCCACTGGCGCTGAGTTTACTGTTTCCTCCAGTCTGGTGCTTGAGGATATGGCCATTGGTGACTCGATCGCTGTCAACGGTGTCTGCCTGACTGTTACCCGACTGGAAAAGGAAACTTTCAGTGCTCAGGCTGTCGGGGAAACGCTGAGTAAGTCAAACCTGAACCGGTTGCAGTACGGCAGCAGGGTGAATCTTGAACGGGCACTGTTGCCAACCACCCGGCTGGGCGGGCACATTGTCCAGGGTCATGTAGATTGTTCCGGGCGGCTGCTGGAGCGTGTCCAACGGGATCTGGGGCAGGAACTGGTTATAGAGTTACCGATGCAGTTCAGCCGTTTTGCTGCCCCGACCGGTTCAATCACAGTGGAAGGTGTAAGCCTGACAATAGCCGCCAGCCATAGTAACCAGATCCGCGTAGCGGTTATTCCACATACCGCGGCACAGACAACTCTGGGTGAACTGAAGATTGGTCAGGCAGTCAATCTGGAAATGGATGTACTGGCCAAGTATGCTGCCCGCCTGCTGGAGGGTGGGAGCGATTGAGAACAGTGATGCAGGCTGTAACAGCTGCAGGTTCAGACACGATGATTATAATCTAGATACATGGAGAACTGACGATGACTACTCAAATATCTGCTGACAGACCGGCAGGTGGAACTGAAGAACCCCTGTTTGATTCCATTGAGGCCGCTATTGCCGCAATCAGCCGCGGTGAGATCATTATCGTCTGTGATGACGAGAACAGGGAAAACGAAGGGGATTTCATCTTTGCCGCCGATAAGAGTACGCCGGAAAAGGTCAATTTTCTGGCTATGTATGGCCGTGGTATAATCTGCCAGTCGTTGACAGGTGAGCGTACAGAAGCGTTGGAGCTGCCCTTGATGGTCGCTCACAATACCGCCCTGCACGAAACCCCATTCACGGTCAGCATCGACGCGCTCGGTGTCACCAGTACCGGTATCTCAGCCGCAGACCGCTCTGCCACCATACTTAAAGCTGTCGATCCGGAAACCACTTCCCGCGAACTTGCGCGCCCCGGGCATATCTTTCCGTTGCGAGCCGCAGAAGGTGGTGTGCTCAGACGGGCCGGGCACACTGAGGCGGCACTTGATCTGGCAGTGCTGGCCGGCAGCCTGCCCTCCGGAGTCCTCTGCGAAATTATGAACGATGATGGTACGATGGCACGGGTCCCGGAGCTTTTTAAGATCAAACAAAGGTTCGGGCTGAAGATGATTACCATCCGTGACCTGATCGAATACCGTCAGCGTCATGAAAAACTGGTCGAGAAAACAGTCGAATTGCGCCTACCTACCAGACTGGGATCTTTTCGCCTGGCCCATTTCACCAACGCGATTGATAATCAGGACCATGTTGCCCTGGTCAAGGGAGATCTTTCCGGGCAGGAACCGGTTCTGGTGCGGGTTCATTCAGAATGTATGACCGGTGACATCTTTCATTCGCTGCGTTGTGACTGTGGAGAGCAATTGGATGCTGCACTTGCCATGATTGAAAAGGAGGGCCGGGGTGTTGTGCTTTACATGCGTCAGGAGGGTCGGGGGATCGGTCTCCAGAATAAGCTGAAAGCATACAACCTGCAGGACGAGGGTGCGGACACCGTCGAAGCAAATGAACAACTGGGATTTGATGCTGACCTGCGTGACTATGGCCTGGGAGCGCAGATGCTCAAAGAACTGGGTGTGACCAGGATGCGTCTGCTGACCAACAACCCCCGCAAGATTGTAGGGCTGGCTGGATTTGGACTCGAAGTTGTGGAACGGGTACCGCTCGTTATGGAGCACACAGAGCACAACGTCCGCTACCTGGAAACCAAACGCACTCGTCTGGGGCATCTGTTTGATCCGTTACAGAAGGATGCGGGAGTTACAGATCAGGAGCAGCGTACAGAGTAGAAATACAGGTATGACTCTTACTGTTCTTTGTTTTTTAAACCGAGTGATGTCATTCCCGCGCATCTCGAAATCTCTGAAGCGAAACCGTAGGTTTCGAAACGCGCGGGGATAAAGTGTGGATGGTTATGTGAGAGATCTTAAATAGAGATGAAAGGAGCAATGATGAAGGAATTCAACGGCCAGTTATCTGCCCGGGGTAAAAAGTTCGGGATCGTACTCGCCCGTTTCAACGATGTAATCAGTTCCCGTCTGCTGACAGGGGCACTCGACTGTCTTGAGCGTCATGATGCCGATGAGGAGAATATTGAGCTGGTACGGGTTCCGGGAGCATTCGAGATCCCGGTTGCCGCTGAGCAACTGGCTGCATCAGGGCGTTTTGATGCTGTCATCTGCCTGGGCACGGTGATTCGTGGTGCCACGCCGCACTTCAACTATATCGCTGCCGAAGTTACCAAAGGGATCGCTCAGGTCAGCCTGAACCATAAGCTGCCCGTTTCCTACGGTGTGATTACAGCTGACACTCAGGAGCAGGCATTGGAGCGGGCCGGTTCCAAAGCGGGTAACAAGGGGTGGGACGCCGCGATTTCTGCAATAGAAATGGCGGATCTTTTTTCACAGATGTAATCTTGCACTGAGCGCGTAACTATCGGGTGTATGCAGAAGTTTGCATGTGCGTAGGATTAGCGCAATCGGAATGGCTGATCTTTTCTCACAGATGTAGTACGCCAGAGGCTGGCGACTGGTTTTATTTGACTATAGAATCACCTCCAAGTAGCTTTTATAGTTGCCTTGAGGATGAAAATAATGGAGATCCTGATACTCTGGTTTCAGGAATAAGGGGAGTGTAATGAACGCGATTACCCCATTTGCAGGGGTTCTCCTGACAGCAGGACTGCTGTTTGCACAGGGAGAATTCAGCGGCCCGGTACTGATGGTGAATCCCGATGCCCGCCTGGTTGGAGCCGGTGGTGCAGGAGTGGCGCTGGCTGATGATATTTCAGCCCTCTATGTCAACCCGGCCGGACTTGGATTCCAGCAGACCGGTGAGTTCGCTGCCAATTACTCTAAAATGCTCCCGACTCTATACGATCGGTTTGACTACCTGAGTATTGCCTGGAAGGGGCCGGTCAGGCGCACCGGTACTTATGGAGTAGCATTGTATCACTACAGTCTCGGTGGTGGTGATATTATGAACGACACAGGCCAGCTCCTCGGTTCATATAATTCCTCAGAAACAGTATTGAGTATCTCGCACGGACGCTGCTTCTCCAGCAGGCTGGGACTGGCAGGGGGTATCAGCACCAAACTGCTCTACAGCAACCTGGCCAGTGGTAACTTTGCTCCCGGTGTCACAGGTGATGGTAGTGCTTTTGCTTTCATGATTGATATGGCGCTGCTGTGGCACACCCCTGCCGGCAGCGTGTTATCACCTCTTGATTTCGGCCTGACCATTGCCAATATCGGTACAAGACTCGATTACAGTGACGGTGAGCATCGTGATCCCCTGCCGTTGGCACTACGGTTGGGTATCGCCTTAGAACTGGAACCGATGCAGGACCACGCTTTAGGATTCATGCTGGATTTTGAACGAATCATGACCCGGATTGAGCAGGGGGGAGATGCCGACATGGCGTTGGGCGGCTTCTTTCGTGCTTTTGGAGATGAGGAGTTCATACAGCAGATCAACATGAAGCTGGGATCTGAATACGTTTTTCGCGGGATGTTTTTCGGACGTGCCGGAATAAATGTGAAACCGCTGGCTGAACGGGCAAGTTTCACTCTAGGTTTTGGTGTCCTGTACAACAACATCAGATTTGATTTCGCCGACGAAATTGGTGACCTCGATAATTCGCTGCGGCTGAGTGTAGCTTATCTGCTGTGATACTGCCCGGGCTGGATTATCCCTATCGTAATTTTACGCCCCGACGTAAGCGAAAAACAGCGGAAAATGTTTGTGAGTTTACCCTGTCGTATCCCCGGAGAATGAAATGAAGAGAATTGAAACTCTGGCTGTTTTCTATCTGGCTTTCCTGGTAACCGGTCTGGCGGTAGCGCAACCGGTTGATCCTGATCCCCTGCAATTCTGGCTGACTGAAGCGAGTGCGGGCAATGACGATCTGATAGGTGCCAGTAGTGGCGCGGTCACCGGAGAAGACTGGGTATATGTTTACGCTGACCCTGACCGTATTACCCTGATGGCTACAGCTCAGTCAGCCGCGGACGGCTCCATAGCAGAATTCTCCATAGGGGATGGCGCGACGATCGATGGAGTGATCCTCAACGGTCAACAGCAAAACAATGTCTATCTCTTTGCCTTCGACGGTGTCGAATGGTCAACCGGATATATTATCCTGGAAAACGATGTGCTGGGTCCGGTGCTGATAAGTGCTGTTACCCTGGACAGTGATAGTGACGGCGCTGTAGATAAAACATCTCTGATCTTCAATGAAGCGATCATCGATCTGGCTGCAGCTGATTCTGTGGTACTGGCAAATATCACTATTGCCGACAGCAGTTGTACCGGCTTTGACACCGGCAACAGTGATAACGATAACAGTTGTGAGTACCTGATAACTGATCATGCGCACGAGGTCCCCGGGACCGGGGCTAAACTGGTCGCCTTTGTTGATGTAGACAGCGGTGGTATCACCGACGCACTCGGTAATGAAACGCTCAACTCCTCTCTGAACGCTGTTGATCAGGCTCTGCCGCTGATGTTTGATTGCAGCTACCTGGATATTGACAGCGACGGCACCGTGGAGACAATCACTCTGATCTGGTCGGAAGAGGTGACACTTGACTGGGATGAGAACGACTGGGCCTTCAGTGATAACGAAGATCTGCAGCTGGAATTTGGCAGCTGGGCGCATTCTGTTGAAACTACCACTTTCACGATAGAAGCCGACACCCTGGAAACAGGATGTGATGATAACGGCAATCCCACTCTGGCATACACCAACAACGCTGACCGGGTGGCCGACCTGGCACCCATCAGCAACAGCGCACCCTCCGGCTCAATTGAGATTGCTGACCGGGCAGCGCCCTGGTGCAGTGATTACTATTACTACTGTACCGATTGGGAGACATTCAGTTTTGTATCCCGTTTTAATCTGGTCTGGACCGAAAACCTTATCGAAGCTGCCACCGGCGATTACTGGAGCACGGTTGATACAGTCCTGAATCTGGAGGTTATGGAGATCGTCTGGGACGATCCTGCCAACCAGCTGCAGTTCACAGTTATCGGTGACGAGTATGAAACCGGCTGCAACGGCGCTCCGGAACCGGTAGTGAGTTTTGAAGGTGATGATCAGCTGCGTGATCTCGCCGGCAATGTGGCTGATTACAGTGGGAGTACCCTGCGTGACCTGGCGCTTCCTCAGCAGTTTTATCTGGTTTACCTCGATGCGGATACCAACGGTATGGTGGAAACCATTCAGGTTGAATACAGTGAGAATATTGGATTCAGCTGGCAGGCTGATGACTGGGTGCTGGACAATAATCTCGATTTGAATCTCGAATTCAGTTCTGCAGTGGTTGAGAACTCTACGTTGTTTTTCACAATGACTGCAGATCCCGGTGAGACCGGTTGCAACAATCATGGTAATCCGACTCTGACTTACACCAACAACGGCGATCTGATCACGGATCTGTCCCCCCAGAGTAATAGCGCACCCTCCACCAGCCCTGCTGAAGTCGCTGATGGTGCTGCCCCTTTCTGCAGGCTGGATGGCAGCTATACCGATGTCAACGCCAGCGGTACTGTTGACCGTGCTGATATCCACCTGTCGGAGGATCTGTTCGGATTCACCTTCATCGAAGATGACTGGGTGATAAACGGGGGGGATCTGGGCCTGGAGCTTAATTTTGCTGTCGTGATCAGCCACGGCAACATCCTCTTTGCTGTCGAAGGTGATTACTGTGAAACGGGCGTGGATAACGAAACAGGCATAGAACCCACTGTCACATATGTCCCCAACCTGCCGCTGATCCTCCACGATGAAGCTGGCAACTGCTGTGATGGTTTTACCCGTACTCTGCATGACGAAGCAGTTCCGGTATTCATTGATTGCGCAATGAACCCCCTTGTCTACAGCGATGATGATCATGACGGTGAAGTGGACCATGTTTCCCTGCGCCTGACAGAACAGGTATTCTGTGACTCTACCGGAGATATCTGGGAAATCGAGTTTCCCTCTGTAAACAGCAGTCCGGTTCCAACTCTGATTGAGGGCAGTGGCAGCAACCAGCTTTCATTGTCAGGATTTTCCACAACGAGTAATCTCACCTACCTTGAAGACGCTACACTGGCGCTTACATCCGCCGGTGTGGTCGCTGATAATGACGGTAACATGCTGAATGCTTTTCCAGCCTCACCACTGTTCGACGAAGCGGACCCGGTAGCATTTATTGCCACCGCTGCCTATGATCCGATCCCGTTGCACGACCGCCAACACCTGGATATCGTTTTCACGGAGCCTGTTGTTGAGGATGGCAGCCTGGATCCTGCAGTGAACTATATGACCGGTGGCCCGGTACAACGGAATGTGGTCTGTTCCACTTCACCCGGGTGGGAGATCTTCCAGCATCCAGAGTTTCCGGCAATTCAGCTGAGCTGGTTCAGCGTCGATGCGGACGAGCTTATCGGCCTCGGTGAAAGCGGCCCGGCATTGATCACTGTTACCGATGCTGAGGATGTGAACGGCAATGTTATGGCAGAGTGCCCTCCATATCCCCAGGAATACACTTTTAATGTTGATGCGCGTGCTCTGATCCTGCTCACGGAACCGGCTGTCAGCGAGATAGAGGCCGGTGTGGAGTTCATGATACAGGTTGAAGCAATGGACAGCAGTGCCACACAGAGGGATCTCTTCTACAATGAATTGATACTGTTCAGCAGCAATCTCAGCCCGGAGCAGATTATTCTGCCGGAGGGGCCCTTTCTCCTGGCTAACGGGCAGGGAGAGTTTCCGTTAACAGTATTGGAACCGGTTTCTGATCTCTATCTCTATGTTCATGAAGAGGGTGAACGTATTGACAACATCGACCATGGCGATGGCCCCTATCCTGTGTTTGCACCCACAATTGATCCACCGCATGCCGGCTGGAGTGATGATTGTCCCGATGATCAGGGCAATTTTATTGACCTCCATTGCGAGCTCTCCGCGAATGATCCCGCTTCAGATGAGTTTGACGCGGAAGCTGTTGGTTACAACACTGTTCGGGAGTATCGCTGGTACCGGGATGAGGGGGAGTTTCTGACACTTGTCGCGCAGACAGAACAACAGGATTCAATCGATATTGTTTTCGAACACTATGATACCGGCGGTGATACGGCTACCTGGACCTACTATGTTGCCGCCTGGTCTGACGGCAGCGTGACCGAATCTGTTCTCAGTGGTAAAACCGATGATTCTGTAATCAGGCCCGGGATAACTTCCACGGTCAGCTCTAAATCACCTGCCGTCTTCAATCGTCTGGGGAACCCTGATGCTGTGGTCGGTGATCGAATTCAGGTCTGTGCGGGTGAAAATCCGGAACTGGCAGCAAGAGATGCCGACTATTCCAGCAGCCTGGTTCATGCCGGGGTAACGAGATGCTACGATAATATTCCTCCACAGGCGGTCGGGCAATTCACTGTTGCTCAGGATGGTGATTACGATCTCCTGTTTGAGTGGGCCGAGGTAGCGCACGGGATTAACGATTCACTTGAGATCAATCCGGTCTATTATCATCTGTATCGTGGAACGACTGTTAATTCCATTAATGAACTGATCAGCATCTCTACAGATATAGGCTATATAGACGCTGATGTCGTTGGCAACCCTGAGACAAACTACTTCTATTATATTTCCGCCAACGACTGGGATAATGAATCGGAACACAGCCCTGTCCTCGGTGAATTTGATTATCACATTCGATCAGCTGAAGGTACGGACTGGAATTATATCGGCCTGTCAATGCAGACCGAATTGACGGTAGCCTCTGATCTCATTGATGCGATAACCGGCAGTAACGGTGCGGCGGACTGGGTCGCTGACCAGCAGGGTTGGGACAGCTATGCTCCACTGCGCTCCGATTTTATTCTGCAGGAGGGGCACGCCTATCTGGTGAACTATCCTGAGGGGGAAACAGTATACACCGTTATCGGTGAGCCGGTATTGGATGTGAACTATCAACTGGTTACAACCAGTGCTACCGACTGGAATGACATTACCCTGCCACTGACCGAAACCGGTATCACCACACTGGGTGGCCTGGTGGATGCGATTGATCAGGTTGATGCTGCCGCTCTCTTCGATAACGAGGCACAGAGCTGGTATGTTTTCTATGAGGATTTTCCGGAGGGATGGGATCGTGATATTGTACCTGGCCAGGCAGTGCTGGTCAATGCAACTTCTCCCGGCAGCTGGCCGGACAGTGAACTCAATCGCGGCCTAGGTGAGCTGATTGTAGAAGATATGCCGACCGATGCTCCACATCTGGTCTGGGGTAACCTCTTCCGGGGGGATGGCAGCGAGGCGGATGGGGAAACTACAGTTACGGCTTACATCATCGGGCGCGAAGATGACCGGCTGACATCTGCCGATCCTGCAATACGGGTCAACGAAGGTGTCTTTGCCCTGCAGGTTGGAGATTTCAACCATCCCTGGCGGGCCGGTGAGATATTGCGGCTGGAATTCCAGGATGATCCGGGATTTCAGGCAGAGTGCGAAATTGAACTGAGCTGGGAGAGTGCTGACTACGGTGGCAGCTACACATTGGCCGAACTGCCCTCCGAGTGGGCGCTGTACCAGAATTATCCGAATCCCTTCAATCCGGAAACAATAATACCATTTGACCTGGTTGAAAGTACAGAAGTAGAGATAGCTGTCTATGACCTGCTGGGGCAGCGGGTGGCATTGATACAGGATGCTCTGTTACCGGCAGGTCACCACGAAATCAACTGGAATGGATGTAATGCCGCCGGTAACCAGGTAGCTTCAGGTGTATACTTTGTGCAGATGCGCACAGCACAGTTTGTCGCAACCAGGAAACTGGCGAAGGTGAAATAGAATACAGGAGACAGAATACAGAACACAGAATGAAAACCGGGTTTTTCTCCTGTATGCTGTATGCTGTCTCCTGCCTACTGGATGCTGATATGTTCGTCTCGATAGTTGTGACAATCATTCTCTTTGCCATTTATCCACCGGATTGCCGGGGGGATGGAATGCCGCACCTTGTATTCGGAACCGCGATTAACAACCAGTTGCAGCCCTGTCCGGAGTTGACGATGTCTGCCTGGCTGATGGGATATGAAGATGATACTATCGATCTACAGTCTACAGATGGTGAGTTCGAGATCGAAGTCGCAGATTTCAACCATGCCTGGGTGCCGGGTGAAACGCTGCAGATAGCTCTTGCAGATCCGTCGACTGCGCAATCCGATACCCTCGAGCTGTTGCTGACCGAGTCCCCCTGGCAGAATCTCGGTTTCGTCCATCTGGATGTGATCGCTATCCGGTTTGACAACCCCGTTTCAGGCGAGATGCAAATCGGTGAGATTGAAGATCTGATTATCCGGGTACAGAGTAACACAGGTGCCTGGTCATTACCCTGCTGTGACTACTGTGAACTGGCAACGAATGATCCCGATGTGGTGGAGCTGCTCACGTTCTGCCGGATTGAAGCAATAGCAGCAGGAGAATGCGAAATCACGACGAGCGTTTTTGGCGCTGCTGCTCAGATAGAACGCTCTGTATCCATGGAAGCAGTTGCACGGACGGAGCAACAGACCCGGCAACTGTTCAGCTGTGCTTCACCGGTTACCGGTGGGGAGCTGCGACTTGAAGTGCAGAACGCGCCACTGGAGCTGGAGCTTTACGACCTGCTGGGAAGACTGGTGCTGAGGCAAACCGCAAATTCTACCGGTTTCTGGAATCTGAATACGTTTGCCAGCAGTGGAACTTACATTCTGATCGGACGGCGTGGTGATATTACCCAGAGGGAGTTGATTCAGCTGATACGCTAGCACCGGCTGAAAACCTGCGAAACGGACAAGGAATTACTATGGCAAGACTGCTGCGGCTCCAACCAATTTTACTCGTTTTACTTCTGACAGTTATCAGCTCCTCTTTGCCCCGGACAGTTGAAGCTCAACCACTGCCACATCTTGTTTACGGCCATGTGGAGAACTACCTGGGGGAATATCCCTCTGCAGAAGAGCTGGAGTTCTGTGTAACCCTGAGGACAGGTGAACCGACCGAACAGACCCTCTGTTTCCCCGATTCCTCGCTTTTCGGATGGGACTATGATGAGGTGACAGGTACCTGGCGTGCTGAGTGTGCCGAATTCAGTTTCTGGAATGTGGGTGATGATGTCGTAGTTGATTTCACCATACCGGGTGCCGCCGGCCAGGTGCAGGGCACTCTTGACACATCCCCGGCGCAGAATATGGGAACGACATTGATCGGATATCTGCCGATCATCGATTCTCTCTGTTTACCTGTTGAAACGGATGAAGATATCACTCTCGAACACGATCTGATCCCCTGTGCGATTGACATTGAGGATCTGCCGGAAGATCTCCTCTGGACGGTAGCCGAGTGGGATGAAGCGCTCTGGGCAACAGTCACTGTTATTGAGAATCAGCTGACAATGACCCCCCTGCTGAATGCCTGGGGTGAAGATGAAGTACTGTTTATCGTTACCGATACATATGGCGGGAGTGACAGCAGTTCTGTTACACTCATGATCAACCCTGTTAATGATCCACCTGTCATCGAACTTCCTGAAACCCTGAGCTTTCCCGAGGACAGCAGCCTGGTGGAAGATTTCACGCTTTATATCTCAGACGTGGACAGCGGAAATGAAGAGCTGGAGCTTTACAGCGGGGGAGGAGTAGAAATTGAAGTTGAGATCGTGAATCTGCAGGTAACATTCACCGCTCCTGAAAACTGGTTCGGCTCCGAGATGATCAGTTTTTATGCCAGTGACGGGCAGTACTTTGACTATGATAGCCTGTATGTTGCAGCTGTCTCAGTAAACGATCTGCCCTGGGTGGAGGATCTGCTGATAGGCCCGGAAGATCCTGCGATTGACGATCCACTGGTAGCCACTTATCTCTATTACGATATTGAAAACAGTCCTGAATCTGGATCAATCTACAACTGGTATCGTGACGGGGAACTGGTAGCGGAGCTTACCGGTCTCCTGACAGTTGCTCCGGAATATACCGGGTTTCTCGAGACCTGGTATTTTGAGATCACTCCTTCAGACGGTGAGGATTATGGTGATCTGATTCAATCCAACAGTCTGGTGATCAGCAACAGCGATCCGGTACTGGAGGGTATTCCTGATCTGACACTGGAGGAAGATGGTGAGCTTCAGTTTGATCTGTATCCTTATCTGACAGATGAAGAGCAGCCGGACAGCCTTATCGTTCTGACCTCGCTGACTGATCCCGATCCGGAACACCTCGCCGTTGATATAGATGGACAGTACCTGATGCTGGCTACCCTGGTTCCACATTATAACAATTCAGATCCTCTCGAACTCGTTCTGCAGGCGGACGATCAGAGCGGTGGATTTGACACCGATACACTGCTGGTAACAATTACACCATTAAACGACGCGCCGGTTATTGACGAAGGCTGCCTTCCGGTTGCTACGACTGAAGACAGCGATCTGGTACATGACCTGACCGGGTGTGCTACAGATATTGAAGACGCCCCTGAGGATCTGAACTGGGTTATCCTGGACTGGGATGACCTCCTGTGGGAAAGCGTGGAGATCGCTGGAGGGCTGCTGACAATGATCCCGCTGCCGGATGTCTCCGGTGAAGACGAAATGACTTTTAGCGTCACCGATAACGGTGAGGCGGGTGGTGACGAATTGAGCGACAACGCCCTGATCACGCTCAGCATTACTCCTGCTAATGATGCTCCTCAGATCGACCTGCCGGACACCCTCGATTTCGATGAGGATATGAGCCTGGAAATGGATTTCAGCGAGTTCCTAAGCGATGTGGACTCTGACACTTCACTGCTGTTGACAGCAAGTGGCAACCAGGAGATTGATGTCGCCATAGATGGGTTTTTAGTAACATTATCAGCCGCT
This sequence comes from uncultured Bacteroidia bacterium, assembly GCA_964501185.1. Taxonomy (GTDB): domain Bacteria; phylum CAIWAD01; class CAIWAD01; order BS150m-G50; family BS150m-G50; genus BS150m-G50. The sequence goes on from CAZCRT010000007.1 coordinate 17,013, forward strand.
GCAAATTGGAATGGCGCTGAGGATATTACTTTCACTATCGATGATCAGGACCTGCGTTTGACTGACAGTGACTTGATCACTGTGGTTATCAACTCAGTTAACGATCTGCCGATGATTGAGGCGGGCTGCCTGTTGCTCGATACAGGTGAAGATGAAGTGCTGACTTTCGATCTGACAGGTTGCGCATCTGATGCGGAGAACGGTGCTGCAGAGCTGATCTGGTCGTTGCTGGAGGGAATGGAAGCAGATTGGGATTCCACAATGTGGGAATCATTTGTAATAGAAAGCAATATACTCACTGCAGTACCTCTCCCTGACGCCTGGGGTGCAGATTCGGTAACCTTTCTGGTGACTGACCTGGACTCTGGAACTACGGAGCTGGTGAGCATGGTAACGATAGAATGTCAACTCGACTATACCGGCAGAACTGACTACGCTGCAGATCGTGGCAGCCTGCTCATCATGGACCTGAGTTATGACAGTGATTGTGGCACACCGGAGATCAGCGGTGAGCTGCCTGAATGGCTGACTTATGATGCCGGGACACAAACTGTAAGAGGCAGGGCGACTGTCGAAGAGAGCCCCCAGCTGTTCAGTATGACTTTCACCCTGAACACAGGCACGATCACAGTTGATTTCAGCGTGGAACTGCTGGGAACGCTGATCAGTGAACCGGGTGAAGTTGTGGTGGAAATGCCAACCGATGACAACGGCTATTTCCGTTTTGTATTCAACGATGTAGTGAATCCCCCATATTATCTGGTGATCAATCAGGTAGACCTGCCGGAGAGGTCTGATGCTGAAGAGATGGCCCCGCTTGTCTGGCAGGTTGACACAGACCTGCCCACAGATATCATGGGTTCCGCCGAGCTTTATATGCCGGAGTTGCTGCCATTTTTCATGCAATCACTCGATTTCACCCCTACACACCTCTACTTCTACAACCGGTTTGGCACTGCTGATGACTGGACACGGCAGACTGAGACAGAGGTGCTCGACGAGGGTACCAGACTGATACTGGATATCAACCGGATGGAGAGTGGTGCCTGGACATATGGTGCCTGGTACGAAGATGTAGTCGAGAACAGGCTGTGGCAGAACTATCCCAATCCCTTCAACGATGAAACCCGTATCGGTTGTGATATCAAAAACAATAATACACCGGTGGAGCTGGCTATCTATAATGCTGTCGGTGACAGGGTCTGGCAGGACAGGACGATTTTTAATGCCGGTGATTATCTGCAGAACTACTTCGTCTGGAACGGGCGCAACCGGCTGGGCAACCCGGTCGGTTCCGGAATCTACATCATCCGGGTGAAGATTGCCGGCAAGGTGTACACCAGACAGGCGGTATTCCTGCGGGGGAATTAAGGCAGAATGAAATACATGACACAAAGCCCGGCTATCGCCGGGTTTTTTTTATGCAACACAATGGGTCGGACCATAATATCTTATTAAGAATACTGGGGATAGGGTTCATAAATCCGACAAAAACGCCCTTAGAGCGAATTTTTACACCCTGAAAATAGCTTCTAAGAGGTTCTAAACATTGCTTAGACCGCATTTTAACCAGGAAAAAACCTGTTCTAAGACCATTTTTGAGTGCTTTTAGGGCTGTAATAACATAATACTCAATATGTTACTGAAGTCCGACCCCGGTAACCCGTAGTTGCGAAGGAGTAGAAAAAGCTTGCATAATGCACATATGTGCATTATAATGTATCTGGAGAAGGTCACATACTGCAACGGAGTTACAATGCCACGCACAAAAAAGCAGAAAATGGTAACCAGCCCGCCGCTTTTTACCGCTTACAAACCGATGGGTATCATGCGCAGCGCCCTGCAGCGTCTGCCTCTGGCTCTCGACGAATATGAAGCCCTTCGCCTGGCTGACTACCTGGGAATGGATCATGTAGAAGCGGCAGAGGAAATGGAGATATCCCGTTCGACATTCTCCCGTCTGGTGGTGGAAGCGCGCAGGAAAATTGCCTGCTTCCTGATTGAGGGAAGGGAGTTGCAGATCGAAGGGGGCAATATACATTTCCGCGGCAATGTACTCCGCTGTCAGAATTGTGGTCATATGTTCAATATAAGTATGGAGACGGAGTTCAATGAATGCCCGGAATGTCATTCAGACAATCTGCTGAATCTGGCGGGAGGATTCGGGCATGGCAGGTGTTGTGTCGGGAAGATACCCCGGAATCAACAACAGAATCGTAACCGAAGAGGAGGCAATCATGCCAGGAAGAGACAGAACAGGGCCGGAAGGAATGGGTCCGATGACAGGTAGACAGATGGGCAACTGTAACACTGATATACAACCGGAAAGTAACTTCAGAGCAATGGAAGCCAACAGGGATTCTGTTGCTGGCAGAGGTTACGGCAGAGGTGCCTGTCGAGGTGGCGGTATGGGTTTCAGACGGGGACATGGTTTCCGGTTATCGAACCGGGAGAGAGTTACAGCTTCTGGCCAGGATCCGCAGCAGGATGATATGAAAACGCTGCAGGAGAGGGTACAGGCACTGGAGAAGCAGCTGGCTGAAAAGCAACAGGATGAATGAGCAGAAGACTCGATTCTTCTCCAGGTAACAGGAGATATCTTATGAGTGGAACTGCAGGAAGCAGAGGTCCCGGTAGTGGTCGCAGCAGTGGCCGGGGTGGCGGAGGCCGCAACAGAGGGGGCTCTTTCGGGCCGGGTGGACAGTGTGTTTGTGCGAAGTGTGGTGAAAGCATACCCCATCAACGAGGCACTAAATGTACCACGATCAAATGCCCCGAGTGTGGCCACACCATGGTCAGAGAAGAACTGTTGAAAAAGTAAAGGGAGATCAAGTGAAAAAACTGTTTGCAGTACCGACACTGGCCGGTGAGCTGTGCGCACACTTCGGCCATTGCGAGAAATTTGCGATTGTGGAGACGGAAGACCAGCAGGTAACCGGAGAGGATTACATTACTCCACCGATGCACCAGCCCGGTGTATACCCGAAGTTTCTGGCTGACCATGGTGTTGAAGTGATTATTTCAGGTGGAATGGGACAGAAAGCACAGGATCTCTTTGCCCGGAACGACATCGAGGTCTGTATGGGTGTCGGCGCTGCCAGCCCCAGGGAGCTGGTAGAACAGTATTTGAGTGAACAGCTGCAGACAGGTGAGAACCTGTGTGACCACTGAACTGAGAACCTGATGAAGATTGCGATTGCCAGCGGTAAAGGCGGGACCGGAAAAACAACCCTGGCCACCAACCTTGCCGGTTATCTGGCTGAAAAGAGTAGAGTGGTACTGGTTGATCTGGATGTTGAGGAGCCCAATTCAGGTCTCTTTATAAAGGGCGAACAGATCCACTTCGAAGTGAAGTACAAGATGATTCCTGAATGGAAACAGGCAGACTGTTCTCTTACACCTGCGGTGCAGGGCGATTTAATATCAGGGCAGATTCCAGGGTCCGGCAGCTCGCATATCTGCGGATTGTGTCAGGAGGTCTGTAATTTCCATGCCGTACTGCAACTGGGTGACCAGATTCTGGTCTTCCCGGAGCTATGCCATGGATGTTACGCCTGTTCCGAACTATGTCCCACCAATGCGCTGCCGATGATCCCGCGACGGATGGGGGAGTTAAGGCAATGGAGAATCGGCTCTCTCGATTTTGTGGAAAGCAAGCTGGATATCGGCCAGGAGCATGCAGTACCCTTGATTTCAGAGACAAACAGCTATGTTGAAGAGCACTTCCCGGATGAGACAATCAAATTGTTTGACTCGCCACCCGGGACCGCCTGCCCGGTGATTGAAGCTGTCAAAGATGTCGATTTTGTAATCCTTGTAACTGAACCGACCCCTTTTGGATTGCACGACCTGAGGCTGGCGGTAGATGCTGTGCGTACCCTGAACAGACAATTCGGTGTTGTGATCAATCGCCACGGTATAGGCAATGACGAAGTAGTCGATTACTGCCACCGGGAGAGTATTCCGGTACTGGCGCTGATACCCAATGACCGTCGTATCGCGGAGATGTATTCGCGCGGGGAATTGGTCTATCACCAGTTTCCTGAAGTCAGACAGCAGCTGGAAGAGATCATGAACGATGTTCCTGGAAAACTGCAGGACAAAGCTGTATGAAAGAAATCGTTGTTATCTCCGGCAAAGGCGGTACCGGAAAAACCTCTATTACGGCATCATTTGCATTGCTGGCTGGTGAAGAGATCGTTGTGGCTGATTGTGATGTAGATGCAGCCGACATGCATCTGCTACTGCATCCTGATTTTGCAAAGGCGGAGGATTTTTACAGCGGTGAAATCTCCCGGATCGATCAGGACAGCTGTACCCGCTGCGGAAAATGCGCCGATGCCTGCCGGTTTGACGCCATACCAGTTATCGACGGTCAGTATATCGTGCAGCCTTTGAATTGCGAAGGGTGTGGCTATTGCGCCCGTGTCTGTCCTGAAGATGCGATCATCAATCTGGCGCAGCATGTGGGTGAATGGTATATCTCTTCCACCAGAGCGGGCAACACCATGGTGCATGCACGACTTGGAATTGGTGCGGAAAACTCCGGCAAGCTGGTAGCCAGGGTCAAAAGTGAGTCCCTGCGCATTGCAGAGGAAACAGGCAGGGAGCTGATTGTAGTTGATGGCTCACCCGGAATAGGTTGCCCGGTTGTCTCTTCCCTCTCTGGTGCCAGCCTGGTAGTCCTGGTAACTGAACCAACTGTTTCTGGTCTGCATGATCTGAAGCGGGTTTATCAGCTGGTGAAGAAATTCGATCTCAAGGCAGGTTGCATTATCAACAAACAGGACCTCAATCCACAGGTGACACTGGAAATTGAGGAATTCCTTAAGCAGGAAGGTATCGCGCACATCGCCGGTCTGCCCTACGATGAGACTTTTACCCGGGCGATAACGCAGGGGCAGACCATTGTAGAATTTGATACGGGTGAACTGAAGAACCTCCTGGTGGAAAGCTGGGAAAAAGTGAAACAGTTGACAATTTCTGATTAAAGAGGATAGAGATGAAAATCGCATTTACGACAAAAGGTATCGAGTGGGATTCCAGAATGGACCCCCGTTTCGGTAGAACTGAATACATCGTTGTATACGATAATGAGCTGGATCAGCTGTCACACGTTGACAACCGCCAGGTCGAAGAGGTAGCCCACGGCGCCGGTCCACAAACAGCACAGAAACTGTTTGATCTTAAACCGGATGTTCTGATTACCGGCAACGGTCCCGGTGGAAATGCCGGTATTGTTCTGGAAAAGGCCGGTATGAAAATACTGGTCGGTGCCGGTGAGATGACAGTTAAAGAGGCTTATGACGCCTTTATGCAGGGTGGCTTGAAGGTGTACACTTCCTGAGTAAATGGCCTTGAAATGAAGATGAAACGAGTGGAAACCCCGGGAGAGATCGAAGAAGTTCGTCAACTCTTCCAGGAGTATGAAGCATATCTCGATGCCGATCTCTGCTTTCAGAGCTTTGAAGAGGAGCTGGAAACCCTCCCCGGCAGATACACGCCACCCGGCGGAGTGCTCCTGCTGGGCTCAATAACCGGGGAAGTGGCAGGATCTGTTGCCCTGCGCGAGCTGACGCCCGGTGTTTGTGAGATGAAGCGCCTCTTCGTCAGGCCGGAATTCAGGGGGAGCGGTCTGGGAAGACAGCTGGCGGAAGAGGTAGTCGCTCTGGCGCGTGCAAACGGTTATGCAAAGATGCGGCTGGACACACTCAATAAACTGATGGCAGCTAACTGTCTTTACGAGTCACTTGGTTTTATAAAAACTGAACCATATTACGATAACCCGCTTCCGGGAGTGGTATACTGGGAACTGGATCTGAAACAGGTTGATTCAACAGTGAGCTCCCCCGCGCTACCGCTGACCGCTCCAACTCCTTCTGTCTGAATCGACATCTCCCGCCTTGTAAAATTGTGCCCATTTGCCCTTTTGTTATCCCTTCCGTCTGTTTCTGTAATCTTCCATTGGCATTGGCCTTCAGTCATTGTAAATTACTGGTCAGGTAGCGGGAACCATGATTTTCCTGTAGCACCAGGTTATTTATACAACGTCATTTGAATCGACTATCAAATCCACATTGCCATGAAACGACTCCTTATCAGATACCTGATACTCCTTTGCCTGCTGCCATCAGGGCAGCTGTTGGCTGCTGTCCTGCCGGTCGCACACACCTGCCAGCGGCAGGTCAGCTCCCTGTTGCATTATGACGGTTGCCTTTATGGCGCTACCACAGGCGGGCTTTTCATTAACGATACCCTGGAGACCGATTTCAGCCACTATACTGTGCTGGATGGCCTGAGCGAAAACGACAATCGCCGCCTGGCAATCACTGAAGACGGCCTGCTATGGTGTGCTTCTGCCGGTGCCCGGCTTGATCTGTTTGAAATAAACGGGACTTCCGGACAGAATCCGAATCTGGTGTTCATCGGTACGTTTCAGGAATTCGCTGACGACGATCAGATATTTTCCATACACGATCTGGCGGTGATGGGGGAGTGGATACTGGTGGCATCTGATATCGGTTACACCAGAATGCGCTGGGATGCTGCCAGCGGCGGGTTCACTGTTGACTATACCGTCAGGCGCCCTGGTGAGCTGGGTTACGAAGTTCCAATCCATCGCCTGGCTGTTTTCGACGACAGGATTGTTCTGGCAGCGGAATGTGGTGTGGCAGTGCACAACCCGTTGCTCGGTGAGCCGGATCAGCCGGAAAGCTGGCAGGATTTTCCGATCTGCTCACAGGATGATGAGATTCGTCAGCTGATCTCAGCCGGGGACAGAGCCTGGTTAATGATCAGCGATGTTAATGACACCGGTCATCTCTACCGGGTTGATGCCGACGGTATCAACGAAGTACTGACACACCCGCACCTGCTGGATATTACGATTCGCGATAACGAATTGGTACTGGCTGATGAGCAGCAGATTTACAGTTTCAGTGGTATTTACGGTGACCCGCTGATTGCCATGCAGCCGGTTACAAATTTCAATCTCTTTGCCAGGCAGGTGAATGGTTGCTGGTATCACCGCAGCTCCACCTGGACTGATGAAGGGGGATTGGTACAGTTGTGCAGCGGTAGTGAGACGGTTATTCCCGGCCCTGCCATGGAGAGCTTCACCGATCTGCAATACGATGACACCGGACGTCTCTGGGTTACCGGGCAATCTGCCGGTGCGGTGGGAGCCGGTATCGCGGTGCTTGAGAATGGTGTGTGGATCAACTATACCTGCCAGGACTCAGCCTACAGGGCGCAGATGAATATTTCCACCGGTTTCGAAGCCTTCAATGAACTGCTGATCGACAGTGAAGGATGGATCTGGCTATCCACCTGGGGTTATGGCCTGATTCTTTTTCGCCCCGATCAGGAGCGCTTCTATCAGTTTAATCATGACTCCCCTTCAGGCCAGCGTTTTTATGGCCCGATAACTGAAAATGGCCCCATTCCGACCTATCCTATTACCGCCGGGCTCTCTGAGGATCCCTTTGGCAATGTCTGGGTGCTCAATAATCGTTCACTGACTGATACCGTACTGGTGGCGATTCCCCGGGAATTCCATACCAACGATAGTACCGATTTCCGTTATCATGCGCTTCCGGAGACCAACCTCTACTCACTCTATGCCGAGCAGCCAGGTAATATCTGGGCTGGAGCAGGTGCGGTGCTTTCCGGAGCGGGTGGTGCCGGTGACTGGGGTAGTTCCAGCAAAGATATTTACGGATTGCTGGGTGATGACAACACACTGCCAATCTGGGACCAGGATTCAGTAACACAGGTTGAAATCTCCCTGCTCGATGAGGAGTACAATGGCGGTATCACCGGTGCTTCCGGTTTCATCACAACTATGCAGGCTGATCTGGATGGTAATTTCTGGGTTGCCACCACACAGGGACTCTATTACTCATCCGCGTTTCTGGGAGACCCCACACTTTTCAACCGCCTGCTTTATGTGGAAGGATTGAGCAGCGAAGAAATCTACTGTCTCGAGGTCGATCCACGCAACCGGCTCTGGGTTGGCACCAATCTCGGTTTTGATCTGCTGGATGTCACCACTTTCCTCTTCACGGATCACTATACGGAAGCGGTGACAGGAATCCCCTGGAGTAATGTGCGGGCGCTTGACTTCAATGCACAGGATGGTGCAGCAGCTGCGATAACAGGGCGGGGGATTTTTATTCTGCCAACCGGATTGGCTGAACACCCCGAAGCACAGTCGGATGTGATACATCCATACCCGAATCCATTCCGTCCCGGCATCCATGACCGGATACACTTCCCCCCGGAAGAGGTCTCCCGTTACGCGACTGTGGCTATCTACACAGTCTCCGGAAAACTGGTACGCCGTATCAGTGGTGTTGAGAGCGATGAGGGCTGGGACGGACGCACGGAAAGCGGTGAGCTTGTACCGAGTGGCATCTATATCATATTGCTCTCCGGTAATCAGGGTAAAGCGACCGGAAAAATTGCTGTGATACATTGACATGCTGACTAATCTGCGACTTGCCAACTACTTCTATTCCGATGCTCTGGAAATCAGCTTCACTGATGGACTCAATATAATCACCGGTGCAACCGGTAGTGGTAAGTCTGTATTGATTGCCGCGATTGAAGCTGCTCTGGGCAGTCGTAAACTGCTGTCCGCTGCTGATGATGAACGCAAGAGCATTATGGAGTGCGAGTTTCAGGCGGATCATGTCAACGGGTTGCTGGAAGCGGAAGATCTGGATCTGCTGCCTGCCCTGCAGTTGCGACGTGAAATCAGGCCGGATAACACTTCCCGATTCTTCATAAACGACACACCGGTACGAATGAAGCTGGTGCGTAATCTTGGTGATCATCTGGTTGACTTCCATTCACAGAATGACCTCAGCCTCCTGCTGCGAAAAAAATATCACACTACTTATGTCGACTCCTTTGCGGGTGCTGTTAACGCCCGGAAGCAGTACGACCGGTCATGGCAAAGCTGGCGCAGGACAGTCATGCAACTGCAGCAGTTGGACGAGCAGTTGCGGCATGAGTTGGAAAAGCAGGAACTGCACCAGTTTCAATTACGGGAGTTGCAGACTGCGCAACTGGCCCCCGATGAGGACAGCAAACTGACCCGGTCTGAAAAAATACTCTCCAATGCAGAAATACTCCTGCTCGATATCCAACTGGTACGTCAGACATTGGACGGAGATGAAGAGTCGGTTCGCAGCTCCCTGCACCAGGCACAGAAAGCAATGGAGAGAATCAAGTCGCAGAGCGGGCTTGGTGAAGAAGCACTGCAGACCCTGAAAGAGGCTGCAATAGCTGTTGAAGATGTCGCATTGCAGGTGAGCGCCCTGGATGATCAGGTCGAACACAACCCGGAGCGGCTCGAGGAAATCAGACAGCGGCTGGAAGTTGTCAACGGTATGAAACGGAAATACGGCCCCACGCTGAAAGATGTTCTACTGCGGCAGCAGGCGCTGGAAAACGGCAGGAACGATCTACTGGAGCTGCAACAGGAACGGGACCAGGTAGCCACGCTTCAGGAGGAGCAGCTCCAGACGCTGAAGCAGGCTGCGGATAAACTCACACGCGCCCGGACTGAAAGCGGGAATGAAATTTCAACCAGAGTTAACCCTTTGCTGCGGGAGCTGGGCATCCAGGGAGACGGATTGGAAGTAATACTTACACCCCGCGCTGATTTCCCCCATGCGGATGGAGCAGAGCAGTGTGAGTTTCATATTTCAACAAATCCCGGTATGGCTGCTGAACCTCTGGAAACAGTAGCTTCCGGTGGGGAAATGTCCCGCATCATGCTGGCACTGAAATCGGTCAGTGCTGACTTTGAACCACAGAGTGTACTGGTCTTCGATGAGATCGACAGGGGTGTATCCGGAAAAGCGGCAGCAGCTGTAGGTAAGCGTCTGCAGGCCCTGGCACAGACGCGGCAGGTAATTTGTATTACGCACCTGCCACAGATTGCCGCACTGGGGGATAATCATCTCAGCGTAATCAAGGATGCTGAAAAAAACAGCACCAGGATCCGGGTGAAAGAGCTGAACCGGGAGGAGCGGGTTGAAGAGCTGGCTTCACTGGCGGGTAGCAGCGAAGTTACCGACGCGGATCGCAAGTACGCCATGCAATTATTGACACAGGATAACTGACTATAAGGAGCAGCCACTTGGGCTTTGTTCATCTGCATAATCATTCCGACTACAGTATTCTGGATGGTGCAGCCAGTGTGAAAAATCTGGTGCGCAAGGCTTCCGAGCTGGAGATGTCCGCAATCGCCCTGACAGATCACGGCAACATGTACGGTGCGATGGAGTTCTATCTGACCGCGCAGAAGGCCGGAATCAAACCGATTATCGGTTGCGAAGCCTATATCGCACCCGGCAGCCGTCATGAAAGGGGCGCAAAAAAGCGACCCGACGCCCCCAGAACCCGCAACTACTATCATCTGGTTCTGCTTGCAAAAAACATGACCGGGTACCGCAATCTCACCCGGCTTTCCTCCCTCAGTTTTCTGGAGGGCTTTTATTACAAACCTCGTATCGACTGGGAAATCCTGCAGCAACATCATGAGGGAGTCATCTGCCTTTCCGCCTGTATCAGCGGTGAGATCAGCCTGCTGCTGATTGAAGACAAAGATGAGCAGGCAAGGCAGCGCGTTCTGGAGTATCGGGAACTCTTCGGGGATGATTATTATCTCGAAATCCAGAATCATGGGCTGGACCGGGAAGATAAAGCCCGCCGTAAAATGATAGAGCTGAGCAGGGAGCTATCCGTTCCCCTGGTCGCCACAAATGACATCCACTACATAGAGAAGGAGCATTACCTCTCCCATGATGTGCTGCTCTGTATGCGGCATCAGCATGTACACAATCCGCACGATATCCAGTACAACACCGATCAACTCTACTTCAAAAGCGAAGAGGAGATGCGCCGTCTTTTTGCCGATACACCGGAAGCGCTCGATGTTACGATCGACATCGCTGACAAAGTTGATCTGCAATTGAAATTTGGTGAATACCATCTGCCCCGTTTCCCGATAGCCGCAGACAGTGAGTCGACAACGATTGAGGGATTTTTCGCTGAGAGAGCACTTGCCGGTCTGCATGAACGGTTCACCGACATCGGGCCGAAGCAGCTGGAACGGCTCAACTACGAGATCAAGGTGATTCAGGAAATGGGCTTCTCTGCCTATATGTTGATCGTTCAGGATTTCATCCATCATGCCAGACGGCACAACTGCCGGGTTGGCCCGGGACGGGGGTCTGCCGCCGGCTCGCTGGTAGCTTATGCGATGGGGATCACCGATATCAATCCACTGGAGTACGATCTGCTCTTTGAAAGGTTCCTCAACCCGGAGCGGGTCAGTATGCCGGATATTGATATCGATTTCGACGATCTGCACCGGGGTGAGGTCTACGAGTATGTAAAGGAAAAGTATGGCGTTGACAATGTCGCCCAGATAATCACTTTCAACCGGATGAAACCGAAAGCGGCTATCAAAGCGGTTGCCCGCGCTCTGGGAATTCCTTTCGGTGAAGCTAACAGAGTCAGCAAGCTCTATCCTGATGAAGCTGCATCGCTGGATGATGGACTGAAATTAAGTCCGGAGCTGCGACAGGCTTTTGAGGGTGATGAGATCAATCAGTCCTGGTTGCAACACTCCCTCGTGCTGGAAAACTTCAACAGCACAATCGGTAAACATGCCGCCGGTGTTGTTATCGCCCCCACAGTGCTGACCGATTATCTGCCGCTGGCTCGCTCTGTTGAGGAGGACGTCCTCACTCAGTACGACCTCAACTATATCGAGGAGATGGGACTCCTGAAGATGGACTTCCTGGGTCTGACCACCCTCAGCATTGTAGAGGGTGCCCTGGAGCGTATCCGGCAACATGACGCTGATGTCGATATCGACTCCATCCCCAAAGATGATAAAGAGGTTTACGAACTCTTCAGCCGTGGTGAGACGATCGGGATTTTCCAGTTTGAAAGTAGCGGTATGCGGGAGAATCTGAAAAAACTGCAACCGACATCGCTGGAAGACCTGATTGCCATGAATGCACTTTACCGGCCCGGTCCGATGGATAATATTGGCTCTTTCATCGCCCGTAAGCATGGCCGTGAACCGATTGAATATGCCCACTACCTGCTGGCGCCGTTACTGCAGAACACTTACGGTGTTATAGTCTACCAGGAGCAGGTGATGCAGGTGGTCAGTGAGATCGGCGGATTCTCCCTCGGTAAAGCGGATATCCTGCGCAAAGCCATGGGGAAGAAGAAGGTTGCCATCATGGACGAGATGAAGCCGGAGTTTATGCAGGGTGCTGCAGAGCGGGGACTGGAGGGGCGGACTGCAGAAGTGATCTGGCAGCTGATCTACAAGTTTTCGAATTATGGCTTCAACAAAGCACACGCGGCTGCTTACACCTGGCTGGCCTATCAGACCGCCTGGCTCAAGGTCCATCATCCGGCTGAATATATGGCGGCAGTGATGAGCTCCACGGATGATCTGGAGACGCTGGCGCTGTTTCGCAACGAGGCACAACGGCTCGGTATCGAGATCATCTATCCTGATATCAACAAGAGTACGCACACTTTTGATGTGCGGGATAAGAAGATCTACTACGGACTCTCTGCTATCAAAAATGTCGGCAAAGGGGGTATTGAAGCTATTACTGCCGAACGGGAACGGCAGGGAGAATTCACCGATCTACTGGATCTGGTCAGTCGTATCGACCTGAAACGGGTGCCACGTCGAGCGCTGGAGTGTTTGATACAGGCTGGCGCGCTCGATTGCCTGCCGGGGCATCGTTCTCAGATGATGATGGGACTCGATGATGCTATCCGCTATGCAGAAGTACTGGCTGATGAAAAAGCCCGTAATCAGATCAGTCTCTTTGAGGAGTGGGAGGAGCAGTCAGGTGTAGTGCTCAAACCGGTATTGCAGGATATTCCGGAATGGCTGGAACTGGAGCGGTTGGCACGCGAAATGGAGATGCTGGGATTCTATGTTTCCGGGCATCCACTGATGCTGTACGAGGACGAAGTGCGTTTCTTCTCGACAGTCTCTCTGGCTCAACTGTCCCAGGTGACAGATGGTACGGTAGTCCGGCTTTCCGGGATACTGTCTGAAGTCAGTCGGCGTGTGATCAAGAGTCGCAACAAACCGATGATACTGTTCCGTTTGTCTGATATGACAGGCGGTGTCAAAATGCGGATGTTTGACGAGGCCATCCAGCAGTTTCAGGAACTGGTGGTTGATGGCGCACTGCTTTCCATTAAGGGCCGTCTGCGCAACCGTGATGATGATATGATTGTAACGGTAGAGCAGGTAATTCCACTTGAGCAGGTGAAGGAAAAACTGGCACGGCGAATCACTATTGATCTTGAGGATGAACTGCTGCCGGAGGAATTGATCAACAGGTTGGAAACCCTCTGTCTCAATTGTCCCGGCACGACCCGCCTTCGTTTTCTGCTGACCGCCAGAGATGACAAACGGTTGACCCTGCAATCGGAGAAATACAGCGTGAAAGTGACAAACGAGCTGATCGGTGAAATGAAGGAGCTGGTGCATCCCCGACGTGTGGTACTGGACTGATGCGGGCGGTAGTGCAACGTGTCAGCCAGGCGCAGGTAACGGTTGCTTCCGGTGAATGCCGGTCGATAGGTGCAGGACTGGTAATCCTGCTGGCAGTTACCCATGAAGATCAGGAGGAGCAGCTTGACCGTCTGCTGCAGAAAATCGTCAGTCTGCGTATCTTCGATGATGAGGAGGGGGTCATGAACCGTTCGCTGCTGGAGAGTGGGGGGCAGGCGCTGGTAGTTTCGCAGTTCACGCTCTATGGGGACACCCGGCGTGGTAATCGGCCATCGTATACCCGTTCCGCCCCTGCAGCGGTTGCAGTGCCTCTGTATGAAATGTTCATCAGGCGATTGGTGGAATTGGAAATAGAGGTGCAGAGTGGTGAATTTGGTGATATGATGGATCTGCAGTTGACCAACAGCGGTCCGGTTACTATTTTGCTGGACAGTGATCATGCAGCGCGTAGCCAGACACCGTTTTAAAGCACCCGGTCGATCTGTTGAAACCTGTAGCAGCTGTACACTGGATCATTTGAATCCGTTTTTAGAAGAAGGACAGAGACCGGACGAGGTTATGATGAGAACAGTATCTCCCTGGAAACGCCTGTTGCCATTTCTGTTGCTGCTGACAGCTACAGCCTGTGATACACGCACCTATCCCGGTGGTGGCGGCGATGACGGTGACGACGGTCCTGCCTGGGCTGCCGACAGCGTTGCCATAACTTACGCACCTGCTTCAGCGGTCGGCCTGGACTCCCTGGCAATTGAGATCAATGCTTTTGCTTTCCGTAACGGTGAAGCCCGTTCCGGCCTGCGGGTCTACTGGGGAGTTCTGCAGCTGGACGAAGCGGCGGGTTATTTCCTTCACACTGAGGTCGAATCAGCCAGTGTGCCACCTGGCAAGGCAACCGGTGTCTTCATCAGTGGCAGTTCACCATCCGGCAGGGTACGGCTTTTTGTGGAACCTGTTGTCGGTTACGGTGGTGACAGTGTTGATGTTATACTTCACAAACGACCACAACTGACACTTCCTGCAGATACAGCCATGGCAGACACAACTATTGATATCGTTTTACCATTATCGCTGTATGACGACCGCCAGCAACCTCTGGCGCAACAACGACTTTTCTTTGATGCCTATCCACAATATGGTTATGTGTCAGCCTTTGTGGATACAGACCAGAATGGAGATGCTGAAATCTCCTTTGATGCAAATGGTTACGCTGAGACTTTTACCATTATCGGCTGGATGTCGCAGTTTTACGGTGTGGTGAGAGATACACTGTATATTGAGGTATGGGAAACCGGTCTGTAAGCTGCAAATAGTGATATTCCAACAAGAATCAAAAAAGCCCATCTGAAGTGTGTGCCATTTTCCGGTATCGTTCAACGGTTACCTTAAGGTTCTTCCCAGCTTCATCCAGGTAGACATGCATTCCTTCAGTACACTACAATTCGGGCCTGTTGCACTGAAAAATGAAGGGAGACTACTGTGAAGACAAAGAGACTGGTTATTGCAACTTCACTGGGAATAGTTTTCGGTTTTGTTTGCCTCGCTTTCGCCTCCAGCGGCCAGCAGGAGATCACACTCGCTCTGGCAGCGAGTATTATCCTGGGTAGAACGCTGATTGGTGTTGGAATTGGTATCAGTCGGTTCTCAATCAAACACTGGTCATTACATGGAATTGTTCTGGGACTGGTTTTCAGCCTGCCGGGTTCGTTCGGGGCAATAATGGGTCCGGAAGATCCAGCCTACTCTCATACCATGGTGTTCCTGTCCACACTTGTCATGGGCATGATCTATGGATTCCTGATTGAGTTGATCACGACAGTGCTGTTCAAAGCAAAACAGTAGCAATATGCTTGAAACCCCAATTCCGGGTGGGGCAGGAAAACCAATATATTACTGGACATTATTGATGCTGGAAGTATTGTTACTATAGACCATACTCTGGTTTCCCTTGATGATAACCAGGATTCTGTTTTACCAACTGTCGCGTACTAAGAAAAAGGAGTTGCTCATGCGAACTTTCAGAATGGCTTTATCAATGATCCTGTTGTTTGCAGCTGCCACGGCGATGGCGCAGGCACCACAATCATTCCGCAGTATCGCTACCGGTGGTACAATTGATGATAACCTTGATATTTCCTTTGATCCGATTGAATTGCGTTTCATCGAAGGGATGCATTTCTACACAAACCTTTCCAACCTGACCAGCAGCACAGAAAGGTTATTAAATAATGTCTGTGATAATGAGTTCATGCTGGGAGTATCCCTGCCCAATCCCTGGCTCAGCAATCTCTGGACTGCATTTGCCTGGCAGATGGAGAACACAGAGAATTCAAACTTTGTTGTGATTGATCCTGACTGGACCTACGGCAATATGCCACAGGAAAATGGTGTTGGTATGCTGGACTACAATTACATTGCCTGGCTCGATACAAACTTTGATGGTGTCTACGACCAGCAGCAGTCAATTTTCCAGGAGGTAACAGATTATAATACTAACGACAGTTACGGTTTTACCCTCAATAACAGCTATCTGACCGATATGGGCACATTTGGTGTGTTGATTGCCAGGAGGAGCCAGGTTATGACCGGTGATATCGCCTCTGCCGGAAACCTGGGTAGCGGTTATGGCCCCTTGAGTCAACAGGCTGCAGGTTCCCAGACTTTCAGACGTTCTGTAACCATCCACGATGAGGGTGGTGATTATGATATAACCGACTGGTCGGAGAATGGCACATACGAGACAACGAACACTGATGCCAATACCTGGGTAAACATGGCTTTCATGACCGAATGGAATGAGTACGAAGTCCGTGGCGACTTCGGCTTCAATTCACAATCCGATATGATAGAGGGTAGTGATCGCTATCACGGTGAAGTTGACGATAACGACCCATCGATCAGTGGTTACACTGATACTTACCGGGAAACCGATACATTTGAAGAGAAACAGAATGAAGAGGGATCAACATTTACACTGGCAGGCTCCATTCGTGAAACTCTTCAGCAGGGAACCTCCCGGCTGAACGACGGTTACTGGCAGGCGGGTGTCAGTATGCAGTTCGGTGGTTGTGATTACGAAGCTTCCGAAGCATCCGACTTCTCCAGTGCAGAGGATTACTTCGACGGTAATAATGCAGGTGGCCTGGACTTTCAGGAAACTGTAAGTCGGTCGGAGTTGACCAGTGATAAAGGTACAGCCGATGATTTCGGTTTCAGTTTCTGGAGTGTATATAACCGGCAGCTGGGCGACAACCTCACATTTGGTTTTGGCGCTGGTTGGAATAGCAATTCCACTACCCGTTCCACTGACTACGTAGTAGATTTCCGTGAGGTTACCAATTATGACTACTACGATAACGCATTTAATGACGACTGGGAACAGACTGAGACTCAGGAATTTGGTGCTGACCGTACCTGGGAACGCACTGCTTCAACATTCAGCTGCCCGGTAGGACTTGAGTACCGCACCGGTAAGCGGGGGCAATGGGCCTGGCGTTGTGGATCACGCTTCAGCCGTACAAGCATTGTAACTACTGACGATCTACAGGCAGTAGCATCTGAAACCACACCCTATACAACTGTGCGCGACTATGATGGTGCTACCCCTGACACAGAAGTGATTACTGACAATCGGTACGGGTCTTCACGGGAAGAGATTCACGACACTTTCAGTATTACAACTTTCTATTATGGCATGGGTTACACACCGACTGATAATCTGCAGGTTGATGTGATCTATATGTTTAATGGTGGTTTTGATCTGCTCGATTCCGATTTCTTCCGGGATCTGCGGATTTCGATTACTTTGAATAATTAAGCTATACCCTGTATGAGCTTGTGAAAAACCCGCCTTGAGGGCGGGTTTTTTGTAGTACTGAATTGGGGACCGACTCTTAATCTTCAGATCATTCGATCAGTCCAGATTCAACGATACTGAAAGTCTCAGGCAGCGATAGAAATCAGCATCGATTATCTGTGACCCGGCTGTCATGCCCAGGAAACCCAGCAGATCGATTTGCAGATTACTGGTGGGATAGTACCCAAGTCCATAGCTGAAGAGAGTATTGCTGGTAGTCCGTCGGCTCTGTGAGCTGGTAGACTGGAAAGTGTTATCAGACAGATTGACTGTCACTTCACCATCACCAAATTCAGTAGTTGTAGTGAAAGGATCGCTGTCAGTCACCTGAAATGACTCGTTCTGCACGACAGACTGTTGCTGGAAGCGGGCACCCAGACGCATCTCCCAGTTTTTCTTCTTGCCGTAACGCCAGGAAACACCTACCGGGACGACCACTGTTGTTATGAAATCCTCACAGGTGTGATCAGCGGTCATGTTTTCAGTATGGGTGGTAACAATATCATTAGCATCATCGATGTTATCGTTCTGGTTGAAACTGGTGATACTTACCATCCGCTCGACATAATCAGTCTCGGTCGTTATCCGGGTGTTTATCAGCCGGACTGCACCGCCGAATTGAACCTGAGAAGTCAGGGGGCGGTTATAGCGGAGAAAGAGGGAACTGGAGAATGAATCCCGGGTACCGTTGTCATCGATGTAGACATTGTTGTCAGCAGTTGTCGCATAATCATTGGCTGGTGTATCATCACCATCGAAGAAGTTTTCACTGCTGCTGAAAGGTGAGCTGGTGCTCTGAGTATAATCGTAGGATCCGAAACCGAGATTGCCACCCGCCTGCCAATAACCATCGTTTACAGCGTCATCCTCTTCAGCGAAAGTATGTCGGATACTTCCCCCAATGCGCATTTCGCTTCCCTTTACTTCCTCTATGCTGGTGTACTGATCCATTTCCTCATAGTTGTCGAAATGATCAGGATTTTCCCTGTCGAAATCCGCTCTGTTCGCTTCATAGCTATCATTGATCTCTAACAGGTCTTCCTCACCATGAAAACTGAAATCTACTCTCGCTTCATGATTGTCCAGGAATGGCAGCATAGCTGCTAATGTGAATTCACTCTCACGTTGTACGTTATTCCAGGAGAAGTCACCATTATCACCCCAACTCCAGTCAGTATCACCTTCCGGCAGCAGTACAAGGTCCAGCTCACGTGTGTAGCTGGGATCACCTGGCGCAACCGGATTGAAGACCGTTCCTGAACCCAGATTGGAAGAAGCCCGGGTATCAGATGCTTCCGTTGTCCTGCGGTTGTAACGGGCACCTAAGGTCAGTTCATCAAATCGAAAAGTGTTATTGATGAGAAATCCCCGGTTGTTCTGAGTATCGAAATCCTGTACGGTTTGATGTGTAGTAGTAAGTGTGTTGTACAGACCATCGCCATCAGTATCAAGGTGTTCGGTGTAGATGTCCTCAAGCTCACCGTTACCATCTATATTCCAGAAACCGTCCAGATCGCTATCGATAGATACCCATTGCGGGGTTTCAGTGTTGCGTGATTGAAGCATTCCGGAGACCCACCACTGTTCGAGAAATGGCAGACGGGAGGATACACCCATAAGGAATTCACCATCAGAAACAGCGTTGAAGACCTCTTCATTGGTACTGGTCAGATTGCTCAGATTGGTGTAAAGCCTCACACCTTCAACTCTGAATAGATTGACAGGATCAAATATATAGTCGAGGTTGTCGTCGATGGCGCCACCGGTAGCGTTATTGCGAAATGACGCTGCGGGTTGAGCCTGTACAGCTACCGTAAAAATAAATGTGATGAGAAAAATCATTCTTAAACGCATCGTTCTACTCCTCCCAGTATATCTGGATGTCATCTAAAGCTCCGTAACCGTTTTGCTGAGTATCGTAAGCCCACTCCATATCCAGAGTAGTATCTCCACTTGGATAGAAATCGGTAGCGAACTCCTGCCACTGATCACCGAGAATGTCATATCCCCAGTTTAACTCATTATCACCGTTGATGACAAAACTACCGACGCCGTCATCGCCACCTCTATGGTAGAAGGAGATATGAATAACAGTGTACGGGAAAGGTAGGTCCAATGTCATGGAGAGGGTTTCTGTTGTATTTGTGGAGGCGTAGTTGCGAATGAACTGACCCTCATCCATAAGCTCATAAACATCCAGATACCAACCCCAGCCGTTGCCCATGGTGAAGTCAGCGGGTATGGCATCTTCGAAACCGGTTTCCCAGATGTAGTATGAGTTGATATAAGTGGATTCGGAAACGTAATCTGATTCAACGCCATCTCCGTCCACCGCAGTTATTCTGTAGCTGAAGAAATACCCTGGTGAATGGGAATCACTGTCTATCCAGGTAGAAACATCGGTTGGTACAGTTGCAACTTCTTCAAAATCGTCATTGCCCTGACGGCGGTAGATCTGGAAGTAAAGCTCTGAGCTGGAAGCGTCTGTCCAGGACAACTCAATATCGGAAGTGGGAGCAATCTGATCCACCTCCAGATTGAAAGGGGCATCGAGGTCATACTCAACAAGTACCGGGGTGAAGTAATAGGTTGCGGTTGTATCGTAATCGCTGTAAGCGAAAATGCGATAGTCATAAGTTGAACCATTGGACAACCCGGTGTCCAGGTAAGTAGTATCAGTGATTCCAGCCTCAACTACCCCATACTCATCTTCTGGCTCCCAATCCAGTTTACGACTGATAGTAAAACTGTGGGCAACCTCTGAGTTGTTACGAAAATAAAGACGCACACTGTTGACAGTTGCCACCTGGATACCCGCACTGGTCGGGGCATCGAACAGGGGTGTCTTCACTGTGATTGTATCAGTCAGGTTGCGTCCGTCAATAAGTGTGGCGCTGATGCGATAGAAATACTCCGTATCAGGCGCGAGATTGTCATCTGTGTAGCTGGTAGTAGACCTGTTAGTGAAATCCGCCAGCTGGTTGTTATCACGAAAAATCCGATAGTAAAGAAATTCGTCATCGTTGTTTTGCGACCATTCGAGTGTAATCACTTCCGGGCGCACTGAACCGTTAAGATATCCCACACCGAATCCATCAGCATCACGGATCAGCTCATGTGAGAAGGTGGGATTTGATGAGGGGACGTTTAGTACAGTATCGTTGATCCCCAGAGGACCGGGTGTATCGCACGATATCAAGACTAAAGTCAATAGACTCCAGATTACAAATCGTCGCATCTTCGTTTCCTTCCTGTTAAACACACGGAACACACTATTCAAAAATTCTATGAACACATTAACAAAGTCTCTACATAAACATATTCTCAATCTATTGCCTTCAAAGACAATTCACAATCTGTAACCTGCACCCCTTACCCTTTCATTCCAGCAGATAGATCAACATCTTATAGCAAAGTGCAAACCACATCTTTCAAACCGGTACCTCCTGATTGAGTCTGGAATTTTCCAGATCAGAATTGCCGGATAAGCGAGGTCCTATGAAAACCGTAACACTGTTTATCTCCTGCTTCCTGCTTACCTCACTGGCAGCAGCAGAGACAATTTATGAGATCCAGTACACAACCAGTCCCGGTGGTGAGGGAACTTACCCCTCACCGATGGAAGGGGAACTGGTTACCGTCAGCGGTATTGTCACTGCCAATCACTATTTCAGCAGTGGCTATTTCATTGAAGACCCGGCCGGAGGCCCCTGGAACGGGATACTTATCTGGGATGAAACCTATGGTATGCCACAAATTGGCGAGGAACTGGAGATCACCGGTACTGTAATGGAATACAGCGGCCTGACCGAAATCAACAATGTCCAGTCTCGCAGTCAGCTCAGTCCTTCTGAACCGCTGCCACCGGCTGCTCTCGCGGAAAGCGGTGAATTGCAGCAGGAGGCCTTCGAAGGCTGCTGGGCCGTTCTTCAGAATGTAACCGTCGCCAGCCCCCCCGATGGTGATGGCCAGTGGCTGGTTGACGATGGCTCAGGTGATTGCCTGGTGGAGGACAACCTTTTCAATCCTGCTGATAACGGTATTATTATTGAAGCCGGTATGCAGTATCTGCAACTGTCCGGTATCCTTATCTGGCGCTGGGGTGAATTCAGCCTCAACCCCCGCTCGGCCGCAGATCTGGTCGGAGGCCTGGATCAGACCTCTGTTACCGCAGAGAACACGGTTATTCCGCTGGATCAAACCGGTGAAGCAGCAATCACTGTTTCTACATTGCTGCCTGAATGGGAAGTGGACCACTACCAGTTTAATCTGACATGGGAGCCTACCATAGCCATTTTTGTCGACTGGCAGATCGCCGGGACTCTGTCACAGAATGGTACAGTGACGGTTATCGAAAATGGCAACACGCTGGATATCTCATTTGACAGCGCTACTCCTCTGGAAGGCACAGGCACTCTATTGGAACTGAGTTTCACCGGTGATGATACTGGTACTTCGCCACTGGCACTTTCCAACTTCCTGCTGGGTGATACACAGCTTGCCAATCTGAATGACGGGGAGCTGGAGGTGATAAGCGGGGTCATTCCCACAGGTGATACCCTGACCGTGATACAACGGCCACTCCTGACAATTCCGGCCCTGGTCTGCCCGGGTGATACCCTGGAAATTCTCTGCGACGCTGATCCATCTACCAGCGGCTGGGTTGTCAACCTGCTGCATCCCGGTGTCACTGTTCCGCTTCCACTGTTCAGCAGTGAGTATGACGCTGACCTGACCTGGTGGCGTTTGCAGGCAGTTATTCCGGAAATGCCATTCTTTGAACAGTTTGATCTGCAGGTAAGCGCCGATGCTCTCCTCCCGGATATCAGTCGCCGGGCGGTAAAAGTGTCAGCCGCTGTTCCGGATCAATTCTACTTCGCCCATGTCACCGATACCCATCTCCCCACTCATCTGTACTGGGATCAACCGGGTGCTGACAGCGATTCTTCTGAAATGCGGGACCTGCGAGCGGTGCTGGAGGATCTGGCTATCATCAATCCGGCTTTTATCCTGCTTACAGGTGATCTGATCAACGAAGGTGAGCTGGAGGATTTTCTCTTCAGACGTTACTACACCCGTGCTAAAGGAATCCTGGGTGAGTCGCAGGTGCCGATTTACCTGGGCGCCGGTAATCATGACATCGGTGGGTGGCTGGAAACACCGGAACCGGACGGCACAGCCCGTCGTGACTGGTGGCGTTTCTTCGGCTGGCCGATCTGCTATGATCCATCGGCAGGTTATCCCTATTTCACCCAGAACTACAGCTTCGATTTCGGACCATTGCATGTGGCAATGATGGAGGGATATGATAATTACGACTCCTGGCGTTATGAGATCTATGGCAGCACCAGCTTCACCTCCGGTCAACTGGACTGGCTGGAAGATGATCTGGTTGACACCACCCAACCTTTGCAGGTAATAGCGTATCATTACGATTTTGCCAATCAGATCAATCTCAACTCTCTCGGTGTCGACATGGCACTCTGGGGGCATATACACAGCAATAACGGTTCCATTTACCAGCATCCCTATGACCTGGCGACTGACAATACATGCGATGGGGCACGGTCGTTCAGGCTGATTCGGGTAGATGGAGAAGAGCTGCAACCGCTGTCGACTCTGAGTTCCGGTGGTTCCGGCCAGAACCTGCAGGTTTCCTGGCTTCCTGCTAACGATGGTACGGCTGATACGGTTTCTGCCACCGTCAACAATCAGTTCAATGTAGATTTTCCGGAGGGATTGCTGCGTTTCTACCTGTCCCCGGCTGTCGGCAGTTGCGAAGTGAGTGGTGGAACGCTGTTGCAGATGATCCGGCTGCCTGACGCTGTGGAGTGCCAGGTTTCAGTTCCGCTGGCAGGTTCCTCCACCACAGAGGTGACAGTGATGGGTATGCCGATCGGGCCGCTGAATCTGACTCTGCAGATATTCCAGGAGCTGTTAACTCTGAACTGGGATCCGATGCCGGGTGCCCTGAACTACAGAGTCTACATGTCGGATAATCCCTTTGGCCCATTCCAGGATGTTTCGGCTGAGGGTGAGTTCAATGGGGCCAGCTGGGTGACTCCGCTTTCACCTGAACAGGGGTTCTACCGGGTTACAGGTGTGTATTAAAACAAGACTCACACAGAGACACGGAGAAGAATAATACGAAGCCACAGAGAAGAAACAATTATAGTTAAAAGAAAAACAACAGGGGAAAAATTCTACCAGATTTTAATTACCCCACAATCAACCATAGATTTTTGTTTTCTTTATTTTCTCTGTGTCTCCGTTCCTCAGTGCCTCCGTGTGAGTCTTTGTTTTTTAAATCCAGCCCAGGCTGAGCTGCACTACATGTGAATAATCCTCACCCAGGCCAGGTTTGCGGCCGGTTTCCATACCATAGAGTGCGTAATCAAGGCTGATCACCTTGAACCGCAGACCAAAACCGACAGTTGGATATCCCTGGTTGATACCACCACGCAACTGCAGCAACGGCAGGCTTATTTCAGTACCGAAGTGCATCCGGCTGAAAAGGTTGGTACCGTTCAGATTCAAAATATCATTCCAGCCGGCCATCCAGGTTACCCGGTCCATCATCGGAGTAATGTATTTTTCCGGCAGAACCCTGTCCAGGGTACCGGAAACACCGGCCGATAACTGCGGGTTGTAGCTCCTGCCATCAAAACTGGCAAACAGATCGCTGATCGAAGCACCACCCTGTATACCTGAAGGCAGTTCCCGGGTATACCCTACAGTAGTGCTTAAACCGGATGCCATGGTTGAATCACCCATCGCACCCCAGAATTTTTCCTGTGCAGCCGCGTTATCGTTCAGGTCACCGGCGCTGAACCGGGTAGGCATCATAGTTTTACCCCAGAGTGGTGTCATGCTGATACCGATAGTTTCGATATCTCTGAAGCGCATGCTGTAGCTGAATGTCAATCCGACCAGAATATTGCCCTTGAGGCCAACTGCGGGTGTATAGATCCCCCGGTCCAGCTTGACACCGAGGCCACTCTGTCCCTGCAGCAACAAACCGAAACCACCCAGGTAGAAACCACAAGCAACATCGTTGTTGATATCGACATACTGGTCGTCAAACGGTTCCATGTCATTGTAAAAAGCCTGCTGGTCTTCCGGGGATAAAGTTTCTACATCGGCAAAGCGTTCCGTGTTGTCCTGGATGAACTTGAAGGTCTTCAGGGTTCTGGTATTGATACGAAACTGGTAAGCGGGGATATAAATTCGCAAACCGGAACCGGCCGATAGTGCCGGGTTAGTCCACCCCATGCTCAGTGAGGGTTGCACCAGCAGATCAGCGTTACCGAGTGCCATACTGCGCGCGTCGTGAAAAAACGGAAGTGATTCACCGGCAGCAGCATTCTGCGGCAGACAGGCAACTGTCAGTAACATCCCGATAATCAGGCTTCTGGTAAACTTCATATATTCTAGCTTCATGTTGATTCCTCTTTTGGTGGTGATCAAGTAACCTGTCAGAACAGATATTGAAATCCTCGCTCTAGAAATGAGTATCTTCGTCAGTGAAACCGTCACCGTCGTCGTCAATACCGTCCATTGCCTCTTCGTCAATTTCACCATCACCATCGTTATCAATACCATCATTGACCATGTACATTTCGAGCATTTGCTCAATATCGAGAGCCAGCGAATCCAGTTGCTCGGTATTATAAGGGCTCTCTTCACCGAACAGATCGGGGAATAACAGCAACGGAATCAGAACCAGATCAATTCCGTTCTCCAGCAGGGTGTTGATCACATCTGCCCGGGCCTGATCATCAAGCTCGCCCAGTGAGTTCCAGAATTCGAGCAGGTTTTCCAGATTGAGTCCGTTTTCATCGAAGAGAAAATTCAGGTTGAAGTCGTTCTCGTCGATAAAACCATCCCCGTTTGTATCCCGCAGGTTGAGAATACTCTCTATCAGAACCGCCACAGTGTAATCGTACTGAATGTCGCTGAATACTATCGGGCCATGTGTCTGCTCCAACCTGATCGGCTCCAGATCCTGATGGATTGCAACATTAGCCCTGAACAGCTGATTGGCATCACCCATCTCCCAGTCGAAGAAGGGGAGACCGACTCTGTTTGTATCCGACATTTCCGTCACCACGTTGATAACATTGAATCCACAGACCAGTAGTGATGTCTTTGCGTGCAGGAAACGTGCCTCTGAATTGAAGTTGTCCTCCTGCATGGCGTCTGCGAAATCAGCCAGTGCCCCTTCGTAATCACCCTCGGTGATCTTGATACGGCCGCTGCTGATATAGTCATCTGCAGAGGTAGGAGATGCGGTGAACTGGAAGACATTGCATCCGGAAAGCAAATAGGTTAGAAGGAGCAGGAAAAGAATTAATGTTATCGGATTTCGTCTCATGGCGTACCTCAGGATTTATTAGATCGTTACGGAATGTTCTTCAATGGAGTGCAGTCGAACCTCAAGTTGTTAGATGGCTTCTCATATCTTATCATAATATGTAACATGATCCTTAACTGGTTGTGATTATAATCACAATTTTCAATCAAGATAAGAACTTTTCTACGTAAATCAAAACCTCCATTCACCCTGAAAAGCAGCTTCAATTTTGCCCCTGAAAGAGATCTGCTGATAGTCATCTGAAAAGTTCACTGTCAGATCACCACCCACCTGCTGCACCAGAACCGGTGAGTCGAGCAAACCACGCTGATGCAACAGAATAACAGCTGCAGTGCCACCGGTACCACATGACAGCGTCTCTGCGTCAACACCCTTTTCCCAGGTGCGTGTTTGTAAAGTCTGCCGGTCGATCAGTTGCGCGAAATTGACATTGGTACCACTGCTGCCGAACAGCTCATGCCTGCTGATCCAGGCGCCCATCGGGTTAATATCGAGGTTGTCGAGGTCAGTTGAGATTGCCACATAATGAGGAACACCGGTATTGATAAATCCCAGATGAACGAGAGGAGACAGGCGCCGGCGAAAATTCTCCGCCCCGGCGAAATCCTCCTCTTTCTCCAGTATCTGTCGCGGTGGTTGCAGCTGCAGTTCAATACCATCGTCATGAAAATATACCTGGTGCAGACCATCCCCCGCTTCAAAAAGAGATGTTTTACCGGCCAGACCCAGCTGCTCCGCATACAGTGCCATGGCCCGGCTGCCGTTACCACACATCGGTGCCTCACTGCCGTCCGGGTTGAAAATCCGCATTCGCCAGGCAGCCTGTTCCGATTTGCACAGCAGGAGCAGGCCGTCAGCTCCAACACCCCGGCGCCGGTCACACAACCGCTGGATCTGCTCTACACTGAGATGCGATAGACTATCATCCCTGTTGTCGAAGGCTATGAAGTCGTTACCGAGCGCGTTAATCTTCTGGAACGGTGTGGTGGTCATGAGGTCGTTTCTTTCTCATTGGATTAAGGCAGCATGGACAGGAATTCTCTGAGTTGCGGGTGCCAGAGCCAGATATCACCTGCGCCCAGGGTGATGATGGTATCACCGGGTCTGAACTGTTTCCGCAGATGGGGCAGGGGGTCAGTGCCATATTCAACTCTGTCATACCCGAGCTGACGCATTTTACCGGCGATAAGTTCCGCATTGATTCCCGGAAGGGGCGCTTCGCGCGCCGGGAATACAGGCAGGATGTATGCAGAAGCAGCCGCGGTCAAAGATCTGGCAAACTGTTCGGCAAAATCGCGTGTTCTGGTAAAAGTATGCGACTGGAACAGTACATGCGTTCTGGCTGGCAAGGTCTCCAGAACAGCGCTGATTTCTACCGGGTGATGGGCATAGTCATCCAGCAATATCCCCTTTTCGGTCTGCAGCACCGTCTCCATCCTGCGTGCCACACCGCTGAAACCTGCCAGCGCTTCCTCAATAGCTGCAGTGTCAAAACCCAGTTCCCGTAACAAAGCCAGTACCAGTAAAGCGTTGAGCGCCTGATGGCGGCCGGTTAAAGGGAGATTGAAGCTACGCTGCTGCTCTCCCAGCCGATAATGTACCTGTTGCCCCTGTAGCAGTGGTTCAACCGATAACAGCTCCAACTCACCGGCAGGGCCGATTTGCCTGGCCCGGCTTCCGGAAGCTGCCGTCAACCGGTTCAATATATCTTCATCGTGATGAATAACCAGGTCGCTCTGACGGCAGAACTGCTGCAGAGCCTCTTCCAACGCCGCAGGAGTGGGATAGATATCGGTGTGATCGTGATCGAGTGATGTTATCAGCGCGATGCGTGGATGCAGTTCCAGGAAAGAGCGGTCATATTCATCCGCCTCACAGACGCAGAGATCGCTGCTGCCGACCAGCAGGTTTGAATCCACACAACGCATTACACCACCGACAAAAGCGGTGGGTGACTGTTCCAGCTTGAGCAGTGTTTCCGCCAGCAGTGCCGAGGTGCCGGTTTTACCATGTGTGCCGGCTACCGCCAGTGTCTGCAGGTTGCTGCTGATCTCACCCAGCAGTTGTGCCCGTTTGCTCATGGGAAGCCCCTGCTTTCTGGCATCCGCAAGCTCCCGGTTACTCTCCGGTACAGCAGCACTGAGGATTACCCGCTCCACACCATCAGGCAGTTCCTCAGGATGCGGAATGGTGATAACTGCGCCCAGCTGCCTGAGGGCAGGGAAGCGTTCATCGTCATTGAGGTCGGAACCGGTGACAATTTCCCCCCGCCTGAGTAGATATTCCGCCAGCGCCGACATACCGATGCCGCCGATACCGATGAAATGCCAGTGGATGGGGTTTTGAGACACTCAACTACTCCAGTATACTACTGATTGCCTGATGGTTGTTAATATAGTGGTCAAGTAGAGATATCCAACTGTAGTCGCTATTGGTGTATCATAAGGTGTTGCCTTTTGAGATACACTGACCTATACTGAACACATGGATTCAGAAAAATTAGTAGAAGTGAACATCGTTGAAGTTTCAATCGACAAAACCAACCAGTCCAGCATCGTAGTGTTGCGGGAAAAGGATGGTGACCGCTGGTTTCCAATCCATGTAGGTCCGATCGAAGCCCACACAATCACCTATATTCTCAGCGGCGCAACCTATACCCGGCCATTGACATTCGACACTATCGTCCACATTCTGGAAGCTCTGGGCGGTGTCGTAGTGCAGATCGTTATAACCGAGATGCGGGACAGCACCTTCTTCTCAACTATCGAGCTGATTCGCGAAGATGGCGCCACAGTTCTGGTTGATGCCCGGCCCTCAGACGCAATCCCGCTGGCATTGAAACTGGGGCTCCCCATTCATGTCACCCGGAAGGTTATTGATGAAATCGGACGTTCGGGTGAACCGGAAGTAATCGACCGGGATGAGAAGATCAGCGAGCTGAAAGCGCGGCTTAAGGTTGCTGTTGAAGCGGAACAATACGAGAAGGCTGCCCGTCTTCGAGACCTGATCAGCGAGTTGCAGAATGACCAGAATGACTGACGGTATTCCGCGATTTCCAGTAAGCAAACTGCTGGAAGAACGGGAGCGATTCGCCTATCTGGGCTCACTCCTCGGCGGTATGATACACAACCTGAATAATCCCCTCAATGCAGTCATGGGTGTTTCGCAGCTAATGGAGTTGCGACTGCCTGATGATAAGGATATTCCCCGCCTGCTGAAATACATCGATGAACTGGCCAATCAACTGCGGGAGATAACCAGCAAGGTTCAATTTGAGGAACGGATGCCCCGCATTGACGATCTGCCAGCCTGGCTGGATCAGGAAATGCGGTTCTACCGCTGTCACCTCGGATTCAAGCATGGTGTTGAGGTGAAGCTGGAACTGGACGCCGGGCGCTTTCCGACCATAGATGTTCCCGGTTTGCCGGTGACGACATTTTTCTTCCGCTTCATAGAGTGGATGAGCGGAGTGATTGATCACAAAAAGAAAGCGGAACTGGTTTTACGCACGACACCGGAACCGTCAGATCCGGTACTGCTGCTGGAGTTGCATCTTGTTCAGGCTGAAGCTGCGACAGCATCTACCCTGGTGGATCTGATTGATCTTCTGGCTGTGGATAATATCGAATGTCAACTTGATATCATCTCCGACACCGATCTTGCCTGGCAGCTGACTTTTCCCAGACCCCGGGCGTAGTGAGCAGGAAGGCCAACAGCAGCGGCAGGTTCACAAAGAAACAAATCACCACATCCTGACTGGAGGAAATATGCCGGAAAACACAGAACAGATTCCGATAGAGGAAAAACGCAAACTGCTCTTTGTACAACTGTTGACTTCATTTCAGCAGGCTGCCTGGACCGGTCTGGGTAAGATTCAGGGTCCCGATGGTAAAATTGCAATCGATCTGGATGCAGCTTCAGCTTATATCGACCTGCTGGACATGTTGCGTGACCTGACCCAGGGTAATCTTGAAGATGAACTCTCCAGATTGCTGGAAAAGATGGTCGGTGATCTGAAACTCAACTACCTGGAAGAAAGCAGCAAGAAGAGATCTGCTGATGAGGAAACCACAGAAGCAGCCGCAGAGGAAGACAATGATCCTCCTGCTGATGAGGGTGCAACAGAAGATCAGACAAAAAGTGAATAGCAGGGTTCTCCCACAGCCTGCAAATAAACAGCGTGACTTCAACTGTATCCAGCCGTCTGCGACGTGAACTGAAGACCCTGACAATAATGATCAGGCGCTATTGTAATCATCATCATGAGCATGACGATGGTGTATCCGGCCTCTGCCCGGAATGTGAGACATTACAGTATTACGCATTACAACGGATCGAGAAGTGCCCCTTCCTCAAACAGGAAAAACCCGAAGATAATCAGGTAGCGCTTCAGCATGAGCCATCGCAAAATAACAAGACCTGCTTTGAAGTTGAGAAACCACCCTGTGATCAGTGCCCTGTCCACTGTTATCGGCCGGAAATGCGGGAACAGATCAGGCAGGTAATGAGGTGGACCGGACCCCGGATGTTGTGGCGGCATCCCTGGCTGACACTGTTCCACCTCTGGAATGGTAGACGTTATAAGGGACAGTAGACAGCATACAGAATACAGGAGACAGGTCATCGACTCTATTCTGTAGGAATTGACCCGGAGATCTATTCGCCTTTTGTATCACAATTTAACGGGATGCGAAAGAGTCAGAATACAATTAATGGAGTTGAGACAGGCGACCGATCGCTACAGGAGGTAAAAACTCAAGTGCGTGATAACTTTCTCTTATTCTGCTAATGGAGTTGAGACAGGCGACCGATCGCTACAGGAGGTAAAAACTCAAGTGCGTGATAACTTTCTCTTATTCTGCATTCTACCTGCTGACTACTGCATGCTGCTATTTCTTATCCGGCCAATCCTCGAAATCATTGACAAACAAACAGATCTCAGATAAATTAAAAGTCTCTGTAATTTGGATTGATCTGTTCACCACTGTTGAATAAAACCGACAACCAAGAGCTGGAATTGAAGTATAAAGTTCGCAAAAACAAGACAAAAGAAACCGATATTGATCTGTCCTTCCTGCAGCAGGAGATTAATACCGACCTGCTGGAACAGCTTTACGACATTGTAGCCACTCATCCAGAACATATCGCTGTTCGCTGGCATGAAGAACAGCTGAGCTACGGTATGCTGATGCAGCGAGTGGAACAAACAGCTCTGAAGCTGCGCGAGCAGGGTGTTAACGAACAATCACGTTTACTACTGTTTCACCCGAACAGTATTGAATATGTTATCCTGTTACTGGCCGGCCTAACTACCGGGGCAGTGTTAATTCCAATCGACTATAAACTGACCCCCGATCTGCTTCAGCGTGTTATTCATGAAGCAGCACCCAATTTTGCCAGTTATCCGGCTCACATGGCAGATCGCATCCGCCGTGAAGAGCACATGTTTGCCAGAGACATCCGTTTCCTGATATCTGATGCTGATGGAGAGCCGGGACCGCAGGCAACCCACATCAATACAGACTTTCTGGAGCAGGCTGCGCCCCGGGTAAATCAGCATGTTCAAACCCGTATTGTGTATTTCTATCGCAACCAGCGTGGCAGGATGATCGGTGCGGAGTTCCGGGTGAATAAGCTGGTATCGCAGGCTCACAAAGTGCGTCGCCGGTTTTCGATCTTCAAGTCAGATCACCTGCTCTGTCAGATGTCGCTGGCACATTACGTAGTGCTTTCCAATATGCTGTTTCCATCCCTGCTTTCCTCAGCCACTCTGCTATTGCTGGACCGTGAAGAGGATGACAACCGGGTGGATGAGATCATCGAGCGCTACAGACCACACCTGATGGTCAATACGCGCAAGTACTATTACATTTTGCTCAAGCATTTACGTGATAGCGGTCGCAAACACAAAATCGTGAATTGTGTCATGATTTACGATGGCACCAGACTGGACTGGATGGAGGAATTTGAGGAGCAATTCAGAGCGCATCTGCTTCCGGGCCTCGCCTCCCCTTTGATTGCCGGTTTTGTAACACTGACCCTGCCTTTTCTCTGCCGGGTGGAGGGTTCCGTCGGGACACCGATGATCGGGATCGAGTACCATATCATTAACAGGGATGGAGAAGTACTACCTGCCGGGGAGTGGGGAGAACTGGTGATTGATTCACCCTACGGACTGGATAATTTCTACAACAATACGGACCTCCAGTTCGAGAAGGCTGTTGAAGACTACTATCGTACGCATCAGATGGCCCGGCAGGATGCCGGTGGTTATCTTTACCTGGCAGATGAAGTACAGGATGTTATCCGGATGCGTGGATTCGATATCTCTCCTCTTGAAATAGAGGAGGAATTGATGAAGCTGCCTGGTGTGGATGATGCTGTTGCCACAAATGGATTTACCCGTCGTAATGAGACGATTATTGCTTTCGTGAAGCTGGAGGAAGGGTCACAGCTTGCCAGCGATGAGGTTCTCCACGAGGCCTGTCAGGCAATGCCCGGCTATCTGCATCCGGAACAGGTTCTGCTGGTTGAAGAGATCCCGTACAATAACGAAGATCGCAAGATGCGTCTCGAATTGAAGAATAGAATGGAAAATAAGATAACAGGAGGTTCAAGTGAGTCAGTTTAAACCAGAGGATATCCGCAATGTGGTTGTTATAGGCCACGAAGGAAGTGGCAAAACCATGTTGACAGAAGCATTCCTCAGGAGTATGGGTGAAATCATCCGTATGGGGTCGATCGAGGATGGCTCAACCGTTTGTGATCATAATCAGGAAGAGATAGACCGCACGAAATCGATCAGTCTGGCGCTCTGTCAGGGACAGCACAAGGGTAAGAAGATCAACCTGCTGGATACACCCGGATTCGCTGAGTTTTCCGGAGAGGTGCTGACCGGTGTCCGTGTGGCTGATTCCGCTGTAGTAACTGTTTCCGCACAGAACGGCGTAGAAGTCGGTACGGAACTTTTCTGGGAGCAGGCCAGGCAGCGTGATCTTTCGGGACTGTTTGTGATCAATCATCTCGATAAAGAACAGGCGAATTTTGACAGTACTCTGGACGAGCTGAAGCAGGTTTTCGGCAGCGCCATTCTCCCATTACAGATTCCGGTGAACGCTGGCAGTGAGAACTTTGACACAGTTATTGACCTCGGGCTTATGAAGCAGCTCAAGTTTACCACTGATGGTTCCGGAGATTACACAGAGGAAGAACTCAGTGGTGATGCCAGGTCCCAGGCTGACGAGATGCTGGAGGCAATGACTGAAACTGTCGCCGAAAGTGATGACGAACTACTCGAAAAATTCTTTGAAGCCGGCGAGCTGACTCCTGACGAATTCAAGGCCGGTCTGGAAAAGGGAATTGCGACTGGCAAGATTTACCCGGTTCTCTGTTCTGTAGCTTCCCGTAATCGCGGCCCCCGTCGGATTCTGGACATGCTGGCGGATTACTTCCCCGCGCCCAGCGACCGTCCCGGTGAAGTTGTGAAATCAGGGGACAGCGAGAAAGAGATCAGTTGTGCACCCGATGGTGAGCTTTCCGCGATGGTTTTCAAGACTGTTGTGGAAAAGCATGTGGGTGAGCTTTCCTTTTTCCGTGTTTTTAGTGGTAAGGCTACTACAGGTGCTGAAGTCAAGAATGTTTCCCAGAAGGGAGATACTACCAAATTTGGGCAGCTGTTTTATCCTGCCGGTAAGAATCGCAAGGATACCGATGCTGTTATCGCCGGTGATATCGGTGTGACTGTCAAGATGAAAAGTTGCCGCACAGGTGATTCACTGATTCCGAAGAGTGGGAACTATACCTTTGCACCGGTGAATTTCCCTGAAACGGTACACGATGAAGCGATCAAGGCTGTAACCGAAGGTGATGAGGAAAAGATATCCACCGGCCTGCAGGCGCTGATGGCTGAGGATCCATCCTTCCAGGTTATTCACAGTGCCGAGCTGAATCAGATTATCATTGCCGGGCAGGGTGAGATGCAGCTGCAGATTCTGGTCGAGAAGCTGAAGACCCGTTATGGAGTTGAAGCCAGGCTCAGCGAACCGGGTGTTCCATTCCGTGAAACAATTACCGCCAGGGCTGATGAGAAATACAGGCATAAAAAGCAGTCCGGTGGCGCCGGGCAGTTTGCTGAGGTCTGGATGCGGATCGAGCCGATGGAACGTGGCGGTGATTTTGAATTCGCCTCCGAAGTCGTCGGTGGTAATATCTCCCAGCCTTTCATCCCCGCTATCGAGAAGGGTATCAAGCAGGTCATGAACCAGGGTATCGTTTCCGGTCACAAAGTTGTTGATGTAAAAGCAATTGTCTACGACGGTAAGGAACACCCGGTGGACAGTAAGGATATCGCTTTCCAGATTGCCGGCCGGGAGGTTTTCAAGATGGCAGTCAAGAAGGCCAAACCGATCCTGCTGGAGCCGATCTATGATATCCGGGTCAAGGTGCCGGAAGACTACATGGGTGATGTGATGGGCGACATTTCCTCCCGCCGTGGAAAAATCCAGGGTATGGAAGCGGAAGGACGCTATCAGGTCATCAATGCCAAAGTGCCGCTGGCAGACCTGTATCGCTACTGCACACACCTGCGTTCAATGACACAGGGGCGCGGTATTTTCTCCCGTACTTTCTCACACTATGAGAAGATGCCGGAAGAAGAGGCGAAGAAGGTTGTCGCCGCCTATGAATCCAGCCAGGTGGAGTAGTCCGGCTGACCGATTGAGAAGAGAAACGGGCCGGACTGCATCATGTATGTGGTCCGGCTTTTTCAATTTGAACCATGCAGGAGTGACGATATGGATAAGCTCTGGGCCCCCTGGCGCATGCAGTATATCGAGCAGATTGATGATTCGGAGGGGGAGGGGTGTATCTTCTGCAGTAAACCCGGGCAGAAGAATGACCGGGAAAACCTGCTGCTTCACCGCTCTGAGCACGCCTATGTGTTGATGAATCTCTTTCCTTACAATAACGGTCACCTGCTGATCATCCCCTTCCATCATAGCGGTGACCTGCTGGATTGCAAACCGGAGGTTCTGCAAAACTGTCAGGAGCTGCTGCAGCTCAGCATGCGTGTTCTGAATGCAGCCTGGCAACCACAGGGTTTCAACATAGGGCTGAATCAGGGACGCTGTGCCGGTGCGGGTATAGATCAACACCTCCATTATCACATTGTGCCACGTTGGTCAGGTGACACCAATTTCATGCCGCTTCTGGGTGAGACGAAGGTCATCTCTCATGAACTGGGAAAATCCTGGGATAAGCTGCAGCCACTGTTTGAAGAGTATAGCAGGCTATGAAGCACCCGTTGCCACTACATCTGATTATAATTGCTCTAGTGTTGCTGTCCGGGTGCGCCCCCACTGCGGTAGTAACCCGAGACCCGGTTGAACACTATCAGGCTGTCAGGGTGGGTGATCCTCTACAGTTGTATGTTACCCGACTGCCGGCTGACCTGAAGCAGGGTCTGGCTGATCGCAGCCCGCAATTTATGACTGCAGCAGACAGTGCGGAAATGAGGGATTTCAAGCGGTGGTTGAGTAGTGAGTTCTTTCTCACCTGCCGGGTGCCGGTCACTGTACCACCTGACTCTCTGGTGGACCAGTATCTCAAACTTGCCGGGCATTCCTGGTATCTGCGTCATATCCTGCTGGCAGATTCGATGACTGCCCGGGAAGTTGAAAAAGCTCTGGAGTCAAATGCTGATTTTGCTTCACTGGCAATCGCAAGCAGTCTGGATCCAGGTAGCGCAGGGCAGGGTGGTGTACTCCCCCCGACACATCTGGCGGAAACGGTGTTTGCTTTTGAGCAGGCTTTTCTGGACCTGCAGCCCGGAGAAATGTCATCGCCGGTTACGACTCCATTCGGCTGGCATCTGATACAGCTTGACTCCCTGATTGATTGTGATACACTTTTCAAAAGCGATGAAGATATTGTGGCACATCTGGAACGTGCGCTGCACAACCGGGCCACAAATGACTATATGACCGGTTTGTATCACAAATACAGGGTGGTAATCGATGAGGACAACTGGGGCAGCCAGGCCCCGGCGGCAGTCTGGGACGAACGCCAGTTGCCGGTAGAAGACTCTGATTGCCTCCTGCCACAGCATGGTGAATACTATTCAGAAGGACGCAGATGTGTCAGCGGTATAGCACTTGACAGCCTGCTCCGGGTTGCATTCTCCGGCAAGATTGAGGTGGATTCTTTCGACGATAGTTTTCGGCTTGATTTCCTGCACCACTTCATCGATCAGGAGTTGCTTTACCGGCAGTCAATGATCACCGGTTTTTGCGCAGGCAATGATATACAACTGGCGCTGGAGAAGAAACGGACGCTTGTCAGGGCATCCGCAACGCTGCGTGGGTTGTTGCCTGTAAATGAAACGGCTGAGGATCTACCCTCACCCGAGCAGTTGTGGGAGCTGCTTGACAAGAATATGAATCCTTAGAATCCACAGGTCAAAAAGGCCAGAATAGAACTGCCGGCAATCAGAAACGCCAGTAGTGTGCCCACTATCCCCGCCAGTGCCAGCACACCCATAATTGTGAAGTAGGTGCGCAGGTTGTTCATAGTCCTGATGAATTCTTCACTACTGCCTGACAGCTGAGCCACTTCGACACTGTTCCCCGCCCGCAACAGGAGAATCCCCTGCCAGATTGGCAGCCAGCATATCAGTATACCGATTATTGTCATCGCTGTCAGTACACCATACAGAATGCTGAGAATGCCGAGTAATTTGAGCCAGCTCCGTGATTGGAAAAGTGGTATCGATAGTTGCTTAACCAGATTACTTTCTTCCATAGGTTCTCCATTAGTACACAGTTGCTATCATTTCCACGACCATTTATATCTCCTCAGAAGTGAAGTAGCAGGTCCTCATCTACAGCGAATGCCTGCAAGAAAGTGTCTGCTCGATTTACTGGGAAAGTCATTCCCGCGAAGGCGGGAATCCAGTCTCTATAAGATTAAGCAATACAAATCAGCTTATTATGATACATATCAATCAGTCAAATTCGCTTCCATTCTTCCTGGTCAGACAGCGATTACACCGGATGTGGTTTACCCTGCTGATCATGATTGTGATACATCTGGTATTTTCTTGACTACTCCTGGATTCCCGCCTACGCGGGAATGACGTTTCGGGGTAACCAGATGATCTTCTGGAGATATTACCGGATGCCCTCTCCATCAGGGAACATACTCCTCCAGAATGAAGCTGCTCTGAAAACTGTGTGCCTGAAAGTCAAGCAATGGTGATTCCTCCCGCACCTTGCCGCTGTCCGGTGCGAAATAATACCAGGTGCGGTTACCGGTAGCGGGATAACTATAAACCAGAGCCATCCGGTCACCTGTCAATAATCCCTGCAGGGAATCACCGGTAGCAGGGGTAATTTCCACTGTGGTAATATAGGGACTTACCAGAGCCTGATTATTGTCGTCCACCATCCGGGTGGTATAAGTATGCTGGAAGGGTGCTGCCCCCGGCTGCAGGGGCAACCATTCCGGAAACCAGGGGTCAAAACTGATGTGACGATTACTGGTCAGAGCATGAATCGAAAGCATTTTTACAGTATCTTCGTCAACCACCAGCAGCTGGCGGCTGATCGGAAGGTCATTAGAACTGACTGTCAGCTCCCAGCTCTCAGGGAATCGCATGCCAGAGCTGGAAGTAACCGGCCCTGCCAGTCTGGCCACAACCTGATGCCTGGCCATGGTGGTACCCTCAGGACCGAGCTGACTCTCATTGTAAATCCATTTCCCACCATCTGACAGTGGATAATAAACCGGCCCCCGGGATTGCTTTTCGCTGCAGGAAACAAGCAGCGTCATGATCGCAATCAGTGAAACAAGGTGTTGTCTACGCATGGTTACCTCTTGCTACAGGTTCGGTTGCCAATGGTCAGTTTTCCGGGGTAATTGTTTCAGGCCGCCCAGTTGCTCTGCCCCCAGCACTACCCTGGCATAAAACTCAAGCAGTTCCATCCTGCGAAGCGCTTGCGCCAGATCTTCACCGATAGTCAGGGCGCCGTGGTTAGCCATCAGGAAAGCACACTTCCCACCACCGGCTCTTTCGAGTGTTGCTGCCAGATCGGGACTGCCGGGCGGAGCCCAGGGAAGCAGCATTATCTCCCCCAATTCCTCCTCTATTTCCACCAGGATACCATGTGGCAGCGTTCTGCCGGCAGTTGCAAAAGCAGTTGCTGAAGGTGGGTGAGCGTGAATAACTGCCCCGATGGTGGGAAACTGTCGATATGCTGTCAGGTGCAGGGGTGTTTCCGAGGAGGGAATGGCGCCGGCTGATTGCACATCACCCTTCTTTGTGAGTGTGATTATGTCATTCCTCTGCAGTCGGCCTTTGTCTGCACCACTGCGGGTGATCAGAATACTCCCATCCGTTTTACGCAGGCTGATATTTCCCTGGCTGGCAGTAACCAGGCCGGCTGCATGTAGTCGGGTACCACAAGTGATTATCTCCTGAATTAGCAGCATTCCCACCTCCGATTGACCTAATTCTACTGTAAATGTGGAAAAGTATCCACGCTTTTGTCAACTGGCAGGATCAGCTCATGAACATTTAGCCGTTGTTTGCTTACCCTGAACCTTGTTTGCGGTTCTATCGAGCAGATTTATTCCCCCGGGTTGCTCGCATATGGGGGCTTGAGATAAATCAAATCGTACACACTGACCTCAAAGATTCAATGTTTTCAGGAACCAGCCGATACAATTAATGACAAAGGAGGATCAATGCCGGAATACAAACTGCTGGCCCGTGGTGGGGAAGGCAGCCAGATATTCCGCCGGGAGAATCGATTACTGCTGGCGATGGGTAACATCTTGCTGCCATTGGATTATGGCAGGCTTAAGCAGGTTTTTCGTCTGGCTAAAAGAATACGTAGAAAATTCGATCACTTTCAACAGGACCAATGTGTCCTGATCAACTACGAAATGGCAGCCTTTCGTTTTACCCGCAGCCAGCTGGATGATTTCATCCGGCTGCTTGATGATGCTCTCACTCATTCAGATTCCAGTGAAAATGCCACTCTTTTTCCCGGTCAGCATAATCCACCCGGCTACTTTTCCAGACCCAACATCCCTCCTCCCCCTGATCTGCCACATTACTCCCGGAATTAATTCCACGAACAGGCACCTCTGCTGATATCACTTATCAGGTCGCGCTACAACGCTGGCAGAGCCCAATTTCTTGACTTACGCTGCTGGAAAAGGTATTATAAAATCTTGTTTTAGAACGCTCATGCCCTGTTCTAAACACACATGGTAGCCATCCGGTCAAAGATGGCTCCAGCCCGACTGCATTCTGGTAGCTAATGGAGATTTCATGACAGTTTACCGCAAAATTCACCGTCTGACAGCCCTGGCGATTTTTCTGCTGACAGGTATCATTTATCTGATGACCATGGCCCCTACGCTCAGCTTCTGGGATTGCGGTGAATTCATAGCTGCTTCTCATACAATGAGTGTTCCTCATCCGCCAGGTGCTCCTTTCTTTCTGCTGCTGGGGCGTTTCTTCTCCCTGTTGCCACTGGGGAGTGATATCGGATTCAGGGTCAACCTGATCTCTGTCATCAGCAGCGCTCTTACTGTTATGTTACTCTATCTGATCATCGTCAAGCTGGTCAGGATCATGCGGGGCAAAGAACAGGATAAAAGAGATTATCTGATTGCGATCACCTCCGGTGCGGTTGGCGCTTTCACTTATGCTTTCAGTCACAGTTTCTGGTTTAATGCGGTGGAAGCGGAAGTATATGCGATCTCCATGTTTTTCACTGCTATCGTTGTCTGGCTGATATTCGCCTGGCGTGAACATTCTGATTCTGCCACAGGTGACCGTTACCTTCTGCTGATATTCTATAGCATCGGACTGGCTATCGGTGTTCACCTGCTCAATGTACTGGCTTTGCCGGCAGTGTTTCTGGTTATCTTCTACCGGAAATATCCGGCTGACAATGCTCTGCGGGTACTTGCAGCATGGGTGGTGAGCGCGCTGTTAATCCTGCCGATTTATCCTGGTATAGTACAGAAACTGCCCGCCCTCGCTGCTGACTACGGGCTCTGGACGGTGGGCTTTATCTTTCTGCTGCTGGTTGGAGTTTACATCTGGTCGGTCCGCAGGCGGCATCATATCAGTGCCCTGGCCACCAGTGCGCTTCTGCTGGTAATGATAGGTTATTTTTCCTATGCCATTATTCTGATCCGCTCCGGGCTCAATCCTCCACTGGATGAGAACAATCCGGAGACCTTCACCAAACTGGTAGCCTATCTGAACCGGGAGCAGTACGGTGTGACCGGGCTCTGGAGTTCTTTCTGGCCACGTAACGCGCCTCTCTGGGATTATCAGATTAACTACATGTATATCCGCTACTTCCTGCAGAATTTCATGGACCTGCCCCGTTACTATGCCCTGCCACTGCTGTTGGGCCTGTTCGGTGCCGCTCATCATTTCAGTAAGGACTGGAAGCACGCATCGGTCGTACTCAACCTCTTTCTGCTCACCGGGCTGGCTATTGTAGCCTATGTCAATCAGAACGATCCACAACCGCGTGAGCGGGATTATTCTTATGTGGGTTCTTTTTTCGCTTTCGCCATCTGGATTGGTATCGGAACACAGGCAGTGCTGGAGTGGGTAAGCGACCTGTTGCGTGAGAAACGGAGCCACCTGAACGGGCTTGCTGTTACAGGTGTGCTGCTTCTGCTCCTGTTGCCTGTGAACATGATGGCCCGCAACTATCACACTCATTCCCGGGCAGGGAACTATGTCGCCTGGGATTATGCCTGGAACATGCTCAACAGCATGGAACCGAACGCTATTGTATTTACGAATGGTGACAACGACACCTTTCCCCTATGGTATCTGCAGTATGTGGAGCATGTGCGGGAAGATGTCCGGGTGGTTAATCTATCGCTGCTCAATACCGGTTGGTACATCCGTCAATTGCGGGACGAGGAACCTCGTGTACCGCTCAGTATGGATGACAGATTTATAGACCGGTATATCGATTCACATGATATGGAGGCGCTGCGCTGGCGCTATCTGCCTGGCCCCAGTCCGGTCAACCTGCGCACTGCCAGCGGTGACAGTATTCAGTTTACCGTTAAACCTACCATGCGCCTGCCTGTAGACGATGGAATCAAGGGCAACAACTTCCTGCAGATCAAAGACCTGATGATTCTCGATATTCTGCACACCAATCACTGGCAGAAACCGGTGTATTTTGCGGTAACCGTCTCACGGCACAATCAGGTTGGTATGGGTGATGCCGGTTTGCTGCGTATGGACGGACTGGTATTCAAGGTTGTTCAGGAAAAACTCAGGCATGAAACCGATATAGATGTGGATGTACTGACCCATAACCTGTTGGAAGTATATCCTGATCATTTCCGCAATCTGGATAATCCTTCTGTTTATCTGAATGATGATATCATACGGATGATGCAGAATTACAGATCTGCCTATCTGCAGCTGGCGATGGCGCACATGTACAGCGACCGTAACGAAGAGGGGCTGGAAGTGCTGCGACGTATGGAGGAATACCTTCCGGAAGAGCGCCTTCCGACTTATAACATGGAACTCTCGTTACAGATAGGGCAGATGTACAGTGAGATGGGTGACAAGGCTGAACTGGAACGTCGTCTGGAGCTGTTTCTGGAGCGGGACTGCAGTCAGAATGACCTGCTGCTGGCAGCCCAGTACTATATTGAATTTCTGGACAATCCGGAGCGTGCGGCAGCAATTCTGCGGCGTCTTCCTGCTTCACCGCAGATCATGACCGCTATTGGCGAGGCCTGGCTGGGGAGTGAGAAGCCGGATTCTGCAGCCTACTACTACCGCGAGGCATTGAAACTGACACCGGAAGACCCGATGGCTTACGGGGGTTTGATCACAGCCCTGGAGATGGCCGGTCGCGATTCTCAGGCAATTGTTGAGCTGGAAAACTGGCTGCTGCTCAACCCCAACGATTCCGCTGCCAGACGCAAGCTGGATCAACTCCGGCAGCAGTAAAGACATAAAGCAATGACGGTACCTGCAGTTGAGATCATTATTCCCCACTTTAATGGAGTGGAAATTCTGCGGCAATGCCTGCGGAGTCTGGCTGGTTTAAGCTGGCAGGACCTGCGTATCACCGTGGTTGATAACGCATCCACAGATGACTCAGTTGCCATGATAGAATCCGAATTCCCCACGGTGAGTATTCTGCGCTGTGAGCAGAACCTCGGGTTTGCCGGTGGTTGTAACGCCGGTATGCGCGCTTCCAGAGCACCATGGCAGCTTCTGCTCAATAATGACACTGAAGTGGAGCCTGGATTCATTGAGCCTCTGGTCAGGCAACTGGAGGATAACCCCCGGGTTGCTGCAGTACAGCCTCGTATCTGTTCTATTCCCCGCGCAGGTTATCTGGATTATGCCGGTGCTGCCGGGGGGATGCTGGACCGTTACGGTTTTCCTTTCGCTGTGGGTCGGATTTTCAGTGAACTGGAACCGGATGATGGACGCTATCGTGAGGGCCGTTCCATTTTCTGGGCTTCAGGGACGGCAGTTCTCTTTCGCGCTGCCGCACTCGAAGAGGTCGGTTTGCTGGATGAAGATTTTTTCATGCATATGGAGGAGATTGACCTGGCCTGGCGACTGCACCTGAACGGCTGGGAAGTCAGATCAGTACCGGAGCAGGCGGTGTATCATCATTCCGGCTATTCATTACCGGAGGGTGCTGGCCGCAAGGTTTATCTGAACTATCGCAACAGCCTGCTGATGCTGTTGAAAAATTATCAGGCCGCCACACTCTGGCGGCGATTACCGATACGACTGCTGTTTGACTGGATCGCAATGATTCGTTTGTTGCGACTGGGTGATTTCACCGGAGTGTGGGGTGTAAAAAAGGCGCACTTCTGGATACTGTCTCATCCGCGCCGGATCGCACGAATGCGCAGACAGGTTCAGAGTCAGCGCCGTTTACCAGACAATGCTGTAGACAGGGTGCTTTTCCCCCGCAGTATTGTCTGGAGTCATTTTAAGCGTGGAATCAACCGCTTCAGCGAACTGGACTGGGATATCAATGATCCGACCTGTGATACATGAGTGCTATTCTTAATAATTACGTGGTGATATTAAACTGGTCAACCACAAAAAGTCAGTGATCAGGAGTTTGCCCAACCATGAAACTGTCGATTGTAATTCCAGCCTACAATGAAGCTACCCGTATCGGGCCTACCCTGCTGGCAGCATATGAGTATTTCAAAGAGCTGTTTCCAGACCATGAATTGCTGGTGATTGATGACGGCAGCCGTGATAACACCAGCGGGCTGGTACGGC
Source organism: uncultured Bacteroidia bacterium (assembly GCA_964501185.1). Taxonomy (GTDB): domain Bacteria; phylum CAIWAD01; class CAIWAD01; order BS150m-G50; family BS150m-G50; genus BS150m-G50. Next base: position 60,142 of record CAZCRT010000007.1, read on the forward strand.
AACTGCAGACCGAACAGATCCCGACGCTACGTCTGCTGGCTAACGGCCGAAACATGGGTAAGGGTGGAGCACTTCAGCACGGAATGCTGGCTGCTTATGGCGATTATATTCTCTTCTGCGATGCGGATCAGTCAACTCCTTTCAGGGAAATGGAGAAATTCCTGCCGGCTCTGGAACAGAATCAGCCGGTTGTTATCGGAACACGCAAGAGCGATGGTGCCGATGTCATAAAGCATCAACCCTGGTTGCGTGAGACAATGGGAAAAGGTTTTACTGTTTTATCCCGGGCAATGATCGGTGTCAAGGTCAGCGATTTCACCTGTGGCTTCAAACTGTTCTCACAGGAAGCCGCCCGGGCGATTTTCAGCCGGCAGCGGGTTTATGACTGGAGTTTTGACAGCGAAATTCTGCATATCGCCGTTAAGCTCGGGTACAGCATCACCGAAGTGCCGGTAACCTGGATCAATTCAGAGGATACCCGGGTAAATCTGGTGCGTGATACAATCAACTCGTTCAAAGGATTACTACGCATCCGTTACTACAGCAGTTCCGGTGCCTACGAATACCCGCGGCCAGCAGAAGAACTGGTCTTTTAGTACAGAGGGGTCCCATGCAGCCTGACAGACAATCTTTCACCGGGCTACTGATACATGATCGAACAGCACTGTTTCTGCTGGCGGTGGTGTTATTGATCGGAACATTGCTGCGCTTTCAGGGGCTTGACTGGGGGACCTCAAACTACGATCTGCATACTCCTTCCGACAGCAGCACCACTCATTTCTATCACTTCCATCCTGATGAGACCAGCAATGTCAAAGTGGCCGGTAACCTGAAGGATTCGTGGCGTCCCAACATAAATTTCTACGGTGAGAATGTTGCCTATTCGCTGTATGGTGCTTCGACAGTCTATCTGAACGCGCTGGCAGTGCGGATAGCGGATCTCTTTGTGGATTTTGAACCCTATGTCTACGATAACTCAAATAATGAGCGTCTCACATTTCTGGCGGTGAGAATACTTAACGCCATGCTGGGGGCATTGTCACCACTGTTGCTGTTTCTGGCAGCCCGCCGTCTCTATGGTGCCTGGACCGGCCTTGGTGCTGCCGCGCTGTTTGCCGTAACCATGTTGCATGTACAGATGTCGCACTTCGGTGTGGTGGATGTACCGGTGGTTTTCTTCTCACTGGCAGCTTTCTATTTCATCACCTGTCTCTACTACCACTCCCGGCTGCATTATTATCTGCTGGCAGGAGCGTTCTTCGGGATCGCTGTTTCCACCAAGGTTAACGCTATCCTGCTGGTACTGCCTTTTCTGACTGCACATACGCTCAGCCGTTTCAGGAGTGAGCCCTGGAACTGGCGCCGTGTTTCCGGCTGGATGCATTTTATCAGAGTGCTGTTGCAGTCAAAAATGCTGGCCGCAGGTGGTATGACAATTCTGGTATTCTTCCTGCTCAACCCATATGCCATTCTCGATTTCAAGGACTATCTCTTTGCCGACAATGCTTTCGGGTTTTTTCACATTCTCCGGAATATCCGCGGGGAGAACCTGTATCCTTTCCAGATCCAGTTCATGGATAACAACTTTCCACTGGCTTATCTGTTCAGCAATCTGCTGCCCTGGGGCATGGGCTGGCCGCTGGCGGTGCTGGGTGGTGCCGGTGTTGTGATACAGATAATACGTGGCCGTTCTGCGGACTGGATACTGCTCGTCTGGCTGCTGGTGACATTGCTTCTGACCCATAACGCCAAGGTTCTCTATATTCGCTATGCTCTGCCTTTGATACCATTACTGCTGTTGGGCGGTGTGCGTGGTATCGCTTTGCTCTGGGAATGGCGGCCGACTCCAACAGTGCGCTATGCTCTTTCACTGCTCGTACTGCTGGTCTGGGGATACGGACTTGCCTGGTCGACCGCATTCAACTCGGTATACAAACAGGAAGATTCCAGATTAGCTGCCGCACGCTGGCTGGGGCAGAATGTATCACACGGAACTACAGTACTGCACGAGCAGAGCGCTAACAGTATGAAATTCTACCTGGACCGTGAAGACTACGACCTGCTGCATCTCAGCATTCATATGCTCTATCGCAGTGGCGGATTGCTGACTTTCCAGGAGCGGATAGATTATTTGTATCACAAACTGGCAATGGCCGATTACTTTATCTTTGTCGATACAAACAGGATGGCAGGTTATCGGGAGGTCAGTAAACACTTCCCTGTAGAAACGGATTTCTACAACCTGCTGCTGTCGGGGAGGCTGGGGTATGAGCTGGTGTTTGACCGGAAGATGCCTCCTGAAGTGCTGGGTTGGGAGATTGATGATACAGAGGCGGAGTTCTCACTGCGTTATTATGACCACTCCCGTACTTTTATACTGAGAAAAACCGATTCGTTCAGCCGGGATCTGTTTGACCGCTGGCGGGATCTATACCAGAGCGCTGCCGGTACTCAGGATGAATTGATCAGGCTTGCTCAACAACAGATAGCGCTGGGGGAATGGGAGCAGGCAAGCAGTCTGCTGGGGCAGGGGCTGAACAATCAGCAGGGATTGATCACCAAACTGCGCCTGCTGGGTGACTGTGCTCTGGCACTGGGCGATACCACTGTTGCACACCAGGCATACGAGAATACTCTGCAGTATGACAGGCTGCAGCCCCAGATATCCTACCAGTACTACATACAGTTTCTGCTGGATATCGGTAAGCGTGCTGAAGCAGAACGGGCTTATGCCGGTTTGCATCAGCAACTGGCTGAACGCCGTGCGGAAGTGAAGGCGCTGGAGCGTTTCTGGGCAGAGGCGACGGATTACAAAGAATGAAAAATACCACGAAGGGCACGAAAGACACGAAGGGAAATATTGATCTACGAAGAGATTGGAAGTGACCCATGAGTTGTTCAATCTGATTGGGTGATTCCAGGCTTATACCAAGACGAAACGAAAGTACGCTTATGCGACGACTGCAAGGATCCAGACAGGTAAGCTGGTTTCAGGAGTTTCTGAAAAATCAGGTAAGTTTGAACTTCTCTACACTCAACCCTAACTTTTCTTCGTGTTCTTCGTGTAGCGAAGCACTTCGTGGTGAGATTTCCTGTTTAAACCGGAGTAGATCGTGATACAGAAAAGCACACTTGTACTGCTTCTGCTGCTGCCGCTGCTGTGGCTGGGTTGTGGGCAACCTCGCTCGTGGGGTGACTGGGATGAGGTTACGGTATTTATCGATTCCCTCGACCGTAGTCAGTTTGAACCGCAGCTACGGGAAGTTTTTGAGGTATCCAGTATTTCACCACAGCTGGAACCCTGGTTCGGGCTTAAGTTTGTTGACCAGAATCAACTCAACTCACTGGCCAACCGGCGGCTGCTGTTGTTTATCGCCAGCCGCATTGACGGTGACAGCCCGGTGAACAACTATGTGCGTTCTCTTTTCGGTAGTGAAGAGCTTGAACGAATCCGCTCTGGTGAGCAGTTGATCTTTGCCAGAGAAAACGCACTGGCACGCCCGCAACAGGTGGTAATCCTACCGGCGAATGATCCGAATGCATTGACTGAACTGCTTCGGGAGCGAGACACTTCGCTGGTTCAGTTGTTTCTCGACTACACTTTGAGCCAGGCACAGGAACAGATATATTCCAGATATGAGCAGGTGGATTTAGCGGACAGTCTGTATCACATGTTGAATGTGAAGCTGCGGATTCCCCACGATTACCAGGTGGTTAACGCGATGCCTGAGCAGAACCTGCTCCGGTTCAGACGCTATCATCCTGACCGCTGGGTGGCAGTACAGACACTGCCCGGGTTACCGGCAGATCCCTATGATCCCGCCTATCTGCTGGATCTGCGTGACTCTCTGGGGGTACATTTCTACGACAGAGTGTATGTGGAAAGAGATCCTGATTTTCAGAGAGTAACACAGATACATGTGAACGGGCATGATGGTGTCTGTCTGGAGGGCCTCTGGGGCACATATGAAATGATTGGTGGTGGCCCCTACATCCTGTACCTGTTTCCGGACCATACTAACAACAGGACTATAGTTGTAGATGGGGCAGTTTTCGCCCCGGGCAAAGACAAGAATCCGTTCCTGCTTCAACTCTGGAGCATTCTGGAAACATATGGAGAAACGAAATAGACACCAATACTCACCAGAGCGCTTACGGGAAATCAGTTGAGCTGATGAGTTATCCTGTCAAGTGCCAACTTATGAGTATTCTGGAAACTTAGGGAGAAAGACAATGAGCTGGAAATGTGCGTTGCTGATGGGGAGCCCTTCCGATCGTAAGGAACTGGAAAAGGCGCTTCCGTATTTTGAGTATTTCGATCTGCAGGTTGAGGTGAAAGTAATCTCTGCTCACCGTAATCCACAGGAGGTGACGCAGTTTGCTACGACCGCCCGGCAGGAAGGCTACCGGGCAGTTATCGCAGCTGCCGGTATGGCGGCACATCTGGCCGGTGTTATCGCCTCGCATACGACGCTGCCGGTTCTGGGAGTACCGTTGGCCGGGTCCTTTAACGGGCTGGACGCGCTACTCTCAACAGTACAGATGCCTGCCGGTATCCCGGTCGCTACATTTGCTGTAGGTGCTGCCGGTGCCCGCAACGCTGCCATTTTCCTGGCTGAAATGATAGCAGTCGATGACTCTGCTATGGCAGCAAGGCTGGATGAGTTCCGCAGTCAGGGAGCGCGTCTCTAGATGGCACACCTACTGGTGCTGGGTTGTCATGGTTTGCTGGGACAAAACCTGGTCAGGATGGCTACGTCCCATCAGCGTGTAACCGGCATTGATCTGGAGGACTCAACATTTCTCGACTATCACCGTTTTAACTATATCTCAGGTGACCTGACCGATAGTTCACTGGTGGATCTGATTCGACAACAGAAACCTGATCAGATTGTCAACTGTGCGGCCTGGACAGCAGTTGATAAGGCGGAGACACACCGTGAGCAGTGCTGGCAGGTTAATCAGGATGGTGTGCGAAATCTTATTGCTGCCGCCAGGCTGACCAACGCGCGCCTCCTGCAGATTTCTACCGACTATGTTTTCGACGGCACAGCAGGCCCATACAGAGAGCAGAGCGAACCCAATCCCCAATCGGTCTACGCCCGCTCAAAGCTGGCTGCAGAAAATCTGCTGCGTGGCAGTGGTATCGACTACTGCATTATTCGCACAATTGTACTTTTTGGAAAGGGTGTGAATGTAGCGCCGGATTTTGTAGCCTGGTTGCTGCAGGAGTTACTGGCAGGGCGGGAGGTGAACATTGTTAACGATCAGATAGGTAATGTTACCTACGCTCCACTACTGTCCCGGGCCGTATTGCAGGCGTTGAAACTGCGGCTGAATGGAATTTTACACGTCGGTTCCAGTGACATAATGAGTAGATTGGAGTTTGCACTGCTGGTTGCTCGTCAGTATAATCTGGATGAGAAACTGATTCATTCCACTACAACTGCTGCGTTGAAGCAGCCGGCAGCCCGTCCACTTAAGGGAGGTCTGCTGGTAGAGGATAGTCAGCAACGACTGGAAATGAAGTTCGATTCATGCGCCGCTATGATGCGAGCTTATGCGGAAGAAGAACCACATACACACAGGTTGAATTGATGGCTGAGAAGGCACTGGTAATAATACCGACTTACAATGAATGTGAAAATGTTGAGCAGATTATCAGGCGTGTTCTGGAGCAGAGCCCTATTATCAGTGTCCTGATAGTGGATGATAACTCTCCTGATGGCACCGGTAAACTGGTCGACAGGCTGGCAGCGGCTGAAGAGCGTGTAAATGTGATACATCGTTCCGGTAAACTGGGGCTTGGAACAGCCTATGTAGCTGGCTTCAAATATGCTATTGGAATGAAGTATGACTACATCTTTGAGATGGATGCTGATCTGTCTCACGACCCGGAAGAGATTCCCAATTTTCTGGAAGCGATCAAGGATAACGACCTGGTAATCGGGTCCCGCTACATTCAGGGTGTCAATGTCATCAACTGGCCTCTTTCCCGTTTGCTGCTGAGCAAGGGTGCTTCGCTATACACCCGTATTATTACCGGTATGCATATCCAGGACCCCACCGGTGGATTCAAGTGTTTCAGGCGTGAGGTGCTGGAATCACTGGATCTGGATCGCATAAAGTCCGGTGGCTATTCTTTCCAGATAGAGGTAAATTTCAAGGTCTGGAAGAGTGGATTTCGTATTCGCGAGATTCCAATAGTATTCACTGACCGCATGGAGGGCTCCTCCAAGATGTCCCGCCAGATAGTGCGGGAGGCTGTGCTGATGGTCTGGAAACTGAAAGCGCGCAGTATTCTGGGACGGTTATAACAGATAACAGTAATTGAAAGCGACAGCTTATGGCTATAGAATATATGCTGGATTTTGAGCGGCCGATTTTCGAGATGAAGCGCAAGATTGATGAGATGCGTATTCTTTCACAGAACTCCCAGATGGATATGAGTGATGAGATCACTCAGCTGGAGGGAAAGCTGGAGAAGTTGAAAAACGACATCTACAGCAAGCTGACACCCTGGAACAAGGTTCAGATCGCCCGTCATCCCCGCCGTCCATACACCCTGGATTACATTGAACGGATTGTAACCGATTTTCGCGAGCTGCATGGTGATCGTCTCTATGCTGATGATCATGCCATTGTAGGCGGGCTGGGTAATATCGATGGCCGCAGCGTGATGATTATCGGTCACCAGAAAGGCCGTGATACAAAGCAGAATATTCACCATAACTTCGGTATGCCCAATCCTGAAGGGTATCGCAAGGCTCTCCGCTTGATGAAGCTGGCTGACAAGTTTCATATTCCTGTAGTTACACTGATAGATACCCCGGGTGCCTATCCCGGACTGGGCGCAGAAGAACGGGGGCAGGCGGAAGCGATTGCCCGTAACCTCTACGAAATGGCCGGTTTCAGAGTGCCGCTGCTCGGTATCGTTATCGGTGAGGGTGGTTCAGGTGGCGCGCTTGCACTGGGCGTTACTGACAGAGTTCTGATTCTGGAGAATTCCATCTATTCGGTTATCTCCCCGGAGGGCTGTTCCTCCATCCTGTTCAAAGATGCCAGACATGCAGAAGAATTGGCTCAATCACTCAATCTGACCGCACCGGATCTGCAGGAGCTGGGTATTGTGGAGCAGATTATTCCCGAACCACCGGGTGGTGCTCACAATGACTGGGACAGCACGATTAAAAGTGTCAAAGACTCCATCAGCAGAAATCTGGCAGAACTCAGCCAGCTGGATGCTGACCGGCTGGTAGCTGAAAGACTTCAGCGCTATCAACGGATGGGCAAATGGGCGGAATAGAGCAGGCGGTAGATGTTACGCTGCGGGTCCGCTATGCTGAAACCGACGCCATGCGGATCGCCTATCATGCCAACTACCTGGTCTGGTACGAGATGGGGCGCAACGAACTGATGCGGGTTAACGGATTGCCCTACCGCGAAATCGAGGAACGGGGTTTCATCCTGCCGGTACTGGAGGCCGGTTCGAAGTACATTCAGAGTGCCCTCTACGACGATGAGTTGACTGTTCGCACGACACTTCAGCGCCAGTCACGGGCGAGTATCAGGCTGGACTATGAAGTTTTGCGTGATGGCAAAGCGATCAACCGCGGTTTTACCCGGCACTGTTTCCTGACCCTCGATGGGCATGAGCTGGTTCCCATCCCCTCCTTCTTTCTGGAAAAATTCAATTGGAAGTAGTTATGACTATCAGTGAAGAGCTGTTGCAGATCCTGGCCTGTCCTCATTGTCACGGCAGGCTGCGCCCGCAGGATAGCGACCTGATCTGCGATGCCTGCCAGTTGGCCTACCCGATCGTTGACGGTATCCCCGATTTCCTGCCTGACTCTGCCAGGAAGGTGGAAGAGAGTGTAGAAGGGGATGACTTCTGATGGGTCTGCCCCTGTATCCTCCTCACCTCTCCGTGTGATTTTTCTTCTCACCCCCTCTCCTGAGCCTTGGCATCCACGCCTCAAAATACTAGCTTATGTAGCTCAATTGCTAATTCAAGTGAGATACCCATGAACCTGTTGAAACTTTCGCAGGCAGCTCTGGTAACGCTGCTGTTCTGTATTTTACCCCTGTCGGCACAACCCCCCGGATACTATGATTCCACTGAGGGGTTACTGGGTGAAGAACTACAGCTGGCCCTTCACCAGATTATCGACAACCATTCGGTAATGAGCTATGCTGCGCTCTGGACTGCTTTTTATACAACTGACGACAGACCAGACGGCACAGTCTGGGATATCTACTCCGACATTCCGGATGGCACCCCTCCTTATGTATATCAATTTGGTGTTGATCAGGAAGGTTCCGCCAGTGGGGAAGGGGAAGGGTACAACCGGGAGCACTCCTGGCCACGCAGCTGGTTCGGCGGAGAAGTGCTGCCGATGAACACTGATATCAACGCTATCTACCCCACCGATGTTTACTGCAACAGTATGCGTGGGAGTTACGCATATGGCGAAGTCAGCTACGCTCAATGGACATCACTTAACGGCAGTAAACGGGGCCCCTGCGCAACTCCAGGATATTCCGGAACTGTTTATGAACCACGTGACGACTTCAAGGGGGACCTGGCACGGACCTATTTCTATATGACAACCCGCTACTATGGTGAGGATGGCAGCTGGCCCGGTGGGCCGATGTCTGATGGATCGCAGCTGTTGCCCTGGGCACTGGATCTGATGCTCGGCTGGCACGAGCAGGATCCGGTCAGTCAGAAAGAGATAGACCGTAACAACGCCGCATACAATTTACAGAATAACCGTAATCCCTTCATCGATGATCCACAATTTGCCCTCCGGATGTATGATCCCGATTTCTCCTGGGGAGAGGTGCCGCTGGCAGCGATTACCGATTTCAATCTGGAGATAGTGGAAGATGGAATACTGTTTTCCTGGTCGGAACCGACACAGGATGTGAATGGAAATCCACCGGTGTTGATTGAAGGATATTCAATTCATATCTCAGGTGATCCAAATTTCACACCTTCAGAGACCAGTCTGTTTGTGACCCTGTCAGCGGCGGAAACAAGCTATCTGTTCATGATTGATCTGAACTATCCGGGGATGGCGATTTTCTTTAATATCGTCGCTCTGGGATATGGAGAAGAATAGCGGATAAATCCCTTTCCATGGAAAATAATCTTGACAACCTGACAACGTCACTGTAAACTAAAAGTCTCCTTGTATTGCGATTCATAAAAAGAATTGTCAATTAAGAACAACCACCAGGTGAATCACTTGATAGTATTTCCTGAAAGTGATGGTCTGCACCTTAAGTTCTTTCAGGGAAATACTATCGAAACTAAGAAAGAGGATATTGTGAAAACATACTCGGCCAGGCCGAAAGATATCAAGCAGGACTGGATCATCGTTGACGCCACTGACCAGGTGCTGGGACGGATGGCTTCACGTGTCGCTGCTGTATTGCGGGGCAAGAACAAAGCGATCTTCACTCCCCACATGGATACAGGTGATTACGTAATCGTGATCAATGCTGATAAGGTTCGATTGACCGGGCAGAAAGAGCTGCAGAAAACATATTTCCATCATACAGGTTTCCCGCACGGTGCGCGTACCAGTAGTTTCCGTCACATGCGTCAGAAGAGTCCGGAATGGATTATTCAGAATGCGGTTCGGGGGATGTTACCCCATAATCGTCTGGGACGGGAGATCTTCAAGAAGCTTAAGGTCTATGCAGGATCAGATCATCCACACGAAGCACAGCAACCGCAACTGATGGAACTGTAGCGGTACCGATTACCTGTTATGAGAGTAAAAAGAAATTCGAGATTGAGAGGATAGAGCAGTATGAAGGGCAAATCCTATTATGCCACCGGCCGCAGGAAGAATTCAGTCGCCCGCGTCTGGATTACACCAGGTAAAGGCGCTTATAAGGTAAACGGACAGGAGCTGTTGGAGTACTTCCGTCGCGCTACCCTTAAAACCGTTATTGAAGAGCCGCTGGAAGAGCTGGACCTGATGGGGAAGTTTGATGTTGTCGCTACAATGAAAGGTGGCGGTATTTCCGGACAGGCTGGCGCTCTGCGTCTTGGCATCAGCCGGGCTCTCGTTCTCTACGATGAGGAGCTTCGTTCAGGCTTACGCAAAAACGGTTTCCTGACTCGTGACGCTCGTATCAAGGAGCGTAAGAAGTACGGTCAGCCCGGTGCCCGTAAGAATTTCCAGTTCTCGAAACGTTAAGTCGATCAATCGGGGAGATTATCTCCCCTTTTTTACTCTACCTTTTCAGGTGGAGCTTATAAAAGAGCACGCTGATGGATCGTCCCCCGGTGTTCCGGATTTTCGGAATGGGATGGCGAGATGATGTCAGCGGAAGTATAACCAATTACAGGAGTTTACATGCCTCGCGCAAGCCTCAAGCAGCTGTTACTGGCTGGTTCCCACTTTGGACATTTGACCCGCCGCTGGAATCCCAAGATGGAAAAGTACATCTTCATGCAGAAGAATGGGATTCACATTATTGATCTCAAGAAGACTCAGTTTAAACTGGAAGAAGCCTGTAACGCCCTGCAGCACATTGTGCAGCGTGGTGATGACGTGCTTTTTGTCGGAACCAAACCGCAGAGCCGGGAAATGATTCAGGACGAAGCAACCCGGGTCGATATGTTCTATGTTGAGGAGCGATGGCTCGGTGGCATGCTTACCAATTTCCGGACTATTCGTAATTCCATCCGTAAGCTGGATGAATTTGACGAGATGGAAAAGGACGGAACCTACGATAAGCTGAATAAAAAAGAAATTCTCCAGGTAGAGCGCCAGAAAGCCAAGCTGTTAAAGGTTCTCGGCGGTATGCGCAAAATGAAGCGTCTGCCCGGTGCTGTATTCGTGATTGATATAAACAAAGAGAGTATCGCAGTCCACGAAGCGCAGAAACTGGGAATTCCGGTTTTTGCTATTGTGGACACTAATGCTGATCCCACCACAGTGGAATATCCCATCCCGGCTAACGATGATGCTTACAAATCTATCGCTCTGATCACACATGTGGTTGCAGATGCGATTGAGGAAGCCAAACTGTTGCGTCAGGAGAAAGTTGAGCTGGAAGAGGAGTTGAAGGAGAAGCAGGAGCGCAAGCAGAAGAAAGCGGCTCCCGCACAGAAACCGGTACGTCGTCGCCGCAGCACCAAGCCTGCTGGTGAGGAAAAATCAGCTGTCGCCAAGGACGAGGTTGAGGAGAAGAAACCTGCTAAAAAAACTGCTGTGAAGAAGGACGAGGCTGAGGAGAAGAAGCCCGCTAAAAAAGCTGCTGTGAAAAAGGACGAGGCTGAGGAGAAGAAGCCCGCTAAAAAAGCTGCTGTGAAAAAGGACGAGGCTGAGGAGAAGAAGCCCGCTAAAAAGACTGCTGCTAAAAAAGACGAGACTGGCGCGAAGGAAGAGAAATAACCGCGAACGCTGAGCTGAAGCGATTGCGCTTTCTGGTATATCGAGACGTAATAGAATCGAAAACCTGAAGCGATTGAGCTTTCTGGTATAAGTAGGAACGTAATAGAGTCGAATAATTGAGGATTCTGATAAATGAGTATTTCTGCCAAGGACGTGATGAAACTGCGCCAGATGACAGGCGCCGGTATGATGGATTGCAAAAAAGCACTGGCCGAATCAGATGGTGATATTGAGAGCGCCTTTGAGCACCTGCGCAAGAAAGGCTTGAAGACTGCGGCCAAGCGTGCTGAGCGGGAAGCCAACGAAGGTGTCATTGTCACCTGTACCAGTGATGATAGGCGGAGCGGTGGAATTCTGGAGCTTCTCTGTGAGACCGATTTCGTTGCCAAGACTGACGAATTCATACAATTTGCTCAGGACGTTGCGAACACCATGCTGGAGACCAGGATCACTGCTCCTGAGGAGCTGATGCAGAAGGACTCGCAGACACTTACCGGAAAGACATATGCCGATCAGCTTAACGGCATCGTGGCCAAGCTGGGCGAAAAGATGCATATCGGGCGTTGCGGACTGCTAACTGTTGAAGAGGACCATCAGGGTATGGTCAGCCCATATATCCATCTCGGAAGCAAACAGGGTGTCATCGTACAGATTGACGCCGGCAAGGCTGACAGTACTGCTGCTGAAAGCTTCAAGACTGTAATTAACGACCTGGCACTTCAGATTGTTGCCTATAATCCAATCTCTGTCGATGAGGCTGGAGTTGATAAAACAGTTGTAGAGAAGGAACTTGATGTCTACCGTGAGATTGCCCGCAACGAGGGCAAACCGGAACAGATCATCGATAAGATCGCGGAAGGCAAACTGCGCAAGTTCTATTCCGAGGTCACTCTGCTGGCTCAATCTTTTGTCAAGGAAGAGAAGCTCACCGTACAGCAGCATCTGGATACTATCGGGAAAGAGCTGGACGACAAGCTGGAAGTAAAAAGCTTTATCAGTTTCAATATCGGCAGCTAAATGTCAACTGTACCCTACCGTCGAATTCTCCTGAAACTCTCCGGCGAGGCTCTCGCTGGTAATGGGGGACAGGGTATTGACGCAAAGGTAATAGCCCGTATGGCTGAAGAGATCGCCACAGTATCTCGAGGTGGCGTTCAGATAGGCCTGGTCATAGGTGGTGGCAATTTCTTCCGGGGTGCGGTTGCATCCGATCTCGGTATGGACAGGGTTCCCGCCGATCACATGGGAATGCTGGCCACAATGATCAACGGCCTGGCAATGCAACAGGCAATTGAGAAGGTGGGCGTACCTGTCCGGCTCATGTCTGCCATCCGTATGAATGAAGTCTGCGAACCATTTATTCAACGCCGGGCCAACCGTCACCTGGACAAGGGACGTGTGGTGATTATCGGTGGTGGAACCGGTAACCCCTATTTCTCTACCGACACTGCCGCAGTGTTGCGTGCGCTGGAGATTGAAGCTGATGCGATCATCAAGGGTACCAAAGTCGATGGTGTTTACTCGGCAGACCCTGTAAAGGACAGTTCCGCACAGATGTACAGCCACCTCAGCTACAGTGAAGTGGTTGCCCGCAAGTTGGAGGTGATGGATTTCACCGCCGTTACACTCTGCATGGAAAACGATTTGCCATTACGTGTTTTCAATATGAACAAAGAAGGCAACCTGCAGCGTCTGCTCCAGGGTGAGGATATCGGAACTACTATTTCGGGGGAGAAATCATGAAAGAGATGATTGCCGAACATGAAGTAAGAATGAAAAAGACCATTGAGGACCTGCACGAAAGGCTGAGCAGCATCCGTACCGGTAAGGCATCGGTTTCCATGTTGAACAACATCACTGTAGATTACTATGGTACTCAGGTGCCGATCAATCAGACTGCCGGTGTCAATGTTCCGGAACCACGCATGATTACTGTCAGCCCCTGGGAAAAGAACATGTTACCGATTATTGAGAAGGCTTTACTGGCTTCTGATCTGGGTATTACGCCCAGCAATGACGGTACTATCATCCGTCTGGCTATCCCGGAACTTACCGAGGAGAGACGCCTGGAGATGGTCAAGCAGATCAAGCAACAGGGCGAAGATCACAAGGTTGCTCTACGCAATATTCGCCGTGATGCTAATGACAAGCTCAAGAAAATGCAGAAGGACAGCGCTATCTCTGAAGACCAGGAACATGATGGCCTGGACGAGGTTCAGAAATTGACTGATAAATATGTCGCAGAGATTGATGAAATTCTGCAGCACAAAGAAGCGGAAGTAATGGAAGTCTAGCAGGCTTTCTCCTACCCCCCCATGGCCCTCAATAATAGAAATTTCTCCATCATTGCCCATATCGACCATGGGAAATCCACAATTGCAGACCGGCTCCTGGAGCTGACCGGGACTGTTGCTCCCTCAAAAATGCGCAAGCAGGTGCTCGACGACATGGAGCTCGAGCAGGAGCGTGGCATCACTATCAAGGCACATGCTGTCACCATGGCTTACAGGGCTGACGATGGTAATGAGTATACCCTGAACCTGATCGACACACCGGGACATGTTGACTTCAGTTATGAAGTTTCACGCAGCCTGGCTGCCTGTGAAGGGGTGTTGCTTGTGGTTGACGCCACGCAGGGAATTGAAGCACAGACTCTCTCCAACCTCTATCTGGCGCTTGAACACGATCTGCAGATTATTCCAATTATCAACAAAATAGACCTCCCCAGCGCACAGCCGGATGTTGTTCGGCATCAGATTGTAGAACTGCTCGGTTGTGAGGCAGAAGAGGTGATAGCAGTTTCCGCCAAGACAGGTGAAAACTGTCACGACATTCTGGAAGCGGTTGTCAGATCAACGCCACCACCTGTCCTTCGGGATGATGATCCCCTGCAGGTATTGATATTCGATTCTGTATTTGACAGCTATCGTGGTGTGATCGCTTTTGTAAGAGTGATGGCAGGCAGGATACAGAAGGGAGATCTGGTTCGACTGTTCTCCAACGAGCGCAAATTCAGTGTTGATGAGGTCGGCATACTGCAGCTGGAACGGAAACCAGATGAACAGCTGACATCAGGTGATGTGGGTTATGTGATAACCGGTGCCAAAGATGTCAAGGATATCAAGGTCGGGGATACCATGACCCATTTCCGTGACGGCGCTGTGGAAAGACTCCCCGGCTATCAGGATCCAAAACCGATGGTTTTTGCCGGGATTTATCCGGTCAATACTGATGACTATGAACTGTTGAGGGATTCTCTTGCTAAACTGGTACTCAACGATGCTTCATTGACATACATCCCCGAGACATCGACAGCACTCGGATTTGGATTCCGTTGTGGTTTTCTCGGCCTGTTGCATATGGAAATCATCCAGGAGCGGCTGGACCGGGAATATGAGATAGATATTATCACTACGGTTCCCAATGTCGAATACCGTCTCAAACTGCCTCAGGAAGACTGGCGTGTGATCGATAATCCCGCAGAGTTTCCCCGTCAGGCAAAGGTGGATGATGTGGAGGAACCTTACATCACTGCCTCAATTATCACGCACAGCGACTATATCGGCAACCTGATGAAACTGACGATGGAGCGGCGCGGTGTCTATATCTCTACCGAGTACATTGACCAGCAGCGAGTGAATCTGAAGTATGAGCTTCCACTGGCTGAAGTTGTTTTCGATTTCTATGACCGCCTGAAAACCGTTTCCCGGGGTTATGCTTCGCTCGATTATGAACTGACTGATAATCGAAGTGGCAAACTGGTACGGTTGGATATTCTACTCAATGGAGATCCGATTGACGCACTCTCCATGATTGTGCATCAGGATCGGGCGTTTGAGTGGGGGAATAAGCTGACTATCAAGCTGAAGGAGCTGATACCAAGGCAGCAATTTGATGTTGCGGTGCAGGCGGCTATCGGAACCAAGATTATCGCTCGCACAACTGTGAAAGCGCTACGCAAGAATGTTACAGCCAAGTGCTATGGTGGTGATATTACCCGTAAACGCAAACTGCTTGCCAAACAGAAGGCCGGTAAAAAGCGGATGAAACAGGTTGGCAATGTGGAAGTACCGCAGGAAGCGTTTTTGGCCATGCTAAAAGTCGAACGGTAGGCACAGAAATGGTAGTGCATAGCGAGGGCGATTAATAGTGTAGCAGGTTTGAGACTGCTGACAGTCGATGGTTTGGCGATGTTAAAAGTAGAGCGCTAGTCTCAAGAACTATCACGCATGGCCAAAGCGATTGAATCGATGGGTCGTTCTAAATATCTGACTGTCGATGGTTTAGCGATGCTAAAAGTAGAACGGTAGGTTCAGAAACTATCGTTCATCGCTAAAGCGATTGAGCCTTCGGGTTGTTCATTGAGTGGTAGACTCGCTGGCCTCGCCATGCTTAAGGTGGAGCGGTAGGCACAGAAGTGATAGTGTATGTCAAGGGCGATTGATAGTGTAGCAGGTTTGAAACTGTGATTATTGACCATTATTCAAGGAACAAAAAACAGTTGTCATGCATCTTATTAGCGTAGCAACAGGCATAACAACTGAACAGATAGCGGAGCAAATGTGAACATCATCAGAAAATACCTCGATTGGCGCAGGCGGCGGAAGATATTTCTGAAGGAGCGGGCCAAACGTCGTGGCCCATTGCTTGAATGGCTGGATACGATCGTATCAGTGACAGTCACCGTCTTTCTTATTCGCACAGTAGCGGTAGAAGCCTATCGGGTACCGACCGGTTCAATGGAGAAGACAATTCTACCTGGTGATTTTCTGCTGGTGAATAAATTTCTCTACGGAATCCGCACACCGGAGTGGATTGGTGTTCCCTTCACTGATTTTGGATTTGACCTGCCGGTCTACCGTTTTCCCTCGTTTGTTGAGCCGGATCGGGGTGATGTCATCGTTTTCAAATATCCCCGCGACCCTGATGTAAACTTCATCAAGCGTTGTGTTGCCCTGCCGGGGGATACCCTGGAGATACGTAACAAGCAGCTCTACATCAACGGTGACATGAGCGCACTGGACTCACATGCACAGTTTGTTTCGGATCGTATCATGCCCGCCGGGTATAATGATCAGCGGATCTCACCGGCAGGAATGGGAAACAAAGATAACTATGGACCGGTGATTGTACCACCGGATCAGTTTTTTATGATGGGTGACAATCGGGATAACAGTGAGGATTCACGATTCTGGGGATTTCTTCCACGAGAAAACATTGTTGGTAAGGCCTGGATCATATATTTTTCCTGGGAACAACGTTATTCACCCTGGCTGCTCTACAAGAAGATTCGCTGGAGCCGCCTGCTGGATGTGATGAGATAAGCTGAACTGTTGACGGAGTAGACTGATGCAGATACAGGTTTTGCGTGCCAAACTTCACCAGGCACGGGTAACACAGGCCAATCTCGAATACCATGGTTCTCTCTCTCTCGATGAAGATATCATGGATCGTGCCGGTATTCGGCGTTATGAGAAAGTGCTTATCGGCAATATGACCAATGGGCAACGGCTGGAAACATACGCCATACCTGCCCCTCGTGGTTCACGCGAGGTGGGTGCCAATGGTGGTGCAGCCCGGCTCTGTGCCACGGGTGACAGACTGGTAGTCATGACTTTCGGGCTGGTGGATGAGCAGGAGGAGTATCATCCACAGGTGCTGGTGCTGGATAGTGATAACAATATCATCGAAGAGCTGGACTACGACCCGGCACCCTGATACATGGTGTTGATAACATGAATTACGAAAGAGAGGCGCTGTCTCTCTTTTTTGTGATCTGTTTTCCTGTTTATGCTCAACCCGGAATGATAGTGCGAAGCGATTTACTCCTGGATAGAATAAGCTCTACCTGCTTCATCATAAGGAGCCATTTTGACTCCCCTCCCACAAACGACAGATTCATACACGCTTCCCGAACTTCTGTCTCCGGCCGGTAATCTGGAGAAGCTGCGGATTGCGATAGCTTATGGAGCTGACGCGGTTTACGCTGGCGGTCCGAGCTGGGGTTTGCGGGCCAGGGCAGGGAATTTCACTCTACAGGAACTGGAACAGGGGCTGCAGGAGGCCCATGCTGCCGGCTGTCAGGTTTATCTGACCCTTAACTCCTTTCTGGAGTCCGCTGACTGGGGTCCTTTGAAAGAACATATAACCTATCTCAATCACCTGAATCCTGACGCGCTGATAGTATCCGATCCTGCACTTGTGCAACTGCTGAAGCGGGAAACCGATATTCCGCTTCATATCTCAACGCAGACCTCCTGTGCCAACAGTGCCGCCATGGATTTCTGGGAGGAGCTGGGAGCCAGCCGGGTAGTCCTGGCGCGGGAGTTATCGCTGAAGGATCTACACAGTCTGCGCGCAGAATCGGGAATGGAACTGGAACTGTTTGTACAGGGCGCGATGTGCAGTTCCTGGTCCGGAAAGTGTACAATCAGTAATTATCTTTCCGGGGGCGACGCTAATCGTGGTGGCTGTACACATCCCTGTCGCTGGGATTATGAAATTCCCTCATCAGGGAAAGGGCAGTTCCTTTTCAGCCGCGAACTCAACATGCTGACCGGGCTACCGGAACTGCTGGAAACCGGTGTCAACAGCCTGAAGATTGAAGGTCGGATGCGCTCGCTCCATTACGTGGCAACCATGACCCGCATCTATCGTCAGGCTCTCGATCATATTCGCCAGCGACGGCAGCAGAACGCAGAGCCTGAACCGGAACTGCTGATGGAACTGTCTGGAGAGGTGGCAGCTCTCGGCAACCGTGAGTATACCAGTGGCAGTTATCATCAACGTGCCGGACGAGAATCGATTTCCCGCCGTGGTGCTACTGAAAAGCCACAACTGCGTTATATCGGGCGCCGGGTAGCAGGAGAGCCGGATAACAGCTGGTTTGCCATAACGTCCCCTTTTGACCCGGTGACGACACGTGAGCAGTTGGAGGTGGTGAGCAGGGCCGCTATTGAAGGTGTGAGCAATGACCGGAGTGGAGCTGCTTCAGGCAGCGCTGCTCAGACGATAATACTGACTGACCGGGGCTCACTTTCCGGACCGCTGGGTGAGCGGCTGCAACAGCTGCACCCGAACAGCATTGTAAGGTTGACCGGCATATTTGATTCCTCTGCAATTCTGCAGGCGCGGAAGATTACGGTGCCAGAGATGGGGCCGTCGCAATGAGTTGGATAACTTTTCTACAATCACCGGAGGATTTCGAGCAGTTATCACCCTTCAGGTTCTCCCATTGGCTGCTGGAGCATTCCCGTTTCTCGCTGCAGGCTGCCACCCGGGCGGAAGATCCCCATTTTGTACAACTTGCGAAGACGATAAATCTGCTGCCCGCAAACACGAGCGTTGCTTTCAATCTCGATCTGATTGCCCTGCCGGAAGACTTCCCGGATATTGAACGGTTGTTGAGTTTCCTGCGTGAGCAGGGTGTGAACCGTATTCGTGTGCAGGACTTCGGGCTGTTTCATCATCTGCGGAAGAACAGCGATTTTGATCTGGAACTGGACCCGTATACCGGTGGTAACCATCCAGCCTGGTGGGAGTCTTTTGTCAGGTCTGCCGGTTCCCGTCTGCGAGTGATGCATCTTCCGGATCAGGTATCACTGGCAGAGGCTGGCAGGTTGCAGGAACGCTTTCCGGGGCAGGTGGAACTGCTGGCCTGCGGACCGTTACTGATGTATCACAGTCGTCGTCAACTGTTTGATGCTGATGAAGTATCAACTGAAGGTTGGGTGAGTGGCAGAGAATTACAGCGGCCGGATCAGCAGTTCAGCTGGCGGGCAGGTCCTCATGGTACACTGATGTATCACAACCGGTGGCGCTGGCTGTTACCGCAACAACTGGAGAATGCTCACCTGAATGAATTGCGATTGCTGTTCGACTGGCGTCGCGCTCCATTGAAACTTGTGGAGGCGGTGATGGGTTGTTTTCAGCATGCACCCGCTGATACGGCAGAGGTTAAAGCACACATTCTGCGGGATTACGGAATTGAGTTTATCAGCCCTTCATCGCTGGGAGCTGCTACCGACAGTACTCCCGCAAATGTTGACACTGTTTCAACAACACCACAGGCGCTTGTTCGCCACCGTGAGGGAAAGAAGTACCTGCTCCTGCAGGCAAAGTCAGAGTTGGACCTGCAACAGGAATATCTCCTGTCACCACCAGGTGGAGAACCTCGCGCTGCGAGACTGCGTCATCCTCGTGATCTGAATGAGCAACCGATCGACAGAGTGCCTGCAGGCGGATTATTCCTCATCGACAGTGAAGCTGCCATAGTACCGGGCAGTCGTCTGGATTGCAAAGTAAGCGCCACATCTGAAAACTGTGGCGGAAACGAGGTCAAGCCTGTAACTTGATGCCTAATGGATTATGATCCGATCAAAGACAAACTGGGACGCCTGCTCGGCTCCTTTCCAGGTGGCTATCGCCTGCTTTTCGGCCTGCTCAACCGGGTGTTTCTGCGCTCCTGGTATGTGCGCCGGGAGCTGAGACGGCTGGCCGGGAGCAAACAACCTGCTACCATACTGGACGCTGGCACCGGCTTTGGACAGTACACCTGGTTCATGCGTCATCTTTTTCCACAGGCTGATATCACTGCGGTGGATGTTAAGAAAGAGTATCTGCAGCGGCTGGAACAGTATTGGGATGGGCATCATCTACCTCCCCGGCTGCAGGTTGCTGATCTGCTGGAGCTTCCATTCAAAGAAGAATTCGACCTGTTAATCAATGTAGATGTAATGGAACATATCGAGGATGATCGCAGGGTTCTGCGTAATTTTCAGGAAGCCCTGCTACCGGACGGCCTGCTGCTGCTGCATACACCGGCACTTGCAGAAGACTCACCGGAGCAACTGGAAAACAGTTTTGTCGGTGAGCATGTGCGGGCCGGCTACCGGCACAGTGAGATACGCACCAAGCTCACTGAAGCCGGATTCCATGATATCAGGATTACTCCCACCTACCGCTTCTGGGGTGGCCTGGCCTGGCGCCTGCTCCTGCAGTTTCCGCTCCGGACTCTGGATCACTCCCGACTCTGGTTACCACTGTTAATGGTTTACTGGTTGATCATCTTCCCGGTTGCACAATTGCTGATGGCAATGGAGATGGTTTTCGGTGGCAGGGGCGGAGGATGTCTGTTACTTACCGCGAGGAAAAAATGAAAGCCAGTCGTCACTTAGTGATCAAGACGCTTTTACTGGTGGTCGGTATGCTGCTGGTATTGACATATGCCTTCTATACCCAGCATCTGGTGAACCGTTTGCGGGTGGAGGGGCAACAGAATCTGCGGCTTCTGGTTGAGAATTATAAATTCAAGGTAATGCACGAGGCCAGTGCAGCACTGGAAACAGGTCGCACTATTGATTTTCCTCTGATTCTTACCAGCAGTGATGGAACACCCAAGTTCTGGAAGAATGTCGGAATTCCCTCAACCGATCGTACACCGGAAAGCCTGGCAGAACTACGGCGAATGGCAGTGTTGATGGACTCTCCCGAGCGCCCGCCAATCACCATCGATTACAACGGTGTTCAGGATGTCTTCCACTACGGTGATTCACCCATCATCCGGCAGATGCAGTACTACCCATATATTGCACTTCTGGGTATCGGGCTATTCATACTGATTGGCTATATCTCCTTTACTTACCTGAAACGGAGCGAGGAAACACTGGTCTGGGTGGGTATGGCCAAGGAAACCGCCCATCAGCTGGGCACACCTCTCTCTTCGCTCATGGGATGGGTGGAGCTGATGAAGACCACTCCGCCCGGTGAGGAGTCGATAGTAGCCATGCAGTATGATCTGGAAAGACTGGAAAAGGTGGTGGCCCGGTTTTCCAAGATTGGATCAGCTGTGGATCTGAAGGAGCAGGATCTGGTTCCGGTTGTCCGCCGGGTGGTGGACTACTTCCGTCAACGGTTGCCGATGCAGGCACGCAGTGTCACACTTGAGGAATCATATCCCGCAGCTCCAGTGCAGCTGCGCATCAACGCCTTTCTGATCGAGTGGGTGCTGGAGAACCTGTTGAAGAACTCACTCGATTCTATCCAGGACACTACCGGTGAAATTCAGGTCACTGTAGATCTTGATGACAGTAATCGAAGAGTAATGCTTGAGGTCCGCGATTCAGGTTGTGGTGTTGATCCCGGGCAACGTAAACAGATTTTCCGTCCCGGTTTCTCCACCCGCAAGCGGGGATGGGGACTGGGACTGAGTCTGGCTCGTCGTATCGTGGAAAACTATCACGGTGGCCGGATATTTGTCAAGGACTCCAAAGTTGGTGCCGGAACGACCATGCGTCTTCATCTTCCCATACGTACCGGTATCCGATAGTAGATATTACTCGAGCAGGCCCGTGTTAACGGAACGCTGATAGCTGAAACTCTCAATAATAAAAACCGATACGATTGAACTGTCTTCTACCCTGAGCTGAAAGGATTACCAGATGAGTCTTGAATATCTGCGCAAGGAACCGGTCATCGGTGAGGGAGCCTTTGTAGTCAGGCAGTGTACAATTCTGGGTGATGTCGAACTGGGACGCCATTCCAGTGTCTGGTACAGCGTGGTTATCCGGGGTGATGTCAATACCATACGGATCGGTGAACTTACCAATATCCAGGATGGCGCCATATTGCATGTTACACACGACACACATCCACTTCGAATCGGTAATGGAGTCACAATCGGCCACCGGGCAATGCTTCACGGTTGTACAATAGAGGACTTCAGCCTGATAGGGATGAGTGCTACCGTGCTGGATGGTGCGATGATTGGACAGGAGTGTCTGGTTGCAGCCGGTGCCGTAGTTCTGGAAAACAGCATTATTCCTCCCCGGTCGCTGGTTGCGGGTATCCCTGCCCGGGTAAGACGTGAACTGACCGCAGGGGAGATCGACCGCCTGCACGAATCGGCTGAGCAGTATCGTGAATATGCAGCTGAATACCTGAGGCTGGGGATAGAGTAGGCTGACATCATCATTCCATACCCCATTCATCCAGAATTATCTCCAGCCTTTCCAGAACATGATCGCTGGCTTTCTCCCCGAGGTGGCTGACTCCGGAAACTATCACCTGTGATGAATCCCCTTCGAAGTACCAGGTCTGTTCAGGTCTGGAGAGCACACCGTCGTTGGGAAGCTCAATAGTTGTTGAGGCATCACCCAGGTAGCAGACAATTTGATCCGCGCCACAGTTGAAACAACACCAGAAACGGGCTCCATCGGGCTCCTGAGGGATTTCGTGACAGCACCATTCCCGTCCACCGCCGCAGAATGGGGGCCGGGGGCAGTAGAAACAGTCGTTGTTCTCATGATACTCGTAAAGCGGATAACTCCATTCATATTCCGCGTCCAGTACATAGCAATTCCAGTCGTTGTTCATCGTTACCAGATCCCAGTGAATGTCGTTGACCCCGTCAATGAAACGGAAATTCCAGGTCAGTGTCTCAAGGTAGTCCCAGGTATCAATGAACTCATCACGCAACTGGTTTCGCATGTGATCCAGTTGACCGTAAGGGTAGGGAGGCGCGTATTGAACAGCCAGCCCGGCATACAGTTCTGCCACCGGGTGCTGATAATCATCACTGCAGGTCAGCGCCCTGAAAGGTACGTTTGTATCACCCTGTTGCAACTGTGCGATATATGAAGATTCCGGCAACAGGTCTTCAAAAGCAGCACAGTTCTCGATCTGATCACAGTAGGTGTCCAGAGACTGAAAGGTCTGGTTGAGATCAGTTCCAAGAAGCCAGTCGATGAGATTCAATGATACCAGATCTTCAATATCATCACGCAGGTCGTTGAACAATCCCCGGGCTGTATCAATATTGCTGACCAGACTGGCGCCGTTGTGTGGTGACCCGATCGTAATCAATCGCTGCAGGGGCCCGTTGTCACTCTGTTGCAAAAGATCCCGCCCGACCAGGCCACCCAGACTGTGCCCGATACCAATCCACTGGAAATCTCCCAGCCGTTCCAATCGTGCTGACAGCGAATCCCGCATCTCTGCAGCGGTGAAATCATTGCTGAAGTGAGGACGATAGAAGAAACAATCATAGCGGTTTTCCAACCAGTCCTGCATCAGGTTGAAGATAGTTGGATTGCTGTTGATACCGTGCATCAGCAGGATTCCGCGCGGTGGAACATCAGAGTGACAGACGGTACAGGTTGTCTCTTCCGGGCGTGGCCTGGTACTCATATCCTCCATTTCACCCAGCAGGCTGCAACCGGACCATCCGTTGTACTCATTTGAATCCGGCGGTGGCGGGCAGGGAATGAGATTCGGTGTCTGTGTCGGTGGCCAGTCAGCAGGGCGACGGGTTGTTTCATCCGCATTCATGTTATACTCTGAGAACTCTGTGATGACGATTCGCTGCAGAGTGTCGGCCCGGTAGCTGAGTTGTTCCCGGCGGTGCAGCAGCAGCGGGTCATCCAGATCATGATACTGATAACGGCTGACCAATCCTCTGTCCGGCCACCATACTTCTGCCTGCCGCAGCTGATTACCGGTCAGATCGATTACCAGTCGCAAAGATGCCGGAATTCCCTGCCGCAGAGTATCCTTTTCCAGAATCAGGAGTGAGTCATCAGCAGCGATCTGCCATCCCTCAGCAATGGCAAAGGAGTTGTAGTTAAAATCTGTGTACCCACCCATCAATCCCCGTTTCCCGTTGTCAAGGCCGGTCCATGGATCGTGCCGGGGTAGAAGCAGCCCACGGTTCAACAGCAGCGAATCTGAACTGTTCCAGGCTGCCAGCGCATTGTCCCGCCAGCAGATCGTCGCTGGCTGTTGAGATTCCCGATCAGTTTGCGGGAGTTCCGTCTGCAGGGTGAAACCAGTGGAATCAGAAGTCATCGTTATGGTGGAGTAGTATTCCCGATTCCCATCCCCCTGTTGTAAAACCAGATCACGCCTGACGGCTGCGATTGAGAAAAACACGCGATGTGCCTCTACCCGGTAGAAAGCGCGGGGAGTAGTTAGCGAATCATAGAAGAGCGAGTCAGTAACAGTGCAGAGATGATTCTGCGGAGCTGGCTGGAAAAGCGGTTCCGGTGAACGGTATACCCGCCAGGCTTCAACCCCCGGTTGCTGCTCCCATGTCAGCTGCAGCAGATTTCTTTCCGGTAAAACAGTGACAGCCAGAGTTGTCCCCTCCACCTGAGCGACAGCAGGTTGCAGTCCGGCTAACAGGACAGTCATAATCAGTAATAGCATTGTTTTTCCTTCTATCAGTCAGGTTCGGATGGTCGATCGAGAGTTCGATACTGAATTGCTTCTGCAATATGAGCGACCTCTATCTGTTCACTTTGCTCCAGGTCAGCGATAGTGCGGGAGACTTTGAGGATGCGGTCATAAGCCCTGGCGGAGAGGCCCAGCCGGTCGATCGCCTGTTTCAGTAAACCGGCAGCGGGAGCTTTAAGATGACAGTAGCGGGCAATCTGTGCGGAGGTCATATGCCCGTTGGCGTGCACCGCCACATCGTCACGGAAGCGGGATTGCTGCCGGGCGTGAGCCTGCTGAACCCGTTTTCGCACAGTGGCGGATGACTCACCCTGTGGAGCCTTAGCCAGATGTGCGATCTTGACCGATGGCACCGGAATATGCAGGTCGATCCGGTCCAGCAGCGGGCCGGAGATCCGGGCAAGGTAGCGTTGAATGGCCAGCGGTGAACAGCAACACTCATGGCCGGGATCGGTCAGGTAACCGCAGGGGCAGGGATTCATGGCACCAATCAGTGTGAAATTGGCCGGGTAACTCAGGCTGAGTGTCGCACGGGAGATGGTGACACTGTTATCTTCCAATGGTTGCCTGAGCACCTCCAGCACATTACGGCGGAATTCCGGCATCTCATCCAGGAAGAGGACACCGTTATGCGCCAGACTCACTTCTCCAGGACGGGGATTGTGGCCGCCACCGATCAGGCCAGCGTCAGAAATAGTCGCGTGTGGTGAGCGGAAAGGGCGTTGGTTAACCAGTGGCTGTTTCGGGCTCAGGAAGCCGGCGACTGAATGGATACGGGTTACTTCAAGCGCTTCCTCAAAACTGAGTTGAGGCAGGATAGTGGGCAGGCGACGGGCCAGCATTGTTTTGCCACTACCGGGTGGACCGATCATCAGGACATTGTGTGCACCGGCTGCCGCTACCTCCAGTGCTCGTTTGACCTGCTCCTGCCCCTTGACATCCCGGAAGTCCGGCAGGTTGTCATTGTCCGGTGTCTTGAATTGCCCCGGATCCGCTACATATGGGGTGATGCTTCTGCGCCCGTCGAGGAAAGCAGCTGCTTCTGCCAGGTTATCCACCGGAATAACTTCGATATCCGGCGCCAGTGCAGCTTCAGCAGCGTTGGCGGCAGGGGTAATCAGGCCTCGATATTTAAGCTGACGGGTCATGATGGCTGCAGGCAGGATCCCCCGCACCTGCCGCAGGCTGCCATCCAGACTCAGTTCGCCGATCAGGATGTAGTCACGGTGACGGTTGCTCCTGATCTGACCGGAAGCGGTGAGGATACCGACAGCGATCGGCAGGTCGAGGGCGGTTCCCTCTTTGCGCAGATTTGCCGGTGCCAGGTTCATCACGATCTTATGGCGTGGGTAGTTCAAACCGGAGTTACGCAGGGCGCTGCCCACCCGTACGATTGATTCCCGCACTGCGCCTTCCGCCAGCCCGACTATGACGAATTTTGGCAGGGTGGGTTGCAGGTGGGTTTCTATCTGCAGTGGGTGACCGTCAATTCCGAGGACTGCGCAGGAGTGAACCTGGCTCAGCATAAATCTCCCGATGGGCGGGATGATCAGTTAGACGCTGGAAGCGGGGATTTGTTCCCCGGGGCAGAAGAAGAGCTCACACAGAGGCACGGAGGAAAGAAAGAGGTGCGGAGAAGAAGAAAATAATGGTTAAAAGGATATTCACCACGAAGTGATCAAATGCTTCATCATTTTAGCTTCACGAAGGGGGATATGGTTAAGAAAGATCCAATGTTTATCTCCAAAGAAGCCCCGTCAGGGGCGTAAAATTACAGCCCCGGGTTGACTTACGACCGATTCGGTCGTAAGCAAAATGACATCATAGTTGGTTAACCGATGCGGGAGTCGTTTTAACCCGGGATCACAAAGGTACAGAGAAAAATGTGAACCTGGTTTCAAAAAAAGAGGTTACCAGAATCTGGTAACCTCAGAAAACAGAAAACTCTCGCCTGTCATCTGCCCATGCAGTGTGACAGCTGTATATCAGCTGCTTCTGAAGCGTCGCAGCTGTTGTAATAAGGCATCCTTCGGACTATCCTGGCAGTTCAGCGAGGCTGTACTGCACACGTTCAAACAGCTACCTCACCAGTACCATCTTTGCTGCTCCTGAAGAGCAGCTTGCAGTTTGCCTGCGGCAAACATGCACGTTCTAACGTACCAGTACCATCTTACGGGTGAGAGTATAATCCCCGGCAGTCAGTGTATAGAAATAGATTCCACTGGGAAGGCCGGCAGCTTTGAATTCCACATCATGCAGACCGGCTGCCTTCCGTTCGTCGACCAGCGTAGCGACCGGGTTCCCAGCCAGATTTGTCACCTGGATATGGACAGAACCTGCTGTGGCCAGGCTGTACTCGATCATAGTGGTGGGATTGAACGGATTCGGGTAATTCTACTGTAGAGCGAATTCAGTGGGTTCAACTTCCAGGAATTC
Source organism: uncultured Bacteroidia bacterium (assembly GCA_964501185.1). Classification (GTDB taxonomy): domain Bacteria; phylum CAIWAD01; class CAIWAD01; order BS150m-G50; family BS150m-G50; genus BS150m-G50. The sequence continues at coordinate 87,225 of CAZCRT010000007.1, forward strand.
ACAACAGGGGACATAGACATATTCACCGACACTGTTTTCATCGCAGGTCGCGGAAGTGACCGTGCAATAATAATCGAAAGTCAGGTTGCAGGGATCACCTGAAGCAGTTATCTCGAAAGAGGCGGTTGCAAAATCATCCGCTTCGATAGTCCCCAGGTTGTAACTGTAAGTTGTAGCGGTCAGTCCTGCAGGTAGTGAAATTGTAGCCACCACATCTTCACAGGCTGATTGACCGGTGTTGGTCACGATCAGGTTAGCACTGAAAGGATTTGGAACCAGATTGCCAAAATCATCACAGACCAGTTCGTTCGGACCGCTTAAAGTAAGTGACAGCTCACCGGGGCTCTGGGAAACTGTTCCGATACCATAGTAGGTGCAGATGTATGCAGACCCACCTGCAGGGACGCTGTTATACCACCAGAGCAGGGTAGCAGAGTCACCATAGGAATATCCGCTGCAGACATAATCAAAGTAGGGCTCATAAAAGGCTGGCCAGGAGCCAACAGCGAAACGGTCCGGTGGAGTAGCATCGAATCCATTCAGGGTTCCCTGACCGATCAGGTACTCAGGGCCCTGGGTGGGATCCACTTCAAAAGCCTGCCAGTAATCGGGAATATCTGGAGCATCATAGCAGGTCTCAACTCCAGTGTATCCGAATTCGGTTGAAATCGGAGCAGCGTCGTTGTTGTTTACCATAGTATCCATCTCGAGCAGCAGATCCAGGTCATGAGTTACATCGTCATTGTTCTCGAGTATGTACTCGATTTTTACTGCCCCTTCCTCAGCATTGAAATCGATCGGTGTCGTGTATTGCCAGACACGGACATTGCCCATCACACCACTGCAATAGATGGTCGCGCCATCCAGGGCAGGGGCTGTTTCCGGGGTGAGTTCAGTCTGCAGATACTCAACACCATCAATCCGCACATTGGCGATAGTTGACCAGGGATCAGAGCCATGCCCATAGAGCAGACGGGTGCCGTCAGCGGTACCGATAGTGAAAAGACAGTTTAGATCATTTACATTTACTCCAACCAGGCTGCTGACACTGCTGGTATAGGAGCGATTACCATCATCGGGTTGCAGCCCAGCCTTCCAGGCATCGTAACCGGTTACTGCAGCCCCCCAGCAGAGAGCTGGCACAACGATGATTGCTACAAAAGTGATTAGTTTTCGCATAACTCCTCCTTTAGTAGATTGCGAAACAACAAAACCATACTTCCATATATCTATAGTAGAGGTAACCTGGTCTCATCACACATAACGATTGTATGAGGAAAACATATTGCACATCTAATTATAATACTCCCCGGAATTCAGACCACGGTATAAGGTGGAGAGTTGTGCAAC
>CAZCRT010000008.1:0-86687 GCA_964501185.1 uncultured Bacteroidia bacterium
AATATGTTTGTCAAAGAAACTGTAAACGTAGAAGGTTAGTTATACATTTTAGTATTTCCAGTACTTCAGAATATTCCTGCATAAGTACTATAACTGACAATTCCAGAATGGCGTCCAGATAATACCGCTACAATAGTTATTGCATCAGTATACTACAGCACAACAACAGGTAACTGTACAGGCAATCAAACCGCCTGTACCACCCATAACAGGATGCGAAGCAGTATGTATGCTTATAATAGCTTTCTGAAGCGCGTTGTAATCAGTAACATGCAATCAGTAAGTACTAAGTGGCAAACAGTATGCCAATCGTGAATTTCGAGATAGTATACATAGAATTAACGAGTGAAAATGTCAGTAGAATATACTTACGAAAAATGGAGATATACTGTTCAGTATTTATACAGTAGCGATGGTGTTGCAGTGGAGATGAGCTGTTGCTGGTAGGGGGATCATAGCTTCTGATTCCAATTCTATCTATGTAATGGACTAACTGTTGTCCCGAATGAACTTACACCTTTCAGTAACGCTGGTATAATATCTGCACCCACCTGCTCGTTTTCTTCACTTCTGATTCGGTGTTGTTCTAACACTATTCATTGCACCATGCCACCTGTATATGTAGTTTAACTGGATAGTAATGAGATGATCAGCACGTTGTCACACTGCGGAAAAGCTGACAGTAGACGATCCCGTGAAACGACGATCCCGTGACGATGACCCAGTGAATTTGGAGACCTGCCATGATTCCGATGAAATTCATACGCGAAAACCCGCAGCTGGTACGCGACGCCATCCGTGATAAAAAAGAGAAGCGGGGTGACGTCGATCGCCTGCTGGAACTCGACGAACAGTTACGTCAGCTGACAACTACTGCTGACGATCTGAAGAGTGAGCGTAACAAGGCCTCTAAAGAAATCGGTCGATTGCAGAAGGCTGGTGAGGATGCCAGCGGCCAGAAAGCTGCCATGCAGGATGTCGCCGCCCGCATCAAAGAGCTGGATGTAGAGTTACGGGAACTGAGTGGGGTCCTTCAGGAGGAGCTGCTTCATATCCCCAATATGCCACTGCCGGAAGTGCCGGTTGGTAACAGTGAAGAGGATAATCGCGAGGTGGCAGTTCGTGGAGAACCGAAAGAATTCGATTTTGAACCGCTGGATCATCTGCAACTGAGTGAAAAGCACGGTCTGCTTGACATGCAGCGGGGCGCCAGGATTACCGGCTCCGGTTTTCCCCTCTACCGTGGTGATGGCGCGAAACTGGAACGGGCTCTGATTAACTTCATGCTGGACCTGCACACACGGGAACATGGTTTTGAGGAGGTCTTCACCCCCTTTGTTGCTAATGCTGACGCAATGCGGGGCACAGGGCAGATTCCTAAACTGGTTGATGATATGTATCACATCGGTCAGGAGGATCTCTATCTCATCCCTACTGCTGAGGTCACCATTACCAACATTTTCCAGGGTGATATTCTGCCGGAAAAGGACCTGCCACAATCCCTGGCCGGGTATTCCGCCTGCTTCCGGAGGGAAGCCGGGTCTTATGGCAAAGACACCCGCGGTCTGCTGAGGGTACATCAGTTTAACAAGGTAGAGATGGTTAAACTGGTCAGGCCGGAAGAGTCCGGGGAGGCACTGGAACAGCTGCGCGGGTTTGCGGAGAGAGTTCTGCAATTGCTCGGTATCCACTATCGGGTACTCGAACTCTGTACTGCAGATCTCAGTTTTGCCGCCGCCCGCTGCTACGATCTGGAAGCCTGGGCACCGGGGGAGGGTAAATTCCTGGAAGTGTCAAGTTGCAGCAATTTTCTCGATTTTCAGGCGCGCCGTGCTAACATTCGTTATCGTGATGATGCCAGTGGCAAGGTACGTTTTCTGCATACACTGAACGGTTCCGGTCTGGCTACCAGCCGGCTGTTTGTGGCACTTATTGAGACCTGGCAGAACCAGGATGGTTCGATTACTGTTCCGGAAGCACTGCGCCCCTGGTTTAATGACAGAGAAAAAATCGGTTAGTTGGAGCTGTTATGACTCCTGCTGAATTCCGCAGGCAACTGCAAACCCTTTATCGCAGACTGCAGATAGCAGCTCTGGCTGGCCCCCCCAGCATGGCTGTATTCACTCATGACTACGGTCTGCTCTGGCTGGAAACTCCCGCAGGTCATGACGGGCAACAGGAGCAGGTGCGGCGCTGGCAACGCTTCATTCCGGATGAGAGGTGGTTGTTACCGATCGATCCCTTTTACCTACCCTTCACCGGTACCGACTGGGCTGGTATTCCCTTTGTGAAACAGGTAGATGAGCGAACGGGGAAACTGCCGGAACTGCTGCTGACTGTCTGTAATGGTCAAACCGGTATACTCTGTCGCGAACCGCAATTATCACTTGAAAAGCTGATCATGGCAGAAGCAGAAGCGCGTCAGAGTGTTTTAAACCGTATTACAAATGCCGACGAGCAGATTCCGCCAACTACCGCATCATCGTCAGAGAGCTGTTGGAGTTGTGACCAGAGCAATCCGCACAACTGTCTGGGAAGTGACTGTGTGAATTTCGCGAATCACCAATAGATTGTTTCCACTATGTTGCCGACAACGAAACAGGGATGACTGTTTGCAGAAGGATACTCTTTTCAGGAATCGATTAACTGGAGCTGTATGATGAAAACACTCATTATCGGTGCTGGTGATGTCGGTGTTTTTCTGACCGGAACGCTGGTCAAAGAGGGGCACAATGTCACAGTTATTGATAGCTCAACCGAAAAACTGGAGCAGCTGAACCAGTCCTTCGACCTGATGACACTGCAGGGCGATGGTGCTAATCCGCGTTTACTGCGCCGTAGCGGAATCAGTGATGTGGATCTGGTGCTGGCGGTAACCAACTGTGATAAAACCAATATTCTGGCAGCCCTGCTGGCACGGGAGAGTGGTGTCTCCCGTATCGTGGTCCGTGTCGATACCGAAGAATTCATGCAGGAAAACTGGCATTTCGAATCCACGCGCACAGGAAGTATCCATCTGGTACGGCCAACCTCGATCATTACCCGGGAGATAACCGCACTGCTGCGCCACTCTGCCGTGCTTAATCTATTCGATTTTGCAGATGGGAAAATCCAGGTGATGGAGCTGAGCATCAGGGAGAAGTGTGACATTACCGGTGTAACCATGCAGAACCTGGCATACCGCAATCAGGACTTCCAGTTTCGTGTCATGCTGGTAATCAGGGATGACAGGACATTTGTACCCGGTGCTGATGATCAGGTTCTGGTCGGTGATAAAATCTATATCGTCTTTCCCACCCAGGAGTTGCATCAGATAATACGATTGACCGGGCAGCTGGATTCCCTGGCGAAACGGATAATGATCTATGGTGGTAGCCAGATTGCCAGCCAGTTGGCCAGACATCTGGAAAAATTTCGGGGTATGCAGGTCAAACTGATAGAGGCAGGGGCTTCGGAGACCACCGTGGCCGCTTCCGGCCTTACCGACACCCTGGTGCTTTCCGGGGAAGCTACCGACATAGATCTGCTGGCTCGCGAAGGTATCATGGAGATGGACGCTTTTATCGCTCTGGCAGAGGATGAGGAGAAGAACCTGATTGCCAGCCTGATGGCACAGCACCTGAAAGTCAAACGAACCATTACACTTCTGGCCAAAGCTGACTACCTGCCTATCGCTTCAACTATCGGTCTCGATGTGACAATTAATAAACAGACATCCACTGCCAGCGCAATCCTGCAATACATTCGCCAGGGCAAAGTAGTGAAGCTGAATGCACTGACTGATGCCGACTCCCAGATTATTGAATATGAAGTAAGCCCGAAATCACCCTGCGTCGGCAAGAAAGTAAAGGACCTCCGTCTTCCGGAAAACAGCCTGATCTGCGGTGTTTACATGCCGGGAAAATATGCGGAAGTTCCATGGGGTGAAACACTGATCCGTGCCGATGACCGGGTGACTGTTTTTGCAATGAAGGAATCACTGCGCAAGATTGAAAAGATGTTCGGTACCTGATGAACCTGCGACTGGTTTTCCACATCCTCAGCTACTTTGTCATCGTCCTGGGTGGGACGATGGCGCTTCCATTTGGTGTTGCCGTCTGGTATGGTGAAGCGGCCCTGAGCACATTTGCCTACACCGGTATAGCCCTGTTGGTGATCGGCTTTATCCTGAGCAGGGTATTTCGTGGTAAAGGGGAACCGGTTCTCAAGGACGGTTTTCTTATTGTTACTTTCGCCTGGGTGATCTTTGCGCTGGGTGGGGCGCTGCCGTTTTATTTCAGCGGTGCCATTCCCTCCTTTATCGATGCCTTTTTTGAATCGATGTCCGGGTTTACTACCACCGGAGCCTCCATTCTCACTGATATTGAAGGATTGCCCCGCAGCATGCTGATCTGGCGGAGTTTCATCCAATGGCTCGGTGGAATGGGAATTGTGGTTTTCTCCATCGCTATCCTGCCGCTGCTCGGTATTGGTGGTATGCAGCTTTTCAAGGCTGAGGTGCCGGGGCCCACAACCGACAAGGTAACACCCCGCATCAAGCAGACCGCTCTGATCCTCTGGGGTATTTACACTCTGTTCACAGCGGTGGAGACTCTGCTGTTGTGGCTGGGCTCAATGAGCTGGTTTGATGCGGTCAATCACGCTTTCACCACCATGGCAACAGGTGGTTTCTCTACCCGTAATGAGAGTATAGCCGCTTACGGATCCACCTACATCAATCTGGTAATAATATTTTTCATGTTGCTTGCCGGTGTCAACTTCACATTACACATGCGCTGGTTGACAGGACGCTTCGGCTGGATGACACAGGAGCCGGAGTTTCGTTTCTATATTGTACTGATCGTTCTGGTTACCCTGTTGACTGCTGGCACCCTAATTCTGATACAGGGACAGGAGGTCGGTTACGCCTTTGAACACAGCCTTTTCACGACAGTATCACTGATTACAACTACCGGTTTTGGTACAGTAGATTTCAATCTCTGGCCGGTCTTGATTCAGTTTATCCTGATCGGTTTGATGTTTATCGGTGGAATGGCCGGTTCAACAGGTGGTGGTATCAAAGTAGTACGGATCCAGGTATTGCTGAAACGGGCACGACTGGAGCTGCGACGAATGGTGCATCCAAACGCGGTACTTCCAGTAAAACTGGGGAAACGGATAATCAAGAGGGATATTGTAGTCAACATTACCGGTTTCATTATTCTCTTTCTGATGATCCAGACACTGGCCACCTTAGTAGTGGCAGCATTTGGATATGATATGGTCACTTCATTCTCAGCTGTCACCGCCTCTTTGAGTAATATCGGACCTGGCCTGGCAGCTGTAGGGCCGACTGCGAACTATTCCTGGATGCATCCGGTAGTAAAAGTGGTGCTGAGTTTTTGTATGCTGCTGGGGCGATTGGAGTTGTTTACGGTACTTGTTATAATGACGCGTGGTTTCTGGCGCGTATAGAGATGAATACCAATAAACGGAGATGTCGGTGGGACGCAGTAAACTGAGTCGGCTTGTATCGCTACGAATCAACTCCAGACAGTTGTTGCTGACCTTCATTCTGGCACTGGCCACCTGGTTTGTAATTACTTCCGGTAACCAGTACGAATTTGATGAGACGATTCCTGTGCGCACCAGAGGTCTTCAGGAGCAGGGCAGGATACTTGTCACCGATCAACTTCCTGAAGTCACCACCCGTATTCGGGGACGGGGCTGGTCACTCTGGCAGGAATACCTCTTCAACCGGGCGTGGTATGATTTACCGATTGTCGATGAAAACAGCCCTGTTGTCACGGTTACACTGCAACCGGAACAGGTGATCATCCCGGCTGCTGCCAATCTGGCGCCGGTTGCTGTCATAAAGCCCCGTCAGCTGGAACTGCGTATCGATGAGATAACCACCGCGACCCTGCGTGTGGAACCACAACTGGCGCTGGATCTGATGCCAGGTTATCGCCAGGTGGGGCAGCCGGTGGTAATACCTGACACCCTGCAATTGACAGCTCCCGCTTCAATCCTGGATACGCTTACCAGCATCTCGACTGAGCTTATCAAGAGGACAGGTGTTGACAGGCCTCTGGAGCTGACGACCCGGCTGGTTATACCTTTTAATCATCTGCAACCGCCACATCAACAGGTAACTGTCAAACTGGATATTCAACCCCTGTTGGAACTTGAGTTTTCCAATCTGGCAGTCGAGACCAGAAACCTGCCTGATCATGTTTCCATACTGCTCGATCCGCCGGTTGTCTCAGCCCTGCTTGCCGGCCCCACCAGCTATATGCGGGAGCTCACTGCTGATCAACTGACTGTGAGTGTTGACTTCAGCAACTGGCGTCCGGAATCACCCCGGCTTCTGCCGGATATCGATTATCCTGACGGTGTAGAGCTGATTGCTACTACTCCGGAACGGGTCAAAATCCGGCTTATCGTAGAATGATTACTCTTGCCGTTGAAACATCATGTGACGAAACTGCAGTTGCGCTGCTGGATAACGACCGGGTGCTGACCTCCATTGCCCGTACACAGCAGATACATTCCCGCTTCGGTGGTGTTGTACCGGAGATTGCCTCCCGCGAACATATCCGTTTGATCGACCAGGTTGTAAGGGAAGCCCTCCAGGAAAGTGGTTGCGAACTTGGGGACATTGACCTGCTGGCGGCTACACGGGGCCCCGGATTGCTGGGGGCGCTCCTGGTTGGTTTTCATTTTACCGCTGGCCTGGCTTTGCGATTGCGTCGGCCTTTTATTGCGGTCAATCACATGGAAGGGCACATCTACGCTAATTACCTCAACGGCTGCCAACCCCGTTTCCCGGCACTTATCCTGGTAGTCTCAGGTGGCCATACACAGCTGTTGTTGTTCGAAGGTATACATGACTACCGTTTACTTGGAGAAACCCGTGACGATGCCGCTGGAGAAGCTTTTGACAAAGGCGCGAAGATCCTGGGGCTGGGATATCCCGGCGGGCCGGTGCTGTCAGCCCGGGCGGAGTCGGGTGATCCGGCAGCGATTGAATTCCCCAGAGGGATGTTGCGCTCCGGTAACCTGGAATTCAGCTTCTCCGGGCTTAAAACAGCATTGTTGAACTATACTCGCAAACTGGCTCCAGGTGAGTTATCTGATCAACTTGCTGATATCGCTGCCAGTTATCAGGAGGCGATTGTCGATATACTCTCGATAAAGACTGCTGCAGCCCTGAAACAATATCCTGTTCGGCAGCTGTTGATAGCAGGAGGTGTGGCTGCAAACGGTTCACTACGGGAACGGATCAGGACAATTGCTACTGGCAGAGTTGAGGAAATCATCCTGCCTGAACTGCCCTTCTGTACCGATAATGCGGCCATGATTGCCCGTGCCGCAATAGCCCGTTATGAAACCGATGGGGCATCTCCTGCAGGTCTGGACGCTGTTCCCAACCTGCCGCTGGATCAACGGGGGGAGAGACCGGCAGATGACTGATCTCGCTCTCAGCTGGTCCTGGCCCGCCGGCTGGTTCTGGCTGGCCATACCACTGCTTCTGCTGCTGGCCTGGTGGATGTATCATAAAACTGTTCCCAAACTGCCCCCGGCGCTGCGCTGGTTGCTGTTCAGTCTGCGATCCGTGTCATTGCTCCTGATCCTGTTCCTGCTCTGGAATCCCGTATTGCTGTTGCAACAGCGTTTTACCAGACCGGCGGAAACAGCAGTCCTGATTGATGCCTCGCTTTCGATGGCTTTTCCTGTCGCCAAGCTGGATTCAACAATGCACTGGCTGCAAATGCTGGAAAAACCATTCGCCGCAACCAGTATCAACTACTTTCTGTGCGGTGATACACTGCTGCCACTCGGAGACAGGGCACCGGAAACTATATCCTGCAATCAACCCGCAACTGACCTGGCACAATCGCTGGAGCAACTGAATCACCATTTCACCGGGCGTAATCTGCAGGCAGTAGTGTTACTGACTGACGGTGTGGTAAATCGCGGTGGGGAACCTGCACGCGTGTTGCTCCCGCAGGTGCCAGTATATGCTGCAGGTATTGGTGATACACTGGCGCCACCCGATGCAGGCCTGCGTGATATGGAAGTAAACCCGGTGTTGCAGCCAGGTGATACAGCAAGAGTTGCCATCACTGTGACTGCTCGTGGAATGGCTGGTGAACAGGGTGAACTGCGGTTGACTCTGGATGGAGAACAGTTGTCGCGACATAGAATCAGACTACCGGCAGAGCAGTTTCCACTGCATGAGGAATTCCGCTTTATCTCCGATCAGCATGGTAGACATAAACTGCAGGTTGAATTGATCACTTCTGACAGTGAAGAGACGCATCTTAACAACACTCTGGCACAATATGTGGACCTGCAGAAGAATCAGCATCTGGTTCGTTTGATTGCCGGTGCCCCCTCTTTTGACCTGGAGATGATCAGCTTCCTGCTGGGGCAGCTGGAAGCGGTTGTGGTGGAAACCTGGTTATTCAGCAGCGGGTTTGAGATCCCTGCCGATGCTGCTGTAGCCGATCTGGTGGTGTTGATAGATTTTCCGCTGCCACAGACAGCCCGGAGAGAGCTGGACAATGTCCGGCAGTCGATTGAAGGGCTTCCCACTGTCTGGATTCCGGGTGCATCAGTCGATCGTGCCCGGCTGGCGGAGTTATCTCACTGGCCACAACTAGCATCCCGTCTAACTCCGGCACCTGTATTCCCACGTCCGCAGAAGGTGCATCCCGTACTGGGGCAGGAACCGGATCTGCAACACCTGGTTCAACGATGGCGCGGATTGCCACCGGTAATCTCTCAGTATCGCCTGCAGGATATCCCCGCCCGGGCGCAGGTGTTGATAAGCAGCAGCAGTAGTACTGATCGTCCGTTGCTGATTGTGCAGGAGGATGACAACCAGACCAGACGTGCCTGGCTGCTGGCCCGGGATAGCTGGCAGTGGCATCTGCAGATGCAGGAACACGCCTCTGGCAGCACACTTTATGCGGATCTCCTGCGGGAACTGACACGATGGCTTACCGTTACTGCTGACGAGCGGCAGTTGCAGATAGCGCCACTGCGGGATATTTTCCAGGAAAACCAGCCGGTCCGTTTTCAGGGCATGGTCGTTGATGACAGCCGTCAACCGGTTACCGGAGCCGAGTTGAAGCTGGAGATCGTTTCTGATTCGTTGAGGGACAGTTACCGTCTCAGCGATCAGGGTAATGGCCGTTACCATGTCGATCTGGGGCTTCTGCCGGAGGGTGACTACGAATACCGGGTCAGCGGTAATCGCGGCGGTTACCTGCTGTCACCGGAATCAGGGATGTTCGCAGTAGCTCCTTTCAGTATAGAATTTCGCACTCCGGCACTGGTTACAGAGCCACTGCGCAGGTTAGCCCGGGTCAGTGGTGGATTGTACTTAAATGATGCTCCCGCTCACTGGGAGGATGAACTGCAATTCTACAACCAGCTGATTCAATCAGAACAGGATCATCTGCTCCGGAACAAATGGCTGTTGATGAGCGTCATACTATTGCTGCTCTTTGTTGAGTGGTTCCTGCGTAAATATAACCACCTGCTTTGATCCGGATGATTCTGTAATACCCCCTGTGCCAACCACTTCCCGCCCGGAAAGTGTATTCTAATGAAAAGCATATTTACTATCCCTGTCAGACTGTCGCGTCTGCTGGCAATACTGTCTGCCACAGGTTTTGTGATACATCAGGCACAGGCGGCGCTATTGCTGTCAGAGGTAATGGGTAATCCTTCCTGCAGCGAATACTATACCGAATTTATCGAGTTGTATTGCAGTGGCCCGGATAGTGTGGAGCTGAGGGACTGCTCACTGACCGTGGATGACGAGACAGATCAACTGTTGTTTCCCACTGGCAGCAGCATACTGGCACCAGGTTGTCGTGCTCTGGTGCTTGATGCAGGTTATGCAGACCATTCCGACTGTTATGAGGAGATCATACCGGATAGTGTGTTGAGGTTGACTATTGATGATGCTGCATTCGGGCAGAACGGTATTCCTAACAGTAGAGCTGTAACAATAATACTGCTGGATGAAAATGGGTATGACATCAGCGGGCTGGATTACCCGGCCGATGGCCCGGCAGGGCACTCATTTGAATGTATCATATCAGGTGACAATGAGGAGTATCAATGGGAATGGTCACATGATGAACATGGTACTCCCGGTTTGCGAAACAGTGTGGAACCTGATTCTCTTCAGGCTGGCTGGTGCCTGTCGGGCGGGGAGTCAGTGCAGGTGGAACTGTTCAATAACGGTCTGCGGCCACTGGAGCAACTGGATCTTACAATATGTGCTCTTTACGGTCAGATTCCCATTGACAGCGCCTGGATGTTACAGGACCTGCTGTTGCCCGGGGACTCGCTGCAGTGGCTGCCTGATCTCACACTGCAGGGCGGGTGGGTAGAATTGCAGCTATCTCTTTCAACAGTTGACTGGTGTGATACACTCCGCTCGGAGTATCTGCTGACAGGAACCTGTGAGTTACGCTTCAATGAGATCATGCCAGATCCCGGCAGTACAGGTCCGGAATGGCTGGAGCTGACCAATGCGCATCCACTGTTACCACTGAATCTGCGGGAAATGCAGTTGGAGGACAATTGTAACGGTGTACCTTCCCCGATCACTACTGACGAGTGGATTCTGACACCGGGTGAGTTTGTGGTTATCACCGGTGACCGGGAAGAGATGTCAGCTGCCTGGGGTGAACTGCCGCTGCTGGAGATGAACGGCGCACCGGTGCTGGGCAACAGTGGAGATTGTCTGGTGTTGCATTCCCCCGCTGGTGACAGGCTGGAACAGCTGGAGTGGGACAGTGCCTGGCTGCTTGAACGGGGTTATTCACTGGAGCGGTACAATCCACTGTTGCCTAACAACAGAAATGGCTGGAGTCGCAGTCTTTCAAATACAGGGGCTACTCCAGGAGCTGTGAACTCAATAAATCTGGAACAACTGCCAGCTGGAAGTTCGCACACAATCAGCAGCGATCTGTTGACACCGGATGGTGATGGCATTGAGGAAGTACTGGTAATAACGCTGCGTGAAATCGCCTGGCATCTGCAGTTCAGGGTACAGGTTTACAATCTGATCGGGAACTGCGTCAGGCATCTCGATAGTGGCGCGCATGGGGCAGCAGTGACCAGGTTACTGTGGGATGGACGTGATGACAGCGGACGACTGCTGCCGCCCGGGGCTTATGTGGTTTTAGTGGAGGCTGCCGCGGCAGGTGCGGGCAAACCACGCTTAACCCGTCATGCGGTGGCGCTTTTTTATTGATAAAACCTGCGGTTTTATCTTCAAGTTCTGTTGAAACAGAACTGGGTCTTAGTAGACTATGGGAAATTAAACCTGCGGTTTATGTTAGCAGTTTCATTATTATTCTCAAGTTCAGAATACAGTAATCTCCAATACAAGGAGGCAATCGTGCAGGGAAAAATGCTCATCGACGGCAGTTGGCTGGAAGGAAACGAGCAGCAGACAATCCGTTCCCCCTGGAATGACGAAGTAGTGGGAACTATGGCCAGGGGTGGGGTAGCGGAAGTAGAAGCTGCCATCAGTGCCGCCGATCGCTCTGCTGCTGTATGTGCTGATCTGCCCGTTTATGAAAGAGCTGCGGTTCTGGAAAGGGTGAAGCAGGGGATCAGTGATCATGCTGAGGAATTCACTCGACTGCTGGCACTCGAAGCTGGCAAGCCAATACGAAGTGGCCAGGCTGAGGTGCAGCGAGCCGTACACACTTTTGAACTGGCGGTGGAGGAGAGCAAACGGCTGACCGGTGAAGTATTACCACTCGACCTGCGTCCCTGGGGTAAAGGCAGGACAGGTTTCCTGGTGCATGAACCTCTGGGAGCAATTGCTTCGATTACTCCTTTCAATTTCCCACTTAATCTAGTTGCTCACAAACTGGCTCCGGCAATGGCTGCCGGAAACAGCATTGTGCATCGTCCGGCCAGCCAGACTCCATTCACCTCAGTTCTGCTGGCACAATTGATTGAGGAAGCCGGTTGGCCAGCCGGTGGAATGAACCTGATAAGCTGTGATGCTGCCGAAGCTGCTCCACTGGCAACAGATCCACGCCTGCAGCTGCTCACTTTCACCGGGAGTCCGGTAGTTGGCTGGAAATTGCAGAAAATGGCTGAACGTAAGCGGGTAGCTCTGGAGCTCGGCGGTAATGCCGGGGTCATTGTGCACTCCGACAGTGATCTGGAATATGTAGTCAAAGCGATCACTGCTGCCGCTTTTGGTTATGCCGGTCAGAGTTGTATAGCTGTGCAGCGGGTTTTCGTTGAGACAGGTATAAGAGAGAACTTTCAGGAAAGGTTGCTGAAAGCTGTAACCGGGCTGGTCTGTGGTGACCCACTGGCGGCGACTACTGATGTCGGCCCGATGATCAGTGAAGAAGAAGCGATCCGTGCAGGCGGTTGGGTAGATGACGCACTGGTTGCAGGAGCACGGAAGCTCTGTGGTGGTATTCGTGAAGGTAGTTTGATGCACCCGACAGTTTTGACTGATACTGATCCTACCATGCAGGTAAACTGCGCAGAACTGTTTGCCCCGGTGATAACTCTGGAGTCATACAGCGACTTTGCAGAAGCTGTTCGGCAGGTGGATGATTCCCGTTACGGACTGCAGGCCGGTGTGTTCACGCGGGATCTGGAACGCATTAAACTCGCAGTTACCGGGATCAGGGCGGGTGGTATAATCATCAACGATGTTCCTACCTGGCGTATCGATCACATGCCTTATGGCGGTATCAAGGAATCCGGCAACACCCGCGAAGGAGTTCGCTGGGCACTGCGCGAGATGACCCGTGAAAAGTTTGTCGCGGTTCGCTGGTAGTTAACAGTAACCGGTTCATAACAGTTGACAGGTAATTTACCGGCTCTGCGGAAAAACTTGTATTTCTGGACATGACGCTGTTATTATTTGTCTCCCATAATGTCACAGACATACTCAATGCAGAGCATTCTGGGCTACTATCGGAGCAGAAGAGTCTGTCTACAGGCGTCTTCTAACCGGCTTGCAGCGGTTTATTCCTGGCGACTGCCGGTACCTGTTGGAGGACTAGTCCTAATTGGTAAGGCAGCGGTCTTGAAAACCGCCGGGTTTACGCCCATGGGGGTTCGAGTCCCTCGTCCTCCGTTCTTTCAGGGAGAGGTGGCAGAGTGGCTTAATGCGCACGCCTGCTAAGCGTGAATCGGGGGTTGACCTCGATCCAGGGTTCAAATCCCTGCCTCTCCGCTTTTATAAAAAGCCCGTTCCGTCATGTGGAGCGGGCTTTTCTACTCGTAACTTCTTAATTTGAGTGCCAGCACTGTTATTTTCCGATCCTGCGAGGAACCCATGCTAACAATCAGACCTTTCAATTTCAGTGACGAAGACTACCAGGCCGCAGTAGAATGCTGGAATCTTAATTATCCAGATGTATTGGAAACGGTTGAGCAGTATCGTCACAGCGACGAGTCCCGCGAACCACACCGTTACTATAACCGGCTGATCGGTGAAATCGATAATAAGCCGGTGGCGGTAGCAGTCTACTGCGAAACCTGGTGGCAAAAGCATCCAGGTAAATACTATATCGAAGTTAAAGTACTACCGGAGGAGCAGGGAAAAGGCTTCGGCAAAGCCATGTATGAGCGAGTCCTGCTGGAACTCGAGGAGCGTCAACCAGCACTGCTTTCAACATATAGCTGTGAGAATCAACCCCGGGGGCAACGGTTTCTGGAGGAACGTGGATTCAAACTGGCGTTGCGGGAACCTGCATCCCGTCTCGAATTGAAAGAATTTGACCCAACCAGATTTGCTGATCTGTCAAACAAAGTTCTGTCAGATGGTATCAGGATCGAACCTCTGACACTGCTGCAGGAGAAAGTGTCGGACTGGGAACATAAGTTGTGGGAGCTGCGCTGGCTGGTTTTGAAGGACGTTCCGGGTACATCCCCCTGGGAACGTCAGACCTTTGAAGTGTATAAGAAAGAATCGCTGCAGAATCCGGATTTTGAACCGGCCGGACACTTTATTGCGCTCCATGGTGACAGATGGGTCGGTCTCTCAAATCTCTGGCCAACAAAAGCTGAACCACAGAAACTGTGGTGTGGTTTGACAGGGGTTGATCCTGATTACCGGCGCCGTGGTATTGCGGTAGCACTCAAGGTGCGAGCTGCCGAGTATGCGTTGCAGAAGGGCTATAAGTATATAGATACCGATAACGAAGAGAACAACCCGATGTATACAATCAATATGCAACTCGGCTTCAAGCCGCTGCCAGCCTGGCTTGAGTATGAGCGGAAGCTGGATATATAAGAACTTCAGATTCACACGGAGCTCATGGAGAAAAAACACGAGGCACTGAGAAGAATAAGAAAGAAAACTTATGGTTTGTGTGTAGGAAGCTCACACTGTTTGACTTTCTAAGAAAGCCCCTACTGAGATGTAGGTTCTCTCTTCAGCTTCAAAGTTATATATGCCAGACATGCGGAAACGCATAACCTTCAGGTCGTCTTCTCTTAACCAAAGATATTTTCCCTCTATGCCACTTTCTTCCTCTGTGCCTTTCACGCACCAGAGTGCGTGAAGCGAATTTATTGATGGGCAGTTCATAGACAGATCAATCGATGACCGCGTGAGTTATTGTGTTATCCCCCGGTTTCCAGAAGGCCATGTTGCTTCAGTTTGGTGTAAAGAGTTTGTCGACTGATCTGTAGCAGTCGAGAGGCATGTGATTTATCGAAGCGTACTTCCCGCAGTGTCTGTTCCAGGAATCCTTTCTCGAATTCTCGCACAGCAGGTCGCAATGGGCCTGCCTGAAAGACAGCGTTATCAGTTGTGACATCTGAATCCCCGAAGCGGTCGATAGCAAAATGCCCGGGAAGAATGCTGCTATGAGCCTGTTCCCAGGCACTCTGAAAGAGATGACGTAATTCACGGATATTTCCAGGAAAGCTGTAATTCTGCAGCAGATTCAGTGAAGCAGGGGCGATAATTTTGCTTTGCCCCTCCCGTTCATTCCATTCCTGCAGCCATTCCTCCAGCAGCAGTGGTATATCTTCCTGTCTTTTTCGCAAGGGGGGCAGCTCGATAATTGTACCGGCGATGCGATGCAGCAGGTCAGAACGGAAAGAGTGATCCTGCAGTAGATCCTGGTAGGTTCGATTGGATGCTGACAATAATCTGATTCTGGATTTTCTCACCTGATTGCTGCCGACAGCATGGTATTCACCGGTTTCCAGAAACCGCAGCAGCTTCGCCTGGATCGGTGGGGATATTTCGCTGATCTCATCCAGAAAGAGAGTTCCACCCTCCGCCTCTTCAACCAGGCCCTGCCGATCAGCCGTAGCGCCTGTAAAAGAACCGCGCCGGTGACCGAACAGCGTTGACTCAAACAGGCTCTCCGATAATGAAGGACAATGGATTGTCACCAGTCTGGCTTGCAGACCACTGTTGCAGGAGTGCAGGGCCTGTGCGGCTAGCTCCTTGCCGACACCGGTTTCACCCAGGATCAACACCGGTAAACGGGTGTTCCCCATCTTCTGTATTCGATCGTTTACTTTACGGATAGCGCTGCTCAAACCGGGAAGTTCGTGAGTAGTCTGCAGATTACAGAATGGCAGCCTGGTGGAATTTGAATCACAATTGAACTCTTCGGCTACCGCCAGCACTCTGTCAACCGGCAGATCCAGTTCATATGCGCGTTTACGGGCTGTCCGCAGCATACGTGTCGCATCCCGCCGATCACCTGACTGGAAAAGAGCATGGGCTTTCAGTGCCCGCGTTTCAATAAGGCGGTTGTAAATCCTGTAACGATCGAAGATCTCAATTGCCAACTCCAGGCAGTCAGCCGCTTCCCGGTTGCGTTGTAACTGGAGTAACAAAGTTCCCCGTGTCTGTACCAGGCGCGCCCTGGTTAACAGATGTGAGACATTGCACTCCCGTACACCGGATAGGACTTCAAGCCCCTGCGCTGCCAGTTGTTCCTCCTGCATAAGCGCCGCTTTCAGCAGAATGCATTCCAGCTGTTCTTCCTCAGGCAGGTTATCGGGTTCCATTTCAGTCAGAGTCGATGCTACCAGAATTGCTTCCTGCGGGTCTGCTGCCAGCATCCCCCAACCCCGTTCAATCTGAAGCTGAAAACGGTGGACACCGGTACTGACAATGGCTGAATTCTGGAGTCTTGTCAACAGTTGCAGAGCTTTATGTGGTTCACCTGACAGGCGGTTAGCCTTGATCAGCCCCAGTAATCCGCTCAACTCGAACTGCGGTTGGCGCTGCTGACGGCATCTTTTCTCCATCAGCAGGATCATGTCCAGAAAAACATCACGTGCAGCCAACCCTTCCTGCAGCTGAAGATATGCTTCACCTTTGCGTAACAGGCAGTGCAGTGAGTCCGGCAATAACAGTGTGGCAGGCAGTGGGGAAGGGCAGCGATGAACCAGTTCCCGGTAATCCTGAGCGACCCAGGCTTCATCCAGGACTGCAGGTAGTTTCTGTAGCATTCGGAACTCCTTCCTGGTGTGAGGCACCGGGAAGCAGGCGAGTAGCATGATAGATAACCCGCATCAGAGCGACAAGAAAAAGTCGGATGGTGGATACTGCAGGCTGGAAAAAATGGAGAACGACTACTTAACTGGTGCTGTGAAAGCGTTTGTGCTTGCCTGCGTCAGCAGAGAGTAATACTTTGGTGATAATTGTATAAGAATGTATTCATGGTATTGTAAACCCGCGGCATGTCAACTGTCAGCTACCGTTGTTTACATGATACCACAATCAATGGAGGTAACGATGATCAACTTCTCTCTTTCGGAAGAGCAACTGGAGTTTCAGGCACTGGCACGCGACTTCGCAGTAAATGAAATCAAGCCTAAAGCAGCTCACTACGATGAAGCCGGTGAGTTCCCTGAGGAGATCCTGCGGAAGGCATTTGAGATAGGTCTGATGAATATACATCTACCGGATGAGTACGGTGGACTGGGTTTAAGTGGTGTTGATGGTTCTCTCATCTCTGAAGAAATAGGCGCTGCCTGTACCGGTATCGGTACCGCTATGGAGGCTAATACACTGGCTCTGGCACCGCTGATGTATGGTGCTTCTGAGGAGATGAAGAAGCGGGTTTTCCCACAGTTCGTCGAAGAATTTACTCTGGCCTGTTATTGTGTCACAGAACCTAATGCCGGTTCTGATGTGGCTGCCGCCAGTTCTACCGCTCTTAAAAAGGGTGACAAATATATCCTCAATGGCAACAAGATGTGGATCACATCCGCCGGACAGGCTGACTGGATGTTCGTGCTGGCAACTACCAACCCGGCACGTGGCCCACGTGGCCTGACCGGTTTCTGGGTTGATGCAAAATCACCGGGAGTTGAGATTGGCAAGAAGGAAAACAACATGGGGCAACGTGCCTCTGATACCCGTGCCATCAATTTTACAGATGTTGAAATTCCTGAAGAGAATGTAGTCGGTAGAGAAGGGCATGGTTTTCGTCTGGCTATGGGTGCTTTTGATATAACCCGGCCAATGGTCGCAGCGGCGGCTGTAGGACTGGGCCGCGCCGCTTTTGAATACGCCCGTGACTACGCCCGGGAGCGGAAAGCCTTTGGTGTGCCGATTTCTGCGCATCAGTCGATTAATTTCATGTTGGCCGATATGGCTACCGATGTGGAGATCGGCCGGATGCTTACACTGAAAGCCAGCTGGCTTCTGGACAACGGTAAGTCCAATACCCGCGCCGCTGCCATGGCAAAGCGCTATGCCGCTGATGCCGCTGTCAGGATAGCGACCGACGCTGTCCAGATATATGGAGGTTACGGTTTCAATAAAGAGTATCCGGTTGAGAAACTCTACCGTGACGCCAAGATTTTCCAGATTTATGAAGGCACAAGCCAGATACAGAGATTGATTATAGGACGAGAAATTTATAAAGGCAGATGATTCAGGTAATCTGTTCTCCAGGATACTACCGTCAGACCGAGACCATTCGCAAAGTATTCAGTTACATACATTTCAGCGAACTTGATCCCGGCAGGAGTAGTCCGTTCCCACCGGACACGATACTTCTGCTCGATGAGAAATTCCTGCGTGAAAACAGTGACGCATTAAGTGAGACAATCAGTCAGTCAAACAGTGAGCAGTCACTGCTGATTGTCTATGCGGGTAACTTCAAAGAGATTATTCAGCTGGATCCGGAGCTGGAGAGGCTTTTCTTCCAGAGCAGCAAACCACTGTCCCCGCAGATACTGGAAAAGCTGTTGAGGCAGGCATTGAATGTTATCGCTTCCCATCAACGGCAACCGGAGTTTTTCAAAGAGCTGCAACTCTACCGCAGTGAACTGCAGACTGTCAATGAAATCGGACGTGCGCTCTCCGCGGAGCTGGATATTGACCGTCTGCTGGATCGTATCCTGACTGAAACCCGCAAAATCACACTGGCTGACTCCGGTAGTATCTATGTGATCAATCAGGTTAATGGCGAGCGGCAGCTGCAATTCAAGACAGCGCAGAATGATTCGGTTGATCTGGAGCTGGGGGAGTTTTCCCTGCCACTTGATCGCACTTCAATGGCCGGCTATGTAGCTGTAACAGGCGAAATTCTCAATTATCCCGATGTGTATCACATTCCTGAGTCAGCACCCTTTCGTTTCAATTATGAGGTGGCTGACGGTAAAACCGGCTATCGCTCCAAATCAATGCTGCTGGTACCGATGCGTAATCATCACCAGGAGATCATCGGTGTCGTCCAGCTCATCAATGCCCGGATCTCCAGTCACAGTCGACTGAAAACACTGGATGATTTTGAGAGGGAAGTTTCCCGCTTCACCAAGCGACATGAGGAATTCGTTTCCTCGCTCGCTTCTCAGGCGGCTGTTGCACTTGAGAACAGTCAACTGTATGAGAACATCGAAGCACTCTTCGAGGGGTTTGTTGTAGCGGCTGTGAAGGCGATTGAATCTCGTGATCCATGCACTTCCGGTCATTCGCAAAGAGTATCACAACTGTCCCTGGCTCTGGCAAAAGCTGTTTCAGCCTGTGGGGAGGAACCGTTTACCAACAGGTCGTTCACGGATGAACAGTATAAGGAGCTGAAATACGCGACCCTTCTGCATGACTTTGGCAAAGTAGGTGTCCGGGAGAAAGTGCTCGAGAAGGCGAACAAACTCTACCCTGATCAGTTACTGGCAATAAGCTTGCGTTTCAGCCTGGCCTTTGCCGCAATGGAAACCCGTTTCCATTGTAATGAAGTGGATGTGTTAAGACGGGATCCCGCTGATAACACCAGTCTGGAAAAGCTTCGCGAAAAGTATGAGGCTGACAGGGCGCAGCTGGAAAAATGCTGGGAAACAGTACAGGCTGCTGACTTCCCGCAACCGATAAAAGATGAAGCACTTCAGTTATTGCAGGAAATGACTGCTATGATCATTCTGCTGCCTGATGGTTCTGAGGAACAGCTGTTGACTGAGGTTGAATGCGCGATTCTCTCTATCGTTCGTGGCACACTGACCGAGGAGGACAGGGTTCAGATTGAATCACATGTAGTACATACCGCTGAATTCCTGCAGCGCATTCCATGGCTGAAGGGTTTGCGCAACCTGACACGCATCGCGCGTTCTCATCACGAAAAGCTGGATGGCACCGGTTATCCAGATAGTTTGCCGGCTGAGCAGATTCCGTTCGAAAGTCTCATTGTCGCTGTTGCGGATATCTACGATGCACTGACTGCTTCGGATCGTCCCTACAAGCCGGCAGTAAGCTCTGAAAGAGCTTTGCAGATTCTGAACTGGGAAGCGGAAGCGGGGAAGATTGACAGTGACCTGGTGCGTCTGTTCACAGAACAGAAAGTCTATCAGGTGCTCGATGAGGGTGATGCGGAAGATTCTGAAGAGTGAAATCACCGATATTTCAACGAAAACCTGACGTGGCCAGAGCGGCCCGTCCTGCTATAAATACAATGCAACAGGAGATATTATGATAACCCGTGAAGAGGCCCTGGAATATCATTCCCGAGGGCGCAAAGGTAAGATTGAAGTATCACTTACAAAACCGTGTGATACACAGCGAGATCTTTCACTTGCCTACACACCAGGTGTGGCACATCCCTGCAATGAGATCGCTGACGATCCGGAAAAGGCCTATGAATACACGGCTCGCGGTAACCTGGTTGCTGTAGTCTCCAACGGCACAGCAGTACTGGGTCTTGGTAACCTGGGGCCTCTGGGTGGCAAACCGGTAATGGAAGGGAAGGGTGTTCTCTTCAAGCGTTTCGCTGATATTGATGTTTTCGATATTGAGTTGGATACAGAGGATCAGGACGAAATCGTCAGGGCCTGTGAGTTGATGGCACCCACATTCGGTGGTATCAATCTGGAGGACATCAAGGCTCCGGAGTGCTTCTACATTGAGGAGAAGCTGAAAAAATCACTGGATATCCCGGTATTTCACGATGACCAGCATGGAACCGCTATCATCAGTGCGGCCGGTCTGATGAATGTTATGGAGATAACAGGTAAGCAGATCACCGATGTGAAAATCGTCATCAATGGCGCTGGAGCAGCCGGAATTGCCTGTGGCAAACTCTACGAGACGATGGGTGCACAGCTGGAGAACATCTTCATGTGTGATACAAAGGGAGTAGTCTATACAGGCCGTACTGAGGGCATGAACCCCTACAAAGAGTACTTTGCGCAGGATACGGAACTGCGTACTCTTGCCGATGCCATGAAGGGTGCGGATGTGTTTATCGGTCTTTCTGTGAAAGGTGCGGTCACTCAGGAAATGCTGAAGGATATGGCCGACAATCCTGTTGTCTTTGCCATGGCCAATCCGGATCCGGAAATCACTTACGAGGATGCTAAAGCGGCTCGTGATGATGTGATTATGGCCACCGGACGCTCTGATTACCCCAATCAGGTTAACAACGTACTCGGTTTCCCATTCATCTTCAGGGGGGCACTGGATGTCCGGGCAAAGGCGATTACCGAGGAAATGAAAGTGGCTGCAGCCCGTGCGCTGGCTGATCTGGCCAAAGAGGATGTGCCGGACTACATCTCCAGTGCCTACGGTGGCCAGAAGTTCAGCTTTGGCCCCGACTACATTATTCCCAAGCCGGTTGACATGCGGGTTCTGTTGTGGGAAGCGCCAGCTGTGGCCCGTGCGGCAATTGAGGGGGGGCAGGCAAGATTACAGGTCGATGATGTTGATGCCTGGATCAAGCAGTATACCGAGGATCTGGAAGAACATCTCGGTTATTCCCATGTGATCATGCGGCAACTGATCAACAAGGCCAAAGCCAACCCGCAGCGTATCTGCTTCCCGGAAGGGAAGAGTCCTCTGATTGCAGCCGCCTGCAAAGCTATAATCGATGAAGATCTGGCGATTCCTGTAGTAATAGGTGATACTGCCCATTTACAGGGATTGATGGAGGAATTCAAGATAGATCCGGAGAAAATAGAGATCATTGATCCTGCCATCTGCCCGGAGTTGGAGAACATGGCCGGTCAATTACTGGAGAAGCGTCAAAGAGATGGTATCCTCCCTGAAGAGGCTGTACACCTGCTTCGCACCAGGGCTTATCATCTGGCTGCGATGCTGTTGGAAAACAAACGGGTGGATGGTGTTGTTGCAGGCGCACATGCGCATTATCCTGACGCAATACGACCATTCCTGCAGATAAACACACATCCATCCCAGAAAATCGTAGCTGGTGTATATATGATTATCTTCAAGGATCATGTGAAGTTCTTTGCCGATACAACTGTCAATATTGATCCTACCGCCGAACAGCTGGCTGAAATCGCAATTCATACTGCTGATCTGGCTATACAGCTGGAAGTAAAACCACGCATTGCCATGCTTTCCTTCTCCAATTTCGGCTCTGTAAAGCACCCCGATACCCGCAAGCTTGCCAGAGCTGTCCGGCTGGTAAAGGAGCAACGTCCTGATCTGGTGATCGATGGTGAAATGCAGGCGGATACAGCAGTCTGCGCTGATACTCTACGCGAAGACTTCCAGTTCTCAGATCTGAAATCACCCGCCAATGTACTCATTTTCCCCAACCTGCATGCCGGTAATATTGCCTATAAGCTGGTCAGCGAACTGGGTGGTGCGACACAGGTGGGACCAATACTGGTCGGCATGAACAGCGCTGTTAATATTCTGCAGCGCAAGCCCAATGTAACAGAGATATTCCGGCTTACTGCCCTGACAGCGGTTAGAGCTGCGGAGCTGTCAGCTGGATCAGCGGACTGATACTCAGGTGATGCACAAGTACTCCGGGGGTGGTGACACCCCCGGAGTAGTGCTGGAATTCGAGACTCCAGGGGATCCATCTGAAATTGCCCTGGAGCTTTTTTCCCCTTGACATGTGAGCTGACTTCAGATATAATGTTGCTAGTATTCCCCATTGAATTTCTGGATTAAGTTCATCGTACCTGAAGCAAAGTCTCATTGAGACCTCTATGTTTCAAACACAGCCTCAAGACTTCGAACGCAGCAACGAGGTGGAAGCGATGGCTTTTTGGCATCGAAGCGGGAGTGCTTTCAGCTGACGCCCGGTTATCTCTTTACACGAGTTGGTATAATCTGAGTATCACTGATACGCCACTTCTTCCCTCTGAAAAACTGGAGTTATTCCCGATTGCAAATAGAAACATTTGTGCTCGGTGCATTCGAGAGCAACTGCTATCTGGTACAATCCAATAATAGCGAGAGTATCTGGTTGATCGATCCCGGTGGGGATCCTCAAATCGTGATTTCCCGCCTGCAGGATATGGGTTTAACACCGGATGGGATTTTACTCACCCACGGTCATCTGGATCACATTATGGGTGTTGCCGCTCTGAAGGATAGCTGGCCTGACCTGCAGGTAGTATTCCCGGAGGAAGACCTGCAACTCTATCAAAATCTGCCTGAACAGGCCGGCAGGTTCGGGATAAAAGCAAGTGAACTTCAAGCGCCGGACAGACTTCTGAAAGGGGCGGAGGTGATTGCTGCAGAGCCATTGCACATTCGTTCTTTACCGACACCGGGTCATTCACCTGGCAGCACGGTTTTTGGAATTGCCGGGGCTGGAGTAGCGGAAGTGATTTTTGCCGGAGACACTCTGTTCCGTGAATCGATCGGACGGACAGATCTCTGGGGTGGCAGCTGGGAGCAACTGGAGCAATCCATACGCCGGCAGCTGTATACCCTACCCTCTGAAACAAGGGTATTCCCGGGACATGGCCCTGAAACGACAATCGGCTGGGAACAGCAGCACAATCAGTTCTTCCGCTTGAAAGCGGAAGGCGAATGAGCATAAGGGCATATGCTGACAGGTTGCCCTGTCGTACATGTTGGAGTTACACCCTCGTAATAGAATCTGATCGGACCGGTAGAACCGGACCGTAATAATGACGGAGAGAAAATGATCGGTGTTAAAGGGATGGAGCTGATCTGGTTTTTTGTAACCGACTGGAAAAGCGCCATGAGCTTCTATCGGGATAATCTGGGACTCAAACTACTGTTTGTGGATGAGGATGAAGGGTGGGCTGAGTTTCAAATCGGTGAATCAGAAACAAAGATGGCCATTAAGCACTGGAAGCTGCAAAGTCCTGCCCCGCGTGGTGGTGGCGGCTGTCCTGTAATTCAGGTTGAAGACCTGGATAAGACAATTACCGGGCTATCCGGAAAAGGTGTCAAGATGGCGGGTGCTATTCAGGAAGTTGAGGGTATGAAACGGCATTCTACTCTCTATGATCCGGACGGCAATCCAATTCAGCTGACCCAGATCTGGTAGTGGAAAAACAAAATCGACGAAACGCTGTTATCTGAAATAAACACAAAGGCGAAATCATGGAAAAAGCCCTCGAGCTTGCCAAACTGGAGCAACTGAAAGTCAGCGAGCTATTTGAGATAGCTAAAGAAATGGGTATGGAAATTGTAGGTGGTATGGCCAAACAGGATATCATCTTCAAACTACTTGCCCGTCAGACCGAACGCGATGGACTCATCTTCGCTCGCGGCGTGCTGGAAATACTCCCGGATGGCTACGGTTTCCTTCGCTCTGAAGCAAGCAGTTACCTGCCGGGTCCGGAAGATATCTATGTATCACCTTCTCAGATACGCCGTTTTGGATTGACTGACGGTCATATCGTATCCGGTCAGATTCGCCCTCCAAAGGATAACGAGCGCTTTTTTGCCCTGCTTAAAGTTGAAGCGGTGAATTTCTGTGCTCCCGAGGAAACCCGCGAGAAAATCATCTTCGACAATCTGACACCTCTTTTCCCGGAAGAGAAATTTCAGCTGGAGCGACAGTCAAGTGAGGTGTCGATGCGTATTATGGATCTTTTCACACCTATTGGCAAAGGACAGCGCGGTTTGCTGGTAGCGCCTCCACGCACTGGAAAAACTATACTCCTGCAGAAAATAGCTAACAGCATTACCACCAATCACCCGGAAACAGTACTGATTATTCTACTGATAGATGAGCGTCCTGAAGAGGTCACAGAAATGGAGCGAACTGTGGACGCTGAGGTAGTCAGTTCCACTTTCGATGAGAAGCCGGAACGCCATGTTCAGGTGGCAAAGATGGTTCTCAATAAGGCAAAACGGCTGGTGGAGTATGGCCACGATGTTGTCATTCTTCTGGACAGTATTACCCGTCTGGCACGGGCTCACAATGCTGAGGCACCACATAGCGGGCGTATTCTTTCAGGTGGTGTTGATGCGATGGCTCTTTACGAACCCAAGAAGTTTTTCGGCGCAGCCCGTAACATTGAAGAGGGTGGCAGCCTGACTATCCTGGCGACAGCACTGGTTGAAACCGGGAGCAGGATGGATGAAGTGATTTTTGAAGAGTTCAAGGGTACAGGGAACATGGAACTGGTATTGAACCGGGATCTGGCCGATGCCAGGATTTATCCCGCAATCGATATCAATCGTTCCGGAACCCGTAAGGAGGATCTGCTGCTGGACAGAAAGATCCTCAATAATATCTGGATCCTCCGCAATCTCGGATCAGGTAAACGGCCTGAAGAGAATATCAAGTTCCTTATCGAGAAGATGCGTGAGACAAAGAACAACCTGGAATT
This sequence comes from uncultured Bacteroidia bacterium, assembly GCA_964501185.1. GTDB lineage: Bacteria > CAIWAD01 > CAIWAD01 > BS150m-G50 > BS150m-G50 > BS150m-G50. The sequence continues at coordinate 25,045 of CAZCRT010000008.1, forward strand.
CTTTGAAATGATGAAAAGACTGGATTGATCCGGACAGGTTGATAAGTGATTTGAGTAGTATATTTTATACCATAATAAAAAATGCTTGCTAAACAGTTCTGAGATAGATAACATTTATGTCTCGAAAACTGGCTGAAAAAGGATAAAACTATGAAGAGCAAAATTCACCCAAAATATGAAATGGCAACAGTATCCTGTGCATGCGGGAATACTTTTCAGGTACGCACGACAAATGGTGACGTCAAACTTGAAATCTGTTCCGAATGCCATCCCTTCTTTACTGGCAAGCAGAAACTGGTAGATACTGCCGGGCGTGTAGACAAATTCCGCAAGAAGTATGAGAATGTGCAGACTGCTAAGAAATGAGCAGCTGCAATTCCCCGTTACCAGTATGAATATGAAACGGAATCGATCAGGTTCCGTTTTTTTTTAGCAGATGCAGTCAATGGACAACCACCGATCCGGAGATATCTTGAGCAGGGTTAGAAAGATATTGCTGATACTACCTCATCTGGTGGCAGGCCACTGGATGCAACGCGCTGAAGAGGAAAGCGAATCGATGGCTGTCGGTGGGCAGGCAATTCTGGAGGGTGTGATGATGCGCTCCCCGGATGCTATTGCGGCAGCTGTGCGAAGGCCTTCCGGTGATATCCTGGTTAAGCTGAAACCATATGTCGCTCTTTCAAAGCGGGTACGCCTCTGGCATCCACCACTGCTTCGCGGTATCGCCGCACTCTGGGAATCGCTGACAATCGGTATGAGTATTCTCAACTGGAGTGCAGAAGTCGCTTCCGAGGATGACCAGAACAACGGTGAACCAAGAGAGGAAAAATGGTGGGAGAAGCTGCTTGGTGTGCTGATGATGATTATTGCCTTCGGCCTGGGCCTGGCACTGTTCGTCTATCTTCCCTACCTCGTTTCCGGTTTTCTGAAACCTGATTCCAGCCCGATCATCTTTCACATTATTGCCGGTGTACTTCGTGTAATGCTCCTGATAGGATATCTCTGGGCAATATCGCTGGCTAAGGACATTCGCCGCCTGTTCATGTATCACGGTGCCGAGCACAAATCAATTTCTGCGCATGAACAGAAGCAGGAGTTGACTGTTGAGAACGCCAGCAGGCAGTCCCGGTTTCATCCACGTTGTGGAACCAGCTTCGTACTGATTGTTGCGCTGCTGACCATGGTTGTCTTCATGCTGATCGATGCCCTGATAATCTCACTGGCAGGGGATTACAATTCAGCTCTGCACCGATTGATCGTACACATCCCATTCATACCCCTGGTGGCTGGATTCTCATTTGAAGTACTTAAGATATCTGCCCGTTATCAGGATAGCTGGCTGGGCCGACAGGTTGTCAAGCCAGGATTGTGGCTGCAACGTATCACAACCCGCGACCCTGAGTCCAGCATGCTTGAAGTGGCGCTGATTTCACTCACTACTTCCCTGACCCACACAGTTGATCCGCAGCAGGCAACTCTCCTGCAGGATTCCGACCAGGAACTCCCGGGTTAGCTGGACCGTATTGACTGCGACTTAATGCAAAACCCCCCTTTATTAGCGGAGAAACCGCATATGGATATCAGAAACAAACTGGAAGCTATTACCACCCAGTACGAGGAACTCACGGAGCAGCTTTCGCAACCGGGCGTCACAGCTGATAACAGAGAATTTGCCCGTATCAGTAGAGAACACGGGCGCCTCGGTGCGATCGTTGCACATTTTCAACAGTGGCAGGAACTGGAACGGGAGCTGAATGATGCCCGGGAGTTGCTGCAGGGCGAAGATGATAGTGAAATGCTGGAGCTGACCCGTGAGGAGATTTCCCTGCTGGAGGAAAAGGCACTTCAGATTGAAAAAGAGCTGAAAGAGTTGCTGGTCCCACCAGACCCGGATGATTCCCGCAATGTCATACTTGAAATCCGCGCCGGTACCGGAGGAGACGAAGCTGCCCTCTTTGCCGGTGATCTCTACCGGATGTATTCCCGTCTGGCGGAGAATCACAACTGGAAGGTCGAGACGATGTCTGTTAATGCACAGGGCATCGGGGGGTTCAAGGAGATTGTATTCGGTGTGCGTGGCAAAGATGTTTTTGGCAAGCTCAAGTATGAGGCTGGTGTACACCGTGTGCAGCGTGTGCCACAAACAGAATCACAGGGACGGGTACACACTTCTGCAGCGACTGTAGCAGTATTGCCGGAGGCTGACGAAGTAGAGATTAATATAGATCCCACCGAATTACGCATCGACGTCTATCGTGCAACAGGTCATGGTGGCCAGTCGGTTAACACAACTGATTCTGCTGTCCGCATTACTCATCTCCCTACAAATCTTGTAGTAACATGCCAGGATGAGAAATCACAGCATAAGAATAAGGCAAAGGCGATGAAAGTTCTGGTGTCGCGACTCTATGAGAAGCGAAAAGCTGAAGAGCTGGAGAAACGATCCGCTGCCCGCAGGTCGCAGGTGCTCACCGGAGACCGCAGTGCCAAGATTCGCACCTACAATTATCCTCAGGGAAGGGTAACCGATCACCGTATTAACCTGACTCTCTACCGGCTGCAGGAAGTGCTGTTGGGTGACCTGGAAGAGATCATAACCGCTTTGCGTCAGGCTGATAATCTGGAAAAACTGCAGAATGAAGGTTGATACCGGTTCCCGGCAGTGGACAGTTCTGGAACTGCTCAAAGTCACGGAGACATACCTTTCGCAGAAGAAGGTGGAATCCCCGCGCATTGCTGCGGAGTTACTGCTGGGGCATCTGCTTGGACTGAAACGGATCGAGTTGTATGTGGAGTATGATCGACCTGTGAAGCTGGAGGAAAAAGCAAAACTGCGTGAATATGTCAGTCGTGCCGCACAGCATGAACCACTGCAGTACATTACCGGTGAAACCGACTTCTACGATTTTGCTCTGGCTGTTGCGCCCGGTGTATTGATACCACGTCCAGAGACGGAAGGCCTGGTTGAGCTGGTTCTGCAGGAGCTCAAATCTGAGACACCCCGCCGTCTTCTGGATCTGGGGACAGGTTCTGGCTGTATCGCGATCGCACTGGCTCGTCACCTGCCGGAAACCACCAGGATAACTGCTCTTGATAATTCTGTACAGGCTATAGCACAGGCGGAGCAAAATATTAAAACACACAGGCTGCAGAACCGTATCGAGCTGCTGACAGGCTCTGCTTTTGAACTGCCTGAGAATGAGTCCTGGGATGTTATCGTCAGTAATCCGCCCTACATTGCAGAAGAGGAACGTGATACATTACCGGAAAATGTGTTGAGATATGAGCCGGAAACAGCACTGTTTGATGGTGGTGACGGGCTGGCCTTCTACCGGTTATTGAGTGAAAAACCTCCACTGCAGGATGATGGCGCAGTATTCTGCGAACTACCGGCCCCTGCGGCTGAAAGGGTGGCGGAACTCTTCAGGCACAACTTTAATCAGGTAACATTTAAAGCGGATCTGGCCGGCCGTACCCGGTACCTGATCGCGCGTGAGCGGTTGGATCGATAATCTTGAAACAGGATAAAATAATGAGTGATAGATCGAGCAGTAATCTTCCGCGAAGCAGCGATCACCTGCAGAAGGAGATTGTCCGGATGATTACTGCCGCAGGCAAGTTGCGCACCAGAGAACTGTACAATCGCCTCGGGCGGCCGGGTGAGTACGATGATTTCAAGAATCTGCTTAACAGAATGCTCAAAAAGAGGGTGTTAAGGCTTGCTGCCAAACGCACCTGGTGTCTGCCGCAGGCTGAACCTGATACTACTGACGGGAAGCAGCAGAAACAGGAAGGTATTACGGGCACTCTCCATCTTAACAGTGGTGGTAATGCATTCATAATGCTTGAGAACGGTGTGGAACGCCTGTTCATCAGACGTGCCGATCTGGCCGGTGCAGTACAGGGAGACACCGTTCAGGTAAGCATGCACAATTCTCAGCAGCGTGGCAGGAGTGAGGGCAAAATCCTGAAGATCCTGCAGCGTGGCATGAAGCAGCTGGTAGGGCGCATCGAGCGTTATGGCAGGCGCTTTGTTCTCATCCCCATGGGTGTTCCACTTGCTGATACGGTGTTTGTGCGTCACTCCCAACTGGCGCTGGAAGAGGGAATGCATGTCCTGGTACAGCTGATCTATCAGGATTCACCAAAGGGTAGAACCAGGCTGGAAGCAGATGTAATACGTACCTATGCGGAAGCCTCCCGTGCCGAGCTTCTGCAGGAGGCTGTTCGCTGCAGCTATCTGTTGCAGGCGGATTTTTCCGAAACCGTACTTGATGAAGCAGAGCAGCTGGATGATCGCGTGCTGCTGCAGAAAAGGCGCGACCTGCGGGAGTGGACGATTTTCACAATTGATCCGCATGATGCCCGGGATTATGATGATGCGGTCTCGCTGGAACCGTTGCCGGAGGGCGGTTTTCGACTTGGTGTGCATATTGCCGATGTATCACATTATGTCAAGCCGGGCACTGAATTAGACCGGGAAGCCTGGCAACGCGGGACCTCCACTTATCTGGTCGGCGAGGTGATCCCGATGTTGCCACACCGTCTCAGTACAGACCTGTGCAGTCTGCGGGAGAGCGAAGACCGTAATGCAATGAGTTGCGTGATTGATTATGACGAGCGTGGCAGGAAACGTCATTATGAGATATTCCCCAGTGTGATACGCAGTTGTAAACGCCACACATATCAGGAAGTGCAGTCATTACTGGAGCGGCTTCCCCGTCGCCGCAAGCAGGGGTTTAATCCCGAACAGGAATACAGTGATCCGATTGAGCGGTCACTCTACTACATGAACTTCCTCTTTCGTAAACTGCTGAAGCAACGTCAGAAGGCTGGTAGCCTGGACTTCAGCTCTCCTGAACCACGCTTTGAGCTGGATAGTGGGGGCATGCCGGTAGCTGTTAAGGCAATACATCAGCTGGACAGCCACCGCCTGATTGAAGAATTCATGCTTGCGGCCAACCGGGTTGTCGCTGAGCATCTGCAAAAAGCCGGAGTGCCTGCTGTTTACAGGGTTCATGACGCGCCGATCGGGGAAAAACTCAGCAAGTTTACAGAGTTCATGCAACACCTCGGAATTGTCCTTGATCCGGGAGCACTGCAGGAGGTAACCACCTGGCAGCGCGTATTGCAAGATTTCAGCGGTTCGGACACCGGGTTGGTTTTACAGCAGGTTGTGCTGCGCAGCATGATGAAAGCTGGTTACACTACTGAAAACAGAGGGCACTTCGGACTCGCCTTTGAAACATATACACATTTTACATCACCGATTCGTCGCTACCCTGATCTGCTGGTACACAGAATTCTCAAGAAGCTGGCCAAAGGCGATACAATCCCTGAACCGGAGTTGAAAAAGGCTGCCCGTAACTCCTCCATGCGTGAGATCAATGCCATGGAAGCGGAGCGGGAATCAACCAAGATCAAGCAGATGCTCTTTCTCGAAAACAGAATCGGTGAACGTTTCCGGGGTGTTATCCGGGGAGTTGAGCGTTTCGGCCTTTTCGTCGAGTTAGCCGACATTCTGGCTGACGGGCTGGTGCCGGTGGCAGCTTTAGAAGATGATTACTATGTTTATGATGAAAAAGAGTGGACACTGACCGGACGCCGTAGTGGTGTTCGTTATGCAATCGGGCAGCCACTGTCAGTTGAGGTGACCCGCTGCAGTGTTGATGAACGCAAACTGGATCTGAAAATAGTCGAATCGCTGCAACCGATCCGTTATCATGATAGCATTCGCAGCGTTGAGACCAGCGCAAATGATCATGGCAAACCCGGAGTGCACAGAAGAACTGCTGCCAAAGGAAAGTCATCTTCAAGAAAAAAGAGATCATCCGGGGGTAAGAAACCACGCACCACAGGCAGCCGACAGAAGCATGGAGCATTTACCGAAAAAAAGAAAAGCAGACCTGGAAGTACAACCGGTAAAAAGAGGTAATGAAAGCATGACATTCAAAGAGAAGCTGTGTGATACAATTGAGCAGCAGCAGAGTAATCTCTGTGTAGGTCTTGATCCTGACCAGGAGCGGTTTCCGCAATTTCTGAACGATTACGATGACCCCGTACAGGCCTTTCTTAAAATGGTGATAGAGGCTACCGGTGACCTGGCATGTGCCTTTAAACCGAACTTCGCATTCTTCGAAGCGCTGGGAGAACGGGGATGGGGGCTGCTCCGTGAAGCAGTTCAGATTATACCGGAGCGGGTAGTAACTATCGCTGATGCCAAGCGGGGTGATATCGGGAACACTGCAAAAGCTTATGCTCGTGCTATCTTTGACGATCTGCAATTCGACTCCACCACTCTGAATCCATTGATGGGATACGATGCTCTGGAACCATTTCTGGACTATCCCGGCAAGGGAATATTCGCTCTGGTACTCACATCCAACCCCGGGGCTGCAGACTTCCAGATGTTGGAGACACCTGACGGGCCGCTTTATCAGCAGATCTTGCGTAAGCTGTGCGAGTGGGATAAGCAGGGGAGCATAGGTGCAGTTGTAGGGGCTACCCGTCCTGAGATGTTGCAGGATATCAGAAGTATTGCACCCGGGATGCCATTGCTGTTGCCAGGTATCGGCAGCCAGGGGGGCGACCTGGAAGCAACCATTGCCAATGCAGCTCCCACAGCGGACTCTCCATTTCTGGTAAATGTATCACGTGGTATTCTCTATCCGGACGGTAATCCCGCTACCACTGATGACTTCCAGAAGTTAGTACGTGAACAGGCGCTGCATTATCGCGACAGTATAAACCAATGTCCCAGGTAGCCAGATGAGTGACGACCGCCTGCAACTGCATGAAGAAATAAGCCTTTCCATCAGGCGGGAAGAGGAGCGTGTACGTCTGCGAACCAGGGTTATCGGATCAGAAGATGATAGTTTCTCTACCGGCCTGACAGATGTACCTGTTGCCAGTATGAAGTTGATCAGGCCTGGGGATGAGGTCCATGGTACTGTAACCCGCAGGGATGCGCTCTATCATTTCAAAACAACAATTATCGAGATAGTTCAAAATGTGCCACAACCTTCAGTAGTGTTTCATCAGCCGGTGAGTATCTGGCGTGAACAGAGACGGCAGTTCTTTCGAGCGGATCAGAAATTACCGGTATCAGTATTGCTGGAGTATTACGACAGCAAACGGCATATCCATTATAGTGCGCTTGACGGGGATATTATCAACATCAGTGCCGGTGGTCTGCTGATAACGGTGACCATTACTGAGGATGCTACTCTTGAAGAGGGAACACATGCACTGGTAGCTTTCACCCACGGAACACACTGTTTCAGGGATTTGCCTGGAAGGATTATCCGGGTTAAGGAATCGCATGATAGACAGACGTTTGCTATGATATTTATAGATCCAGACCAGGATACGCAGAACAAAATCACACGCCTGAACATTGACTATGAACGCAGGCACCTGAAAGGAGAATAGAATGGGCAAAGAGAAGAGTGTAGAGCTGGATATCTTTGAGCGTTCCGGCGCCCTGTTGAATGGTCACTTTGAATTGACCTCCGGCCGGCATTCTGAAATGTACTTCCAGTGCGCTCTGGCTCTGCAGTACCCTGAGTTTGCTGCAGTACTGTGTCAGCGTATTGCCGAGCACTACTCCGGACAGAAGGTCAACAGTGTTATCGCACCGGCTATCGGTGGTATTCCGGTCGCCCAGGAAGTCGGGCGTCAGCTGGATGTACGTTCGCTTTTTGCTGAACGACTGGATGGAGCCATGATCCTGCGGCGTGGCTTCAAGATCGAAACAGGTGAACGGGTACTGGTAGTTGAAGATGTTGTTACAACCGGTGGTTCTGTTCAGGAAGTTGTCGATCTTGTGAAGCAGTGTGGTGCAGAGGTAGTTGGTGTGGGCACAATCGTGGATCGATCCGGTGGTGAAGCTGACTTTGGAGTACCGTTTTTTGCCACCTACAAGCAGGACGTAGTTACCTGGGCACCTGAAGAGTGTCCGCTCTGCCGCAAACAGCAGCCTGTATACAAACCTGGAAGTCGTAGTTTGTAAAAAGTCGATAACGACTGTCACCATAAGAAAAAGAAGCAAACCGGAAACAGACCTGACAGATGAAACTCACTCTGCTGGCATCAGGAAGCAAAGGCAACGCTACCCTTATCACCACCCCTACCGGGGGTGTTCTTGTAGATATGGGCCTTTCATACCGGGAACTCTGCAAACGTCTTGACCAGGCCGGCCTGTCACCTGATATTATCCAGGCAGTGTTTGTGACACACGAACACTCAGACCATATCAAAGGTGTGGGTATACTGGCGCGAAAGTTGCATGTACCGGTATTTATCAGCCGGGATACACTGGCAGCATCGAGAAATATCTTCCGGGGTGATGAAGAAATACGCCTGCTGGAGGAACAGAACAGGGTGGACGGGTTGACTGTAACCTCACTGCCGATTTCACATGATGTTGCTGACCCGACAGCTTTCCTGTTAAGTGACGGAAAGGCCCGTGTAGCTGTTATTACAGATCTTGGGTTCCCCACTACAGCGGTGAAGCATGAGCTGGGAAATGTTGATGCACTTGTTATCGAGTCAAATCACTGTCCCGAAATGCTGCAGAACGGTCCCTATCCCTGGTTCCTGAAGCAGCGTATCAGTGGTCGTCATGGGCATCTTTCGAACATCCAGACCGGCGAGCTGTTACAGGAGCATCTCGGGAAGAAAACAAGACTTGTTTACCTGGCCCATCTGAGTGAGGAGAATAACAACCCGGAGCTGGCTTTGAACAGCGCCCGCGAGTATCTGGCTGACAGGCCTGATCTGATGCTGAAAGTGGCAAGTCAGTATGAATCATCTGAAACTGAAACAATATAGTGATACAAAAAGGAGTACTTATGCGAAACTACATCACACACACGATATCCCTGCTACTGTTTCTGACCCTGGCCGTAAGCGCACTGGCAGTGGACAATGGAAAGGAAGCGAACATGTCTGAAAGCCGTATCGTTGCAATGGTGACCAATCATGGCACAATCGAAATTGAACTCAACTACGCTCAGGCACCGATCAGCTGCGCCAATTTTGAGCAATATGTTAATGATGGTTTCTTTAATGGCACCATCTTCCACCGGGTAATCAGCAACTTCATGATTCAGGGTGGAGGTTTTACACCAGACGGAAATCAGAAAGAGACCAGAGAGCCGATCGCCAATGAAGCTGGTAACGGTTTGAGCAATGAACGCGGCACTATTGCCATGGCACGGACAAGTGTGATCAACAGTGCAACAGCCCAGTTCTTCATCAATGTCAAAGATAACAGCGTTTTAAATCACCGTGATGACAGTGTACAGGGGTACGGTTACGCTGTATTCGGCAAGGTCGTCAAAGGGATGGACATTGTCGACGCTATTCGTGAGGTTGCGACAGGCAGTGGGCCGATGGGTATGCAGGATTGGCCAACAGAACCTGTAATCATCGAAAGCGTTTCCTTCACGGAGTAACGCCGGAGCTACGCTATGTTCAGGAAGATCGTCATAACAGTTCTGTTGCTGGCTGTGACAGGGGGTACACTCCATGCAGCCAGGACCTGGGTCTACTTCGAGCAACTGCCACGAACCGGTGAATTAGCCGGGACAGACCGTGCAGCGGCCAGACTGTTGAAAGCCGGTATTGACCCGGGCGCTGTGATCAATCAATCTGTAGATCCGGTCTGGCTGGCTGAATTACAGCAGCAGGGTGCGGTCATTTACAATGTCTCACGCTGGTTGGATGCGATCTCAATTGCTGATGATCCGGAACTGCTCAACAGCCTGGTCAACCGATATCCGGTTCGCGAGGTCCGTCCGGTCCAGTCGTATCACCGTCCCCTGCCGACACGGTATATGGGGAAGAGTCAATCCTCCACTGATCAGACGACCATCTATGGTGATTCCTGGACACAACTGGCGCAGATGGGTGTGCCAACCCTGCATGAACTGGGCTTTACCGGCACAGGTGTTTTTATCGGTATGCTGGATACCGGATGGCAGCTGGGACGTAATGCGTTGAGTCACGCTGATATCGTTGCCACCTGGGATTTCTACCACGATGATCCAATAGTAGAGAACGAGGAGGCCGATTCGCTTCAACAGGACTACCACGGTACCTCGACACTGGGCTGCATTGCCGCCTGGGCACCTCAGAACCTGATCGGTGTCGCTTACGATGCCAGTTTCGCGCTGGCAAAGACCGAGCATGTCGATCATGAAATCAACGCGGAAGAAGACGATTTCGTTGCCGGTCTGGAATGGCTGGACAGCCTGGGTGTTGACATCGTTTCCTCATCGCTGGGATACAGCCGCTTTGATGACGGGCAGGAGAACTATACTATTCATGATCTCAATGGTGATATCTGCATAACCACGGTTGCCTGCGATCTGGCTGCAGAGCGTGGGATCTTTGTGGTGACATCTGCCGGTAACAGTGGAAATGACTATAACTGGCATGGACTGATTACTTCTCCCGCTGATGGTGACAGTGTCATGGCAGTTGGAGCGGTAGCTGGCGACTCGACTATTGCCAGTTTCAGCTCCCGTGGCCCGACAGAGGACGGCCGTATTAAACCTGATTTTGTCGCCATGGGGCATGGAACACTGGTGATTGACACCAATCCTAATTCCGGATCGAATTATCATTTTGGTTCCGGAACCAGCTATGCGGGCCCATTATTAGCTGGTGCTGCTGCTCTGTTGCTACAGATTGAACCTGATCTACTGCCGATGGAGCTGGCAACGCTGATGAAGGAAAATGCCAGTCGGAGTGCTGCACCGGATACAGCCTATGGCTGGGGATTGGTCGACCTCTCCAGGATAACCTGGCAGCATTTTGCTAATCCAGTTCAGCTGGCAGTAGATGAAATTCGAGTGTTCCCTAATCCTTTTAACAGTCGTCTTGTTTTCCTGCTCGATATCGATGATGAAACTCTATCGTCTGTACGGATCGAAATGTATGATCTTCTGGGCCGGATCGTATACAGCAAGGCTTGTAGCGGTATCAGGGAGGAGGGGGAGCTGCTTATCACTGCTCAACCATCCAGCGAGCTGGCAGCTGGCATATATTTTGCTGTGTTTACAATGATTGAAACCGGTCAAATTATTGGCCAGAAAAAGTGTATCAAACTGGAGTACTGAGTCAATGCGTATAGTTGCTCTGATTGCGGGCTTGTTATTACTGAGTAGTACAGCCGTTGCTTCCCTCGACGATTATTATCATAACTACGATGAGTGCTATGACCTGCTCACTTCATTGGCGGATGCCAATCCTGACATCATGCGGGTTGACAGCGTGGGTTACTCCTGCGAACTGGAGATGCCGATCTGGGCTGCGGTGATCAGCGACAATGTTCAGGAAGACGAGGATGAACCGGCAGTACTGCTGACCGGCACCTGTCATGCTGAGGAGATACTGGGAACGGAAATTGTACTCAGCTTTGCAGAAGAGCTGATGGCGCATCGCAACCAGATGCCCTGGGTAGCCTGGATTGCCGCCTCGCAGATTATTATCGTGCCTACTTATAATCCTGAGGGAATGGGCATCGTGTTGAGCGAAGAGGATGTCACCTATCGCAAGAACCTGCTGGAGATCGGTGGACAGTGCATCATCCAGCCCGGTATCGGTAATGATTCATGTGGTGTTGATCTCAACCGCAACTTCGATTTTTTCTGGAATCACGGTGATACACTGTGGCACGATCAGGACGCAGAGGCTTTTGATTACTACCGTGGTGCTGCTCCTTTCTCGGAAGGGGAGAGCAGGGCAATCCGTGATCTGAATCAGGATTTCAATCTGGTTTATTACATCGCTTATCATAGCGCCCGTACGTCGAATAATTTTCAGAAGGTCATCTACCCCTGGGGCTGGAAGCATCCGGATGATGACCTGATATTCAAACCCTGCCCTGATGTCGATCTGATGATATCGCTGGGTGATGACCTGGCTGCGCAGATCCCCACATTGGACGGGACCTCCACCTATGCCTCAGTTCTGGGCGGTGGCCGCAAGGGGAGCGCTCATAATTACACCTATGGCAGTTGGGGTACAATCTCCTTTCTGCTGGAAGTGGGCACTAATGAAGATGGTGGCGCTTTTCAGCCAGAGGACTTTGATATCCTCAACCAGATAATCGACGATAATCTGCAGGGTGTGCACTGGATGATGAATCGGCTGATCGGTTATCAGGTTCCTGCACCGATGCTGCAGGGGCATGTTACCGACGCGGCCACCGGGCAGGCGCTTATCGCGCGGGTGGATGTATTGGAACACACCAGCACGGAAATCAAACCCCGTCTTACACAATTACCCTGGGGTCGCTTTTACCGTGTGCTGGCTGCCGGATCATATCAGGTACAGATATCAAAACCGGGTTATGAAACCTATGAACAGACACTGGTAGTCAATCCGCAGGAACCGACAAACTACGAAATTGAGCTGCAGCCGCTGCCACGCTGGACTGTTTCCGGCACTACATTCCTGACTTCCGATGATGTAACACCTGTGTCATGTGAAGTACAGTTTCTGGATCTGATCCATGACACACTGTACAGCTGCCAGAGTGATGGTGAGTATTCCATAGAACTGCCAACCGGTGAGTATTTTGCTTCAACCTCGCATAACGACTATGTACTGGCGGAGCGTACTCTGCAGCTGTACAGCGACATTGAGAGCAATTTCGGTTTGCCTGATAATGTGACCCTGCTTACACTCCCCACCAACTCGCTTGCCGATTGGAGCAGTGGTGGTGCTAATTCCGACTGGGCAGTGGCAACAGATGACAGTGCCGGTACGCATCTGGTATCCAACAGCACTATTTACACACACAGTGAAGTGGACGCCACACTTACGCTATCCGATCCGGTCGATCTGGGCAGTTATCACCATGCTTCGCTGCATCTGCGGCATTATATCGATCTGGAGGATGAACTCGATTATGCCGAGATACAGGCCAGTAGTGATGGCCAGCAGTGGTCTACACTGGCACACTACAGTGGGCACTGGGGCGGATATCGTGATACAGAGCATTCACTGGATCAATTTGCCGGTGGTTTGCTGCACCTTCGTTTCCATCTGGTTACCGATGACTGGGTCAACGATCAGGGTTGGCATATTAACCTGATTACCCTGCGGCAGTCGGATCAGCTCAATGCTGTTTCTCCCGAAGATGTACAACCAGAGCAGTTTGCACTACTGGGTAATTACCCCAACCCCTTCAACCCGTCGACGACTATCGAGTTTCATGTGCCGGCGCACCTGTCGGGTAAACAGCCTCAACTGCAGGTCTACAATTTGCGAGGCGCACAGGTGGCAATTGAAACCGGTGAACCGGTGACCGCTGGAAAAGCACGGATACAATGGCAGGCGGGCAATGATATCGCGAGTGGCATCTACTTCTACCAGTTGCAGCTTGGAGATCAGGCAACAGAAATCGGAAAGATGTTGTTTGTGAAATGACAATATGAGATAGCTTGTAGGAGCATGACCAACGCTATGAATGGAATTGGCCAGGGGTAACCTGAGAACCGGAAAGAATCGAGGATAAATGATGAAAACAACTATCACAATTCTGTTGCTGACCGCTCTGCAACTTACAGCAGTGGCGGCAACCGATACCTGTATCACCAGCATTACTCAGGAACAGGATGCGGTTGTGATACAATATCAACTTGCCGGTTTCAACCTGGAAGATCAGGATGGGGAATCACTGATCGAAATTGACGGGATGGAACTCTCCAGCTATGCCGGGCAACCTCAGGTGCCTTTCACCACCTTCTGGCTGGAAATCCCGGTTGACGCGGAAGTCAGCTTTGAACTACAGGAGCAGGATACCCGATTCTACCCCGATCTGGTTCTGGCGGAATATCAGGATGATGAAGTCAAGGTTGATCCGGCAGCGGGGCGAACCAACCTGGACAGTTTTGTCGCGATTGGTAATGACGGTTGGATGCGCGATCTGCGACTGGTGCCGTTGACGCTACAGCCTGTGCGCATAGAGCAGGAGGGTGTGCGAGTGCTGCAGTCGGCAGCGATCAGGATCAGTTTCAGCAAAACAACGGAGTACAGTGATATCAGCTATTCCAGCGAGATGGATGAACTCTATCGTTCCTTTGTTGTTAACCACGGGCAGTTTTCCAATCACAGGGATGAGACACAGTTCCCGCGTCTGCTGGTGGTCTCATCACCTTTCTATACGGATTACATAGGTGATCTGCTCCAGTGGAAACGGCGCGCAGGTTTTAATGTGGACTATGTGACTTTTGACCAGATGCCGGGCGGTGGCAATACGATTACTGCTGATAACCTGGACAGCTGGTTGATCGATTACTACGCCCAGCATCAGCCTGAATATATTGTGCTGGTAGGTGATCAGGATGGTACCTACGCCTGTCCCACCTTTCTCATTCCGGAGTCGGAAGGGGAGGACTATAATGTAACCGATCTGCAGTTCAGTCTGAAAGTGGGCGACGATTACCTGCCGGATCTGCTGCTGGGCAGGCTCTCTGTACACGATGCTCCGGTACAGCTGATGACCATTATCGACAAAGTAGTCCAGTATGAATCTGCACCATTTGCCGGTGTGAACGAAGAGCAGGAAGACTGGCTGGAAAGCGGCCTGGTGGTTGGTGGTAATTATGCAGAGGGTAATACAACTCCGGTAACACCGGTACTGACCAGTCGCTGGGTGCGTGAAAGGTTAATAGACAACGGTTTCTCGCAGGTGGACACAGTCTATTTTCCACCTCATATTTCCGGTGAACCGATGATCTCCAATACGATCAATAACGGTGTCGGTATTGTTAACTATCGCGGATGGGCAGACGCTGAGCACTGGCAACGCCCCTCCTATTCAATCACCAATATGAACGACAACCTGAATAACCACTATATGACCCCGATCATGTTGTCAATCGTATGTAATACCGGTGATTTCGGTCACGCTCAACATGAACCCTGTTTCGCGGAGGCTTTTCTGCGGCTCGGTACCCCCGGTGCACCCCGGGGTGGGATAGCGGTGTTCGCCCCCAGCGATCTCCATACGCGATCCATCTATAACAATGCGATCAACGCCGGCTTTTACCGTGGCCTCTTCAACGAAGGTATCAGCACCATGGGTGGTAATGTGGTACGGGCGAAGATCGATCTGTTCAACGGTTTTCCCAACGAACAGGAGCTGAACGGTTATGTCTTTTTCTATTTCAATGTCTACAATCTGCTGGGTGACCCCAGCCTGCGGATACGTACTGCAGTGCCGGAGCCGCTGCTGGTAACTGCCCCGGACACACTTGCGGTCGGGAGCAGCAGTTACTCGGTGGCAGTCACCGATGAGCAGAGTTCACCTATGGCAGATATGCTGGTCACGCTGGTTGCGGGTGATGAAAGTGAACAGCTGCTGGCGCGTGGGCGCACCGATGCCGCCGGTAACCTGACGCTGTATTACGAGCGATTAGTGGATGCCGGTACAGCCAGGTTGACTGTACTCGGTAACAACAGCTATCCCCATCTGGTCGACATTCCAATTGTAGTGCGTCCGCAATTCGCTACACTCGTAGCCAGCACATGGCTGGAAGATGGTACTTCCGGATCAGACGGTAACGGTGACGCGGATGTTAATCCAGGTGAAACTGTTGCCTGGTTCCCAACCCTGCTGAACAGTGGAAGCGAGACTATTCCTTCGATTGATCTGATTGCATCAGTTGATGATGGATTTATAGAGTTGCAAAGTACTGAACTGACTTTCGGGGAATTGCTGTCAGGTGCACAGACAACGTCTGCAACACCGTTGTTGCTGAATGTATCACATTCTGTTCCACATGGCTGGCCACTGCAACTGGATCTGCATATCAGTGGTGAGGAATTCACACAGAATTCCCGGGATGAACTGACAGCTGTTGCCAGCCGACCCTACTTTGTTTCTGATACATTGCCCGGTGATGCCAATCAGGTGATTGATTCGGATGAACTGGTTCAGCTGGAATTGACACTCGCCAACGATGGTGACCTGCCTACCGTTGATCTCAGCGGGACATTATCATCGCTGATACCGGAGCTTACAGTTGAAACAACGATACCACAAGCCATAGGTATAATACCGGTTGATGGCGAAGCGACTGTGGCTTTTGAACTGCATGGGGGCGTTGACATTCTGCCAGGACTACTGCTGCAATTGCAGCTGGAGTTGACCGGGGGTAGTGATTTCCAGCAGCTACTCGACATTGACATAATCAACGGCCAGCGGGAAACAGGTGACCCCACCGGACCGGATGGTTACGGTTACTGGGCTTATGAGAGTCGCGATTACTACTACCTGAACCGGCCTGATTATGAATGGGAGGAAATCGACACCCGTCTACTTCCGGAAAGTAACGGAACACGTCTCGAGCTGGAAGATGATCAGAGCACTACTATTGCGCTGCCTTCTGACAACTTTAACTTCCGATTCTACGGTGTTGATTTCGACTCGATCACCGTCTGCTCCAATGGTTGGATTTCAATGGGGAGAACCTGGATGTCAGACTTTACAAACTGGATGATTCCACCGGGCCTGGGGCCCTCTAACATGATCATGCCATTCTGGGACGATCTCAAGCCACAATACACACCTGCGGAAGATTCAGTTCAGGTTCCTGTTTATTACAAGGATATGGGTGATGGCCGTTTTATTGTGGAATGGAGTCAGACCTATAACCGTTATCTGTGGGATTCAGAGCCCATGGAGGAAACCTTCCAGGTTATCCTGTATGATCTGTTACAGTATCCCACAGCAACGGGTGACAGCCAGATAAAGTTTCAGTATCGCGTGATACACGATGAGGATGCCCGTGCTAATTATGCAACTGTCGGCATCACTGATCACGATCACTACCACGGGTTGGAGGTTACTTTTGCTCAGCGTTATGGCCCTGATGCTGCCATGCTGGCCGATGGCACCGCTATTCTCATTACTACCGATCCACCACAGCGTGTCACCAATCCCCAGATATTCCTGGAAGGGGAACTGGAGGAGTGGTTCCATTCGCTTACACCTGAACTGCAGTGGGATCCGGGGGTGCTGACCGGCAATCCGGATGTAACTTATACATTGCAGCTGGCACTGGACAATACATTCCCGGAGTTTGTGGCGAGCTATACAGATATCGATACTTCTGCTTTCACGGTGCCTGATCCACTGGAGGAAGTAACACAATACTTCTGGCGGGTAATAGCTCATCTGGAGGACGAGGAGGATATCCTCTGTACACCTGATTTCCACAGCTTTCAGATCGATGCTACCGAACCTGTCGCCGAACTGGGGTTGATTGACAACCCGGTGTTTCCGCACTACCTCGATCTCGGTCTCATCAGTAGCGAGGAGTTAGAGGATGTACCCTGGGTGGTTGTAACCGATGCGGATACCGCACTGGTGGATTCCTCTCAGGCAGCACAGATGCCGCAGACCGAAACAGGATTCCATTATACGCTCAACCTGGAACTGCTGGGACAATATCAACTCGCTGTACAGATGGTGGATGCACATGGATTGCCCGGTAGTACTGAGCGTGATCTGGCGCTGGGTGGTGCCGGCTACACCTCCATTGAAATAGGTGATGATATCCGACTGGACTGGCTGTCGGGGACAGTAGTAACCGCTCTCGAAGGTGAGCAGGGTGTTGAACTGAGTGGTAATGGCAGCTATCTTCTTGAGTTTTCCGGTGAGGGGATTATCTGCCGGTTTGAAAATGGTAACTGGCGGGCGCTGGCTCCGGAAGGAGTGCAGCAGATTGTGATACATGAGGGAGGGCATTATGCTCTACGCTCTGCAGGTGATTTACTGCCTGATGCGGTAACCCTTTACGATAACTACCCCAACCCCTTTAACGGTTCCACCCGTCTGGAGTTCACCCTGCCGGAAAGGGCAGCAATCCAGTTATCGGTGTACAACCTGCTGGGCAGGAGGGTTGAAGTATTGCAGGAGAGTACACTTAACGCCGGATTCCACCAGTATGACTGGCAACCCGGCAACTATGCTTCCGGTATGTACTGGGCGGTGTTGCGGGTTACGGGAGAAACCGAGAGTGTGACACGTATTCAGAAAATGCTCTATCTGAAGTGAGGTATCTGATGAAACAGACAACTATGGCTCTGTGGTTACTGGTGCTGGTATTGAGCGGTTGCAATCAGGATACCGATAACTATGAGGAGCTGATTGCAGACGGATGGCACGCCTACAGTAATGAGAACTATGAACTCGCTGCCGACCGCTTCATGGAGGCCACTCTGGAAGATGGCACCCGTGCGGAAGCCTGGAACGGGCTGGGTTGGAGCCAGATAGGGCTCTTCGAGGATGAGCAGGGTGATGCGGACTATCTGAACGCTATAGATAACAACTTCCAGGAAGCGGTATCACGATCAGGAGAGTGGGCACCACCGCTGGCTGGCCTGGCGCTGACCCGCTCCCGCCTTGGGGAATCGCTTGCGGCAATCCACTTTGCAGGGCTGGCGCTGGCGCAGGCTGGTGACAGTTGGGTTTACAGTCGTATCGAAGATGTTACCGGGCGTTCTTTGCGCCGGGTACGTGCCTGGAATTACTTCCTGGTAGAGGATTTTGCCGCCGCCCAGGCTGAAGTAGAGCTCGTTCTGGAAGTGAGTCTGGACCCGGACGATTCTGACTATCTTTCACAGTTGCTGGCATACATCGAACAGATGTAGCTTCGTGCCGATAACTACCGGTGCTTCCCGGCTGGATAAGAAAACAGTGTTGGCCAGAGCGCGGGAGCTGGGCGCCGATCTGGTAGGTGTAACAGATACAGCTCCCCTTGAAGAGCAGGACGCACGCTTCAGTAGCTGGCTGGCTGCCGGTAAACATGCCGGTATGCAGTGGCTGGAGCAACGTGTTCCACAACGACTGCTGTATGAATCACCTCTTCCCGACGCCCGATCTATAATTGTTATCGCGCTCAGTTATCACACGGGACAACCTTCCGGGCAGAACTCCGAGTCACCTGTCTACAATGTATCACGTTATGCCCACGGCCGGGACTACCACAAAGTAATACGGCGTATACTCAGGGGGCTCTCCCGATTTATCAGTGAACAGACCGGTTGCCAGAGTCGCGGCTTTGTTGATTCGGGACCGGTAATGGAAAAAGCCCTCGCACAGAGAGCCGGTCTTGGCTGGATCGGGAAAAACACGCTCCTCCTGAATCGCACTTATGGCTCCTGGCTGGTGCTGGGCGAGCTGTTTACCGAACTGGAACTGACGCCTGATCATCCCCATTCCGATTATTGCGGTGAATGTACGATATGCCTGGAGGCCTGTCCTACAGAAGCGCTGACTGACTTCGGACTGGATTGTAAGAGCTGTATTTCCTATGCTACTATCGAGCGTCCTGACAAGGAATCCTGCCAGCTGGAGCCAGCAGGGAACATCTTTGGCTGTGATATCTGCCAGGATGCCTGTCCCTGGAATGAGCAGGCAGCAACAACGGCCCTGGTGGATTTCGAAATGCGCGATGTAGTCAAACAGTTAAGACTCGGTAATCTGCCCCCTGATGCTGAAGCGTGGGAGCTGGCAAATCGCGGTTCATCTCTGCGGCGCATAAGTTATCAGAGGCTTCTGGAAAATGCTTCAGGTGTAGATCGGGAAAGGGTTGAACGATCAGGAGGAACGAGCAGGTGAAAATGCTCCTGAAATTTCTGGATTATCTCTTTTTCTGCCGTCCAATACTGATTCTGGCTGCATGGACTGTTATTCTGCTGGGTGCATCACGCCAGGGGTTTCAGCAACAGGCCTGGTTGCTGGCAGGCTATGGTTGCCTGCTCGGTACGGCTTTCATTATCAATCAATTGCGTGACCGCGAGAGTGACCGGATCAACAACAAATTGCCCCACCTCGCTCACGGAGTTGTCAGCGAACATGAGGCTCGCACCTTGACCTGGCTGTTGCTGATCGGAGGCGTCCTGTTTATTCTGCGTGCCGGTTGGGAACACATCCTGAGCATGACGCTCCTCCTCGCCATTACAACCTGGGCCTATAATCTGCCACCACTTCGACTGAAGAAACGTTTTCTCTCAGGACCGGTCACATTGGGCCTGTCTGCCTGTCTGGTATTTCTGCAGAGTACAGGATTCAGCCGGGTTGCGTGGGAGGAGCTGGTTGCAGTATTCCTGTCAGTAACTTCAATATGCCTTCTGACAGAATTACCTGATCGGGAAGGAGACCGGCAAACGGGACGTCGTACGGTAGCCGTTGTTTCCGGTGAGACAGTTACGCTGCGAATAACAACGCTGCTGATGGCTGCAGCGACTCTCTCTGCCATTGCAGGAGAGTTTTATCTACTGGCATTTCCGGCCTTTGCGTCCACATTAATACAATTACGTCTACTGGTCAAACGTCGACGTGATACAAAAGCGATCAATTTTGCCATCAGGCTATCGCTTTTACTGTTGGGAGTGGCAGTAGCTGTTGCTTTTCTCTGGTTCGGCTTGTTAATTCTAGCCTGTTATCTGGTAGCGCGTAAGTACTACTGGTACCGCTTCCGCAGGCGCTATCCTTCATTCACCGAATAACCGGTCAGGGAAGCTCGCACACACGCAAACTGGAAATTATATGGTCAGGATCGATCCCACCATCTGCGACTACTGTGGTACCTGTGTAGGTGCCTGTCCGGAGAACTGTATCGAGATGGGTACACATTTTATCGCCATCGATTACAGCATCTGCACCGAGTGTGGTATCTGTGTCCATGTCTGTCCGCTGGAGGCGGTCAGCGAGGAGGAGGAATGACCGGACAGCAGTGGGATGTGATCATTGGCGGTGCAGGTCCCGGTGGTAGTGCGGCAGCGGAGTACTGCGCCAGGGCAGGCCTGCGGACTCTGTTGCTGGAGAAGGATCGTGATATTGGAATTCCTGTCCGTTGTGGTGAGGGCGTGCCACACGATGGCCTGGTAGAATTCTGCGAGCCTGACCCCCGCTGGATTGCAACCGAAATCGACAGTGTGCGAATCTACTCTCCTGATGCAACCAGTTTTAACCTGTCGATGCCCGGAGCCGGATATATTCTCGACCGACGTACTTTTGATTATTACCTGGCCACACGCGCAGCCAGTGAAGGTGCCCGGGTGGAAACCGGTGTTACCATCAGCGGTGTTATCAGCGAGCAGGGTTGTGTTACCGGAGTGGAACTCGAGCAGGGTCGTAAACGCTATAAGTTAAACTGTCGCCTGCTGATTGCTGCTGATGGTGTAGAGTCCCGGATTGCCCGTTGGGCGGGATTACGTACCTTTACAACTCTCAAGGATCTGGACAGTTGTCAGCAGGTAACATTGCAGGGAAAGAATATTGATTCCGGCCGGGTGGATTTCTACTTCGGCAATAAAACCGCTCCTGGTGGTTACGCCTGGGTATTTCCTAAAGGTGATAACATGGCCAACGTCGGGCTGGGTATCTCCGGGAAGGCTTCAATTCATCGTAAGGCTCATCTCTATCTGGAGGATTTCCTGCAGGCGCATTTCCCGGATGCCTCTATTCTGAGCACAACCTGCGGTGGCATTCCGCTGGATGGCTCATTGAAAGCACCCTACGGTAATGGCATAATGATTGTGGGTGATGCCGCCCATCAGCCAAACCCTGTCACCGGAGCCGGGATTATCAACGCCATGATTGCCGGGAAGCTGGCTGCTGAAACTGCTGCAACCGCTCTGGCAGAGGATGATGTCAGCGCTGGCGTACTGTCGGCTTATGGCAAAGCCTGGCAGAAACGGGTCGGTTGGGAGCACAAACTGTACTATCGGGTACGGGGGTTGATGGAAGATCTTAACGATGAAACATATAACAGCGTAGCGGCCACTCTTCATGACCTTCCGGAGTCAAAACGGAATCTGCGCAAAGTGTTGATGACTGTGTTCCGCAACCAGCCAGGATTCGTGCTGGATCTGGTGATGGGATTGTTTGGTAGTAGATCTGGTAAGGAGTAGGGATGGCATTGAAGTTTTATAACAGTATGTCTCGCAGAAAAGAGCAGTTTGTTCCTTTGCAGGAGGGGAAGGTCGGGCTCTATACCTGCGGCCCCACTGTCTATAATTACGCTCATATCGGTAATTTCCGCACATACATGTTCGAGGATCTCCTGCGGCGTTACCTTCAATTCAGTGGCTACTCTGTGACACAGGTGATGAACCTGACCGATGTTGATGATAAGACTATCCGCACTTCGCAGGAAAAAGGACTGCCCTTGCAGGAGTTTACCAGACCCTTCAAAGAGGCGTTCTTTAATGACCTCAAAACCCTCAATATAGAATCAGCCGAATACTATCCTGCCGCTACCGATCATGTACCGGAGATGGTAGAACTGGTAAAGCTGCTGCAGGAAAATGGACACACTTACGAAAGTGAAGGTTCCATATACTTCAGCATTGATAGCTTCCCTGATTACGGGAAACTGGCCAATCTCGATCCGGAAGGGATGCGTGCCAGTGAACGGGTCGATAACGATGAATACGAGAAGGATGACGCCCGCGATTTCGCGCTCTGGAAAGCCTGGACGGAAGAGGATGGTGAAGTGTTCTGGGATACAGAGCTGGGCAGAGGCCGCCCCGGATGGCATATCGAATGCAGTGCCATGTCCACCCGTTATCTGGGGACCAGCTTCGACCTGCACACCGGTGGTGTTGACAACCGCTTCCCGCACCATGAAAACGAGATTGCCCAGAGCGTTTGTGGTTACAGGGAGAAGTTTGTCAACTACTGGATGCACAGCGAGTTCCTGCTGGTTGAGGGACGCAAGATGAGCAAATCGCTGGATAATTTCTACACCATTACGGAACTGCTGGAGAAGGGACTGGACCCGATTGCAATACGTTATGCGCTGCTCAGTGTTCACTATCGCATGAAACTGAGTTTTTCCATTGCCGGGGTGAGAGCGGCAGGGCAGAGCGTACAGCGGTTACAGAATTTCTACAAGTCTCTCTGCAGGGTTACGGAAGCCTCCGGTGCAGACAATACCGATACCGACAGTCGTGTCAGTAAGCTTGTTGAACAGGCTGACACGGCTTTCAGGGAAGCAATGGATGACGATCTCAACATAGCGTCCGCACTCGGGGGTATCTTCTCGTTACTGCCTGAGATAAACCGCCTGCAGGATGAAAACATGCTGAGCAGTGAAGGTGCATCAACAGTACGCAACTTCCTGGACAGTATCGACACTGTACTCGGTGTTATCGTTCAGGAAGAGGAGTGCAACAGTGAGATCGAGCAACTGATGGCAGATCGTCAGGCTGCCCGGGAAAGCAAAGACTGGTCGGAAGCGGACCGTATTCGTGACCGGATCAAGCAGCTTGGATATGTCATCGAAGACTCGCCGGATGGGCCGCGCTATCACCGCTGCAAAAGCTGATCATTATGGATATAATCTCAATAGCTGTCACACTCATACTGATCATGGACCCCTTCGGGAATATACCTGTATTCCTGTCCATTCTGGATGAGGTTCCGGGTCACAGGCGCCGCCGGATCCTGGTACGGGAGCTGATCCTGGCACTGGCAGTAATAATGGTCTTCATTTTCTGCGGCCGTTACATGATGGGATTTCTGGGCCTGAAGCAGGAAGCGGTCAGTATTGCCGGTGGTATCATCCTCTTTCTGATTGCCATTCGAATGGTGTTTCCCAGAACCAGAGTGCAGGTACCCACAGAGTGTGAGGGAGAACCGTTGCTGGTTCCGCTGGCAATACCCCTGATTGCCGGCCCGTCACTGCTGGCGGTGCTGATTCTCTTTTCCACCTCCACACAGGTGCAACTCACCGGTCTGCTGCTGGCATCACTACTGGCCTGGGGCGTGGCTTTCATTGTGCTCTTCAGCGCAACCTTCCTGATCCGCTTCCTCACCAGACGGGGCCTGATAGCGGTGGAGCGGTTGATGGGTATGATACTGGTCGCAATCGCGGTACAGCTGTTTCTGGATGGTGTAGCCAGCTATCTGGGGTAGAGGGAGCGTGGAAACTGACCTCAGGTTATCACACAATGGAGTACCCCATGCAACTTCTGGACCTGACACCGGAAACTGAAGCAACCTTCCTCCATTGTCTTCACGATGAAAAGCCGGATGATCCGCGGGTAATCGACTTACGTCGCAGGTGGGTCGAAGAGAAGCGTGATCGGGGCTTTCGTGGTAAGGTACTGCGTCTGGAAAGTGGTGAAATTGCTGCCCTGGGACAATACCTGCCGATCGAAGAGAGTTTTATCGATGGAGATAATCTGACGGTAATCCTCTGCCTCTGGGTGCATGGCTATGATCACCACATTGGCAACCGGCAGGAAAATGGCTATGGCCGGTTCATGCTGGAACAGATAGAAACTGAGATTCGTGACAGTGGAGCAGAGGGGATCGTTGCCTGGGGGATGGATTTTCCTTACTGGAATCCGGTCTCTTTCTACGAGCATATGGGATATGAACGGGTCGACAGGGATGGGCCAGCTGTACTGGTCTGGAAACCGTTTGTTCCGGAAGCACAACCTCCCCGCTGGTTTCATCTTCAGAAGCGTCCGCAAACCGATCCACAGAGGGTGACGGTTCATTCTTTTTACAATGGCTGGTGTACGGGCAGTTGTGGCCAGTGTGT
The DNA here is from genome assembly GCA_964501185.1 of uncultured Bacteroidia bacterium. Taxonomy (GTDB): domain Bacteria; phylum CAIWAD01; class CAIWAD01; order BS150m-G50; family BS150m-G50; genus BS150m-G50. The sequence goes on from CAZCRT010000008.1 coordinate 49,632, forward strand.
TACGGTTCGCGACGCCGTAGCTGGAATCGATGAGAAAATCCGTTTCCGGGAGGTGGACAGCAATCAGCGGGAACAGCTTGTTGAGTGGGGTATTTCCACCGGTACTTATCTGGATGGGGAGCCGTTCCGCCCCGACGAACCCCCCTTCAGCAGTGAAGATCTGCGACAGGAAATCCTGTCACGCATTGAAGAGTAACTGCTGTATCACATGGCAATCCATAAAAAAGGGCACCCCTGTTGATGGAGTGCCCTGAATAAGCCTATCAAATATACGGAAACCGGGATCAGACCTGGATTGTTTTACCAGCCTGGATGCAGGAAGCGCAGACCTTCATCTTGACCCTGACGCCATCCTTTTTAACCCGTACAGTCTGAATATTGGGGTACTGGACCCGCTTGGTAATATTATGGGCGTGACTGATGGAATTACCAAACATCGGACCCTTACCACATATTTCGCATACTCGTGACATGATATTCTCCTCTATTCCAGCTGCAGCATACAAAACTACACTGCTCTTCACTACTTACAGACCCTCATATTATATGCACAGTATGCAAAAGGCAAGGGAAAAACTCAGGTCGGAAAATTGACCGGTTCGAAGCATTTTTCCTGCTATGCATCACCTCCTGTAGATGGATACTTTCCCGGTTATTAACACCGCTCCTTTTTAAAGGTTGAATTTGCAGCAGCAGTTCTCTAAAGTTAACGATCCTGAGTCCGATAGTGTGATCTGGCAGCAGCGCTTGTTGGTGCGAAATGTAACACAATCGGATATAAGGATTGCAGAGAAGCGCTATTACTGCGGCTCCGCAGATGTAACCATCATAATGTCCATGAAACTGGGAGAGTAAATGGCTGGCAAAACTGACCAGGAAAAAGCGAAATATTGGATTCAGGAAACACACAAAATTCATAAAAACCCCAACCCCGATCTGAAAAAAGTAATCGCGGGTTATCGCAAGGGGCTTTCCTATTATCAGGCTGATGCTGAAGGGCACTATTTTCTCGGTGTAGCTTATCTCGGTACAGGTCAATTTGCCCAGGCTCTGGAAGAGTTCGATCTGGCGCTGGGTTATCGTCCTGAGTTTCCAGATGTATTTTTCCATAAGGGGCAGGCGTTGATCAATCTGCGCCGTCTGGAAGAGGCTGCTGAAAGCTTTAAAAAGGCGCTGAAGTTCAATCCCCAGGCAACGCCGGTAATCTACAGTCTGGGTTTCGCTTATCAGTCGATGGGCAAACAGGAAGAGGCGGAGAAGTACTTTACCGAGGCTTACGGCAAGAATCCGGTCGATAAACCAGGTGTCATGCAGTATCTGATGTTTCTCAACCAGACGCAGCAGAGTGAAAAGGCACTTGAGGTTGTAGAGGCCTTCCTTGAGAAGGTTCCGGGAGATCGGGATGTGCGCAATTTCAGAGCACTGGTATTGATCAACCTCAAGCGAGGTGAAGAAGCACGTGAGTTACTGCTGGCGCTCTCAGAGGAGTTTCCTGCTGACGGTGGAACAAAATTCAACCTGGCGCAGGCCTACGAACTGCTGCAGGATTATGACAACGCGGAACCGTTTTACCGGGAGGCGTTGAAAATCAATCCCAACTATGCACCGGTATACAACAAGCTGGGTGGTTTGTTATCTCGGCGGCAGGATTTTGATGAAGCGCTGAAGATCCTGGAACAGGGTCTGGAGATGGCGCCCCAGGATCCCAACCTGCGCTACAGTCGCGCTCTTGTACTGGCTGATATGAAACGCACAGAAGAGGCGGAAGAGCTGCTGACAGAACTGCTGAAGGAGTATCCTGATTTTGCTCCTGCTCGAGCGGCGCTGGAAAGACTGAATCAGTCTACCGGCAAGGTCGCCCGTGGTGTAGAAGAGATCGAAAAAGATCTGAAGGACAAACCGGATGATCCAACACTGGAAGCAGAGCTTGCTCACACGCATCTGTTATCCCGCAGCTTTGAGAAAGCAATTGAATTACTCGAAAAACACCGTGGCAGTTTTGCCGGTAACGCTGCATTTATGGCTGATCTGGGTTATGCCTACGCGGGCAACGCCCAGCAATCACCTGAACTGATGGAAAAAGCTGAAGAGGCTCTGGAAAGCAGTCTGCAGCTCAAGCCTGACCAGCCGGCAGTCCTGCTGCAACTGGCACGCATCGCTCTGAATCAATCCCGGCCACAGGCTGCCTTCGAATATTCAGAGAAGTGTGAAGCCAATGGTGGTGAATCCACACAGAGTGCTAACGTGAAAGGGTATGCCCTGCTGCAGAAAGGATTTGCAGAGGAAGCGTTAAATCATTTTCAGCGTTCACTGGAGCTGCAACCGGAAAACAACCTGGAAGCGATCAGTAATCTGGCACAGCTTTCCGATTTTTCAGGACAGCTGGAGCAGGCCAATGGCTACTATCAACAGTGGAAGGAACTCGTTCCGAAGGATGTAACACCGCTTATGAAGCAGGCGATGATGGCAATACGCAGTGGTGCACCTGAAGATGGAATTGACATTTTCGACAGGGTTCTGGAACTGAAACCGGATGAGGCCAGCGCACTGTTCATGCAGAGTATGGCACTCAAGGATCAGGGCCGGATAGAGGATGCTATTGAGAAGCTACAGAAAGCGGTAGAGGTCAAACCGGATTACAGCGAAGCTGCCTACTATCTTAAACAGCTGGAGCAGAATCGTCCACTCGGGCTTTCATCACTGACTGAGCTTGAGGAGAGCGTTGCCGAAGACCCGGAGAATTACGATGACCGCTATCTGCTGGGATACATCTACATGCATATGCGTCGCTTCAGTGACGCAGCTGAGCAGCTGCAGGCTGTTGTTGAGAATGACAATGAAAACTACCGGGCCAATTTTGAACTGGCTGACGCTCTCTTTCACAGTGGGGAGAAAGATCGTGCAATCGATATTCTGATTGCTCTGGAGGAGAAAATCCCTCGCGATCCAGGTCTACGTTTCCGACTGGCAGATATGCTGGAGAGTAATGAGGAATACGACCTGGCTCTGAAGGAGTTCCGGAACGCTGCCGAGATGATGCCACAGAATGTCAGTTTCCAGTATCGTCTTGCTCTGGCTCTCATCAATGCTGATAAAGAGGATAAGGGAGAAGAGAAGCTACGCAAGGTGCTTGAAGAACAGGAACAGTTTGCACCTGCCTGGATAGAGCTTGGCAAGCTGGAGATGACCAGTGATCGTGAGAAGAGCGCTCTGGAGAGCTTTGACAAAGCGCTGCGCTACAACCGCAATCTGGTTGATGCGATTTACTTTAAAGGGTTGATCTACCGCAATCAGCTGAAGGAAGAGTTTGAAGCATTGCGGCATTTTCGGGCAGTACTCGGCTTTCGCTGGGAATCTCCTGACGCTCATTTCCAACTGGGCGAGATGCTGCGTGAATCTGAACCGGCTACTGCACGGCAGCACTTTGCTATGGCATTACGTTTCTGGGATGAGGATAACTTCAATTACCAGCGCGCTGACAGCTACCTGAAGGAATTGAAAGACGACTAAATATGTATCACAGTGAAACCTCCTGTATCCAGTAGTGTTATCACACGCACAAATGCCGGAGTCAGCAGTTACAGTTTCAGTTGTGATGTTAAGAAACAGGAAATGTTGAAAACAGAATAGAATGTAATTGGAAAGGAGCCAGAAATGGCAGAACTGCAGAATGTAAGCGAAGCCGATTTTGAGGAGCATGTACTTAAAAAGGAAAACCTGGTAGTTGTGGACTTCGGCGCAACCTGGTGTGCCCCCTGTAAGAAACTGCACCCGTTGCTGGAAGAGTTGCTGGAAGAATACAGTGGTGAAGTTGATGGCGCCTATGTTGATGTTGGCGCTAATCCCAATCTGGCCCGGCAATATGGAGTAATTTCAGTTCCGCAGACTCATTTCTTCAAAGGTGGGGAACATGTCGACCAGGTGATAGGTCTAAGTAAAAAGGATAAATACAAAGATCTGATAGAAGCGCATAAGTAGGAGTCGAAATGAGAGTACGTAATTTCATCCTGGCCCTGTTGCTGGGATTATCCGCTCTGGCAATCGTTGCCTGTGGCGGGAATGACAAAGCGCAGACTGAGACCAGTACACCACCGGTGGTGAAAGAGCAGATCATTGATCTGCAGGGATTCGATCTGGCAAGCTACAGTGGAAAAGTCCGTATGTATGAACTCTGGGGAGTCTGGTGTATGCCATGCATTCTCTCCATGCCCAAAGTGCAGGAGTTGCATGAACAGTACAGCCCACACCCGGAATTCGAAATGCTTGTCATTAACACCGCCTGGCGTGGTGACAATCCGCAGCGTGTCAAGGAGTGGCTGGATAAGAACCCGCAGTATACTTTCCAGGTCTACTATGATGGTGAGCATGCTATCTCACAGCTGTATCAGGTGAACAGCATTCCCCGTACGATTATTCTCGGCAAGGATGATCAGGTTCGTTTCAACGATCATCCTTCAAAACTTACCCACGAATTCCTTGATCAGTTGCTGGCTGAGTAATTACTCCAGCTGGTGTACTGCTCCCCGGCCGTTTCCCGGGATCAAATATCACATTTTAATGAGGGTGGGATGCTCAGTCATCTCACCCTTTTTAACTACCCTTTAGAAGCTGTTTTCAGGTCGAAAAAACGCGAATAAGACCAGTTTTCAGGGTGTATTACACCTCCTTCTCTTGAAAATACAGTATGATAGCTTGGTCCGACCCCGGCTGTTATGAAAAGCGAACTTCAGATTCCCGAATACTAAAATTATGCATATATCTGCTATTCCCGGCAATGAATGCTGCAACCGAAAATCTTCCAGTATTATCCTGTGAAGTTGCCATTCTCTAATCACGATAGTATTCTATATGAAAGCCTATTAAGCCCAATACCAGGAGTATATCATGCGAAGCCTGTTGACCCTGAGCGGAGCAGCCCTGTTGTTCTCTCTGCATTCCCTTTATGCGACCGTTCTCATTCACGAGGTTCATTACGATGTCACCGGCAGCGATAACGGTGAGTTTGTCGAGCTGTTTAACACCGGCGCTTCGGATGTTGACATCTCCGGCTGGTATCTGGGTGATGAGGAAACTGAAGGTGGCGGGGAATCAATGAGCAGTTTTCCCGGTGGCACCATTATCTGCGCCGGAGACTTTCTGCTGATCGCACGCGATGAGGTAGAGTTTGTGGCACATTTCGGCCTGACACCGGATGTGATCATGCCCTTCGCTCTCAGCAACAGCGGTGACGAGGTATTGCTCTCGCGCAGTTTCTATGCCGAATACGAAGATGTAGTAGCATACGAAGGGGGTAGTTTCCCCGGTGTAACCCCACATCCGGGAGTCGGCACCGGGTTTTCACTGGAGCGGGTAGATCTGACTGATACTGATGATTGTTCATTAGATTTCACCTCCATCAATCCTCCGACACCTACAGCTGCAGACTGTACACCCGATCCTCCTATCGAAGGTACTATTTCCGCATTCTTCAACGGCTCTGTCAATCCGGGATACGCTGTATACGATCCGGCAAACGGGTATGATGATCTAGCCAATCGTCTGATTGCACTGATAGACCAGACCACAGTTTCACTCGATATCTGTATATACAATCTCTCTTTAGGCGATATTGCCAATGCGATCATCGCAGCGCATAACCGCGGTGTCAGCGTGCGGGTCATCATTGAAGATGACAATCATAATTCCTATACACAGTCTATGGAGAATGCCGGCATTACCATTATTGATGATTCCTTCGGCAGTAACTCCGGGTCCAATCTGATGCACAACAAGTTCGTGCTGTTTGATTACCGGCTGGACGAAGGGGACGATGACGATCAGGTATGGACCGGATCCTACAATTTCACCTACCAGTCGGACACTTATGACGACAACAATGTGCTGGTCATTCAATCCAGCCAATTGTGCTCCGTCTATCTGGACGAATTCAACGAGATGTGGGGCGCCACAGGTGAAACACCATCTGCTGACAACAGCCGTTTCGGTGGTAACAAGCTGGATAACACACTACATTCAGTCACCATTGACAGCAGTTTGGTCGAACTCTACTTCTCCCCCTCCGATGGCGCTACCGCTGAACTGACGCAGCTGATTGCCACCGCTGACCATGATATATACTTCTGCATCCTCTCTTTCACCCGTACCGATGTCGAAGACGCCCTGCATAACCGCTTTAACGCCGGTAAGCCGGTACGTGGTGTGTTTGACTACGCGCAGGGAAACGATCCCTACTCAGTTTTCAGCGATATGGCCGGCACCGGTGACGATCCCTGGAATCCTGCAGCGGATGTTCACCTGGATGGCAACGGTTCCGGAATGATGCATCACAAATACATGCTGATCGACCCACAGCATCCTGACTCAGACCCGATTGTGATTACCGGTTCCATGAACTGGTCTACATCCGGTGGATTTTACAACGATGAAAACATGATCGTTATCCATGATCCTCATATTGCCGACCAGTATTTCCAGGAATTTGCCGCCCGGTTTATTGATGCCGGCGGGGAGCTGCCCGATGGCGGAGATGAGGTCAGCATCCATGACATCCAGTACACAGAAGATCCTTCCGGCAGTTCTCCATACGAAGGCGCACAGGTTTCCACCAGCGGGCTGGTGTCTGCTGTCTTCAGCAGTGGTTTCTTCCTGAGTGAAAACAACAACGCGCCCTGGAGCGGGATTTATGTGTATAACAATACAATCAACCCGGTGGTTGGTGATTCACTTACGCTGAATGCAACCGTAGCGGAGTACTACGAACTGACCGAGCTGACAGGTGTCAGCGATTTCATACTGCATGAAAGCGGCCTGATACCGGTTCCTCTGACTGTCAGTTGCCTGGAAGCTGCCGGTGAACAATATGAAGGGTGTTTCCTGCAGTTGAACGATCTGACCGTCATCGATCCTGATCTCGGATATGGTGAGTGGAGTGTCAGTGATGGTACTGCTACGCTGGTGGTAGATGATATGGGCAGTTACACTTATGTGCCACAGGCGGGTGATCAGATTGCGCAGTTAACCGGCCCGTTGTACTTCGGCTATGGCCTGTTCAAACTGGAACCGCGTGATGATGATGATATTGTACTCTCACTGCCGGCAGTAACTGACCTGGCCATCACTACTGATGGCAGCACTGTTCAGCTCTCCTGGAGTGCAATCCCGGGTGCAACTCACTATCGTATTTTCGCTGCAGTTGATCCCTGGTTTACTCCGGGGCCGGAAAACCTGGTAACGGAAACAGCTCTGCTCATTTATGATGAAGCGGTGTCAGGATCAGCTCTGTTCTACCGGGTGGTAGCACTGAATTGATTATGTTTCGTGTGTTAGAGAGAATTGATACCTGAAGTGAGTCAGCTTCCTGGAGATGGCTACATCAGGATTATGTATATCAGAACACAGCATACTAAACCACAGAGTGCGTTAAGGCCATCGTCTTTAAAGGCCTTCGGGGTAGATTCAGCCAACCATTTTTCCATCTCATGAATGGATAGACTGGTCCTCAATCCCGCTTTTGTAACTGCAATATGCTTCGCAGCCAGAAGCGACTGACAGGAAGTATGCCCGTCAGAACCAGATTCCACTAACGCCATTGAACCAGCCAGTATGCAGTCATCAGCTGCAGTCTTACCACCATGTGCAGCTGAAAGGATATCCGTGACCTCCGGGGATCCGGCCTGCATTAAAGCCGGGATGGAAATCATAAGAAAGCATATGAGTACTCTTAACATTAACCTTCCTCCTCCAGCACTGACAGAATATTGAAATAGACATCACTGAGATAGAAAGAAGAGAATATGAAAAATGATAGATAAATCCGGATACCACGGGACTCATAACCCTGCATGAGCCGATATCCAGAATAGCCTGTAACAAAGAGCATTGAGACTCCATCCCAGAAACGGCCATTGACCATTTTGTTAAACCCCGGCAGCACAAATGATAATGGAACGGTGAGCCAGGGCAGGTGATCACTTCTGAAATATGATCCCGCCCGGGATGCGTTTACCAGTCTATGGTTCTCAGAGGGATAATAGCTGTTGGCAAAAGGATGGCAGCGGGATACCCGGTCTGCTCCATACAGAATCCCCGGGAAGATGCCATGCTTCCGGATAGAGTGGATGCCGTATTCGGAACAGCAGGGCTCAAATTGACAATTCAGGAGGGGCGTACTGAAGGATATCTTCTGCCATCCCCTGATGGCCAGAATCGCCGGATTCCAACTCTCATTAATGCCCGGACTACTATCCTCAGTGAGCCATTGACCGGGTTGTGCCATTGTCTCGATCTTCAGCCTATCACCCGTTTTCTTCACAGCGACAGCGTCGGACGAAAAGAGGAACAGAGTAAACAGAATTGATAGAATATTGACCGGGCGGAGTGTGTTGTGTCTGAAGCGCACTATTCTCACATCTCTTCTGCGTTCAGGGAAACCGTCTCCACAGGGGGGATCAGCTTATACATCTCCTCATCGTCGAGGTAGGATTCGATAACAGGGTGGGGCATGTTAGCCAGCTGCTGCAGAATACCACCCAGTTTGTATGTCTCTGCCAGAATGCTATCGAGCTTCTGGCGGGCGGGATCCTTATCCGCCAGTTTCAGCAACAGCATTTCCGCATTACCGGCGATAGCTGTCAGCGGATTGTTGATCTCATGATTCAGGGTTGTCACCATGCGGCTGATGGTCTTGAGTTGTTCCTGCTCCAGCAGTTGAGCCTGCATCTTGCGTAATCGTGCGTAACTGCTCTGCAACTCCTGATGCGAACGGCGCAGACGCTTAACCAGCTCCAGGTTCCGAATTATAAGTGCCGCCTGGCTTCCCAGCACACTCAACATGTCCAGGTCAAGCCTGATGAAGGCTTCCGGCTCCCGGTGCCCGAAGTTGAGTACCCCGATCAACTCTTCTTCAATCACCAGCGGGATTGAAACAAAAGAGCGCCAGCTGTCTTTCTCCTGCTGATGTCGGCGCTGAATATCATTGAGTAGCAGCGGCTGCCGGCGTCGTGCAATCCATCCGGCCAATCCCTCACCCATATCGAAACTGACCGGCATAATCAGATTGACTTCCCGGCCGATTCTGGCGGCACATTCAAGCTGTCTATCCCCCTCCTTGAAGAGGTAGAGTGTCGCATCCTGCCAGGGAATCACTTCCCGGGTCAGCTGCAGTAACGCTTCCGGCATAGTTGCAGGATCGTGAGTGGTCTGAATCAACCCACTCAGCTGCGCCAGCATATCCAGTGCTTTCTTACCGTTCATATGATTATAACCACTTCCTACATCCTGCCGTCAACACCACCATCACGCATCGTTCCGATCCGTTTCAACCTGATGGTCGGCCGCAGTTTTTCCACCAGCAGGATAATTCTCTCACCAATCTGTAATGTCTCACGGCTGGTAAACGGCAGTGTTACACCAGCCAGAGCAATATCCCAACTGCCATCCTGCCGGTGTTCTTTTACCAGTGCTGTCAGAATTTGTCCCTGTCGCAACTTACTGCGCAGCTTCTCTAAACCATTCTCACTCGTTTGCAGAGACAACGTCAGCTTTCATTTTCCTGAGATTCCTCATCCTCTTTTTCAGACGGGGAATTACTTTCCTGATGGCGCATCTGCAGAATCAGTCGAACTTCATCCTGGCTGAGCCCGAGCGTGCCGGCGATTTCCGCGGTTCCCTTTTTCTTGTCAGCCAGCCGATAGACTTCCTTGTCACGCTCATAGCCCGGCTTGTCTTCCCCCTTTCCGTCAGCTGGCCTGTCCTCGTCTGCTGCAGGGGATGATGTTTCATCTCCGGCGGATTTCTTCTTTTCATCCTTTTTTTTGCGGGCCTTCCTGCCTTTGGCCTCTTTGTCCGGGGTGGCTTCATCTTCTGTATCAGAGTCGGAATCAAAACTGGCGAGGTGCTTTCTTTCGACCATTTTATGGCGTACCAGTAAACCAGCACCAACCAGGATCAGTCCAACCAGTCCAGCCAGCAACAGTTTCAGACTCAGTTCCGGTATCCCGCCGGCCCCCTCTGGATTGTCCGTATTTGATTCTGATGCTGATTCCTGACTGCTGATGCTGTTGTCATAGCCAGCCAGCATTCTGGCCACCACTACGCCATAGGTTGGTTTAAGCAGTAATGGATCCAGATGAGCGTATGCTTCCTCAGTGTTTTTACCGGTCAGATAGATAGATCCAAGCCGGAAGTGGAGTGTGTCTGCGTCAGGCCGGGTAACAAGTTCCTTCTCGAGAATGCGACAGGCCGTTTCCGGGTCTCCTGCCTGCTCCAGAGTGGCAACAATCTCAAGCAGCTGCAGCAGTTCCTCATGACTGAGATCAGGAGCTTCCTCTGCCCTGTCTGTCTGCTCAGGGGAAGGTGATGATGAATCTTTCCTGACTTCTGTTCTGGCAGGTTCCGGTGGAGTGGCTTCTGCTTCCCTGGTTGCGGGGGCACCACTACTACGGTGCAGGCAGTCAACTACGAAACGGAATCCGCTTCCACCACCCTGACGAAAAGCGTGAACTTCCAGCACATCGCTGAGGTCCAGGCGGTAGACCAGACGGTCCGGTGCAACATCATGAAGGTTTATCTGCAGCAGGTGTGGACTCACTGGTTGCTGCAGGTGCTTTGCCAGAAGCTGGATATTACCATGGAGAATTACATCGATATAACCCTGATCCAGGTGGCGTTCAATTTCTACCGGTGTTCTCTCTGTCAGATCAAAAACAATCCGGTAGTAGGTTTCATGTGGTGCATGCCGGATGTCAAGCAGTTGTGGTACAGCCTGAACGGACTGAACCAGTATCAGCAACCCTATCAATCGTAACAACAGCATGAATAACCTCAGTTCTGATCTTCCGGTGGCTTATCCTGTTCACCGGTCTCATTCCTGTCAGGACGCAGGTTGAGCATCTTTAAGTCTCCCAGGTAGTTGACCGATTCCAGTGATTCAAGTTGTTCGAATCTTTGTATCACGTCAGCTATCCGGTCACTGTTTTCCATCAGGGTCTGCAATCGCTCTCTGTCCTTCTGGCGCATCGGGGAATCTTTATCATTCAGCATGAGATAGAGCTGACTCTTGATGGTGGTCAGAGGATTATTGATCTCATGACTGACCGCTATGGCAGCTTCACTCAGCAGTTGAAATTTCTCTGCGAAGCGCGCTTTTTCCTGCAACTGCCGTGTCTCGGTCATATCTCGCACCAGCAGCATTGATCTGTTCTGCATCTCTACCTGCAGCGGAGTGACAGTGATATCAGTTTCCAGCTTCTGTTGCTGGTCATTAATCAGGGTTGCTTCCAGTCGCCCTGTTTTGCGTGAAGCGAGTAGTTGCTGCAGCTGTTTCTGCTGCTTTCTCTCAATCAGCAGATCGATAAAATCGCGATGCAGAAACTTGTCTTTACTCCAACCCATTCTCACGATTGCAGGATTGGCAAATTGAATTGATCCCTCTTCGTCCAGCAGGATTACCGCCTCCTGAGCTTGAGTGATCAGAGTATCCAGAAAGGCGCTGGTTCGTTCAATTTTCTGGTAGAGCAGGGAATTCTGCAAGGCCACAGCTGCCTGGTTGACCGTGTAGAAAATTGTATCCAGGCTATGCTGTGTGATTGTATCACGAACAGCAGAAGTCGTGCAGATGAAAAATCCGATCCCCTGACCACCGACAGCCAGTGGTACAACCAGGAAAGAAAGCTGTTGACCGGAATCATCGCTCTCTTCCTGTATCACATCAATATCCGGAACCAGTATTGCGCGCTGTTCACCCTGTATCCAATCGATGATACCGTCACTGATCATACCGGGAACAGCACTTGTGAGCGCTTTTTCCGGGCTTCCAAAGCAGACCGGCTTATCGCTTTCGGTCATCAGATACACTGCACATGAATCAAAATCTACCAGTCGGGCGACAACTCCGAAGAGTGCTTCTACCACATAATCCGGTTCCACGGCGGAGCGTATTGTCTCCGATAGCTGCTGGATCTCCTTGAACTCACCCAGTGACTCACGAAGTGCATCCCGGGTATGAGCAGCTGTAATCAGTTCCTGACGCAGCTGTTCAAGATCGGACCTGTCACTCTTCCGCTTGTCCATGGATCTGCCTGTTCTAGCTGTTGCCGGTACGGTTCTCGCTGCCCCAGGCGTAATAATCAGACTCCGGGACATCTCTACCCTGAATTATACTGCGGAACGCATTAGCACGTTCGAACTCCTCCCTGAAGAGATCAGTATAATGATCAATATCGACTTCACCCTGTGGGGTGCGATGCAGTTGCAGGAGGTTTGCCACCGGTTCTGCCACTCCCCAGATTTTCCCCTCCTGCGCATAGTGCGGATGCAGGCGCCGTGTAAGAAAATCAGCGAAATAGGTTATTGCAGTAAGCTGAGACAGTTCCTCTTCCAGCAGTGGCTGATGATGATAACGAATGGCATCGACTATCTGCTCCGGCAGATTCCAGCGCCGGGTCAGCAATCCTCCGATTTCTGCGTGGCACAATCCCAGAATTTCCTTCTCCGCTTCCCAGAGCAGGTAGTCCTTCTTCTCCTGTAATCGCTGGATCTCAGTGAACTCCTGTGGCAGGTAGCGTACAATGACCAGCCGTCCGATATCGTGCAGCAATCCGGTCACAAATGCTTCACCGACTACACGATAGTTACCTTCCCTGCTTATCATCCTGGCGGCAATTGCAGTACCGATAGAGTGTTCCCAGAATCCGGTCATATCAAATCCGGTGACTTCATGGCTGATATTGAATCGATCCACCAGCGAAGAGCTGACACCGAGATCTTTGACCGTGTTGAAGCCGAGTACAACTATTGCCAGGTTGATAGTGCCGATACGGCGTGGAAAGCCATAGAAAGCAGAGTTAGCCAGCTTCAGCATCCGGGCAGTCAGGCCGGGATCGGTTGCGATCAGACGGGAGAGTGTCGCCGCGTTTGTCTTCGGATTATCCACCAGTTCGACAATTTTGGAGACAACCATCGGTAGTGACGGTAGATCGAGAATACCATCGGCAATTGCTCTCACTCTGTCAGCTTTGGTTAACGGGGCAACTTGGGAAGGGGGCATATTCAGGCTTTCACATCAATTTCATGGTCTGGTCCGGGCCGGCTTTTCTCCGGTTCAGTTTCAGTTGTCTCTTCCCGGTCTGACTCTTTTTTATGTTGCTTACGAATGAACTTCTTCTGCTTCTCACTGTCGGCTTTGGCCCGGTAGTCTTCTTCCGCTTCCTGGGCTTTTCGCAACCGCGCTTTCGCTTTCTCTTCATCTGCGGCAGCATTAGCGACCTGGTGCTGCAGAGCCTGTTGACGCATTGCTTCCTGAAGACGCTCGATCAGTTTTGTCTTGGAGAAGTTATCCTGCAGGTCGATAGAGCGTATCATTGATTCACTACTCTTTTCAGCAACGATATCAACAGCTCCCGCTGCTGACACGTCGGTGAATTTGTATCACACTGAGATCAGGCTGCGAATTTTATTCTTCAGGTTAATGATAATCTTGGTATGAATCTGCGAAACACGGGATTCACTGATGTCCAGCACCTGGCCGATTTCCTTAAGTGTCAATTCCTCGTAATAGTAAAGGGCCATTACCAGTTTTTCCTGTTCCGGCAGCGAATTGATGAGCTTGACCATCAGGATCTTGATCTCCTTGCGTTCCATGATATCAAGCGGACTGTCATTGTGCTGATTCTCGACAACATCGTAAAGGCTTGTAGTCTGTCCTTCGTCAGAACCCATTGGATGATCGAAGGAGAGCAATGAGGTGGCGGACACCTCGTCCAGCAATTTATGATAATCAGAAAGAGTGAGTTCCAGCTTGACAGCGAGTTCCTCGTCAGTAGGTACGCGGTTAAGTTCCTCTTCCAGAGCAACCATCGCCTTACTCACCATTCGTTCCTTGGCTCTGATTGAACGGGGTACCCAGTCATAGTCACGCAGCCCATCAAGAATTGCACCACGAATACGTGGCACAGCGTAGGTTTCGAACTTGAAGCCGAGGGCAGGGTCAAAGTGATCAACCGAGTTTATCAGACCCATTGTTCCTGCGCCAACCAGATCGTCAAGGACAACAGAGTTGGGTAATGATACTTTCATGCGGCTGGCTACAATTTTAACCAACGGCAGGTAATTGACCAGCAGCTGCTCCTTGAGTGCCGGATCCCGGTTGGTCTGAAACTCAGCCCAGACGGTTTTCATATCGTCAGACATGATTTATTCCTTTTCTGCTTCAGAGGATTCAGATGATTCACTTGCCGCCTGCGGGCTATGCGCCGCCTGTGGTGGCATGCCAACAGGTGTTGGTACTTTTCTCCTCTGTTCCAACTGCCAGTAATTATAAGTAACCAGCCCCAGTAAAACCAGAATTGAATAAGTAGCCCAGACTATCAGGGCACGACTCAGAATGGTCCAGAGGGAGAAATCAAACCAGGCGCCCAGAACTATGGTCACCAGCAGGATTATCTGCCCGAGCTGTTGCCATAACTGTTTGTTGTTGTCCTGATCACTCTTGTGTTGAACACTCATAGTATTCTCAATTATTTATATCCATGATATCAGATTTCCTCTGACTGGAGTAGTGATATTGCCAGCTTATCAATGGTAGTCTGGAGGACCGCAGGAATACCGCTGCTTCCCTGAGTACTTCGACAAAAGCATCTGCATTCTCTGCCGGGATAGATTTCCCCTCAGCATCAGTATGCAGGCCTGACAACATTCCCAGGCAGGGTGGTGATACGCCAAACCACTGTCGAGTCAGATTGGTGAACACGTCCAGTGGTGTTTCCTTGTTTTCAGGATCAGTTACATCTGCTTCTGTCCGGTTCATTAACAGGTAGAGTGGGCGTTCCAGATAATGATGCAGGTTTCTACTGAAAAAACCAAAACTGCGCAGTAATTCTCTACTCTCATCAGGCAACACAAGTATGAAATCGTCTATCAGTGTATCACAACCATCAATAGAATCGAGCAGGATGAAATCATATCTCTGTGATAACCTGCGCCATTCCGCTTTTCGTTCCCGGTAAATCCTGTTGAATTCAGCGCTGTTCAACCTGCTGGGTCTGGCTGATGTCATCACAGCTTCTTCCTGTGGTGAATCGCTGACCAGCAGTACTTTTTCACCAACTATCCTCAATGATACAGCCAGCACCTGAGCAATAAGAGATATCCTGCTGTTACTGCTCTCAGCATGCAGAAGGATTACTCTGGGTCCACTGTTTTGAGTACTGTGATACATCAGTCGTCCTTTACCGGGAATCCATTTCCATCAAGCAGCCAGGAAGCTATCAGAGATGGCCGCAAACTCAGCATATCCTCCGGGATTCGCTGGCCATTACCCAGGAAACTGAATACCGGCTTAATATCACAGGCGAGATTCAGGACATTGCCCAGGGTTCCAGTTTCATCAAGTTTGGTAAGAAGTATTCTATTGAAATTTATCTGACGATATTCTCTTACCATCCGGTTCAGGTCGGAGTACTTTGTGTTCAGTGGCAATACCAGATGGGTTTCCGAAGGCGCCGCCAGCTCCAGCATCTTCTCAACATCACGCAGCTGTTTCCCCGCACGCCAGGAAGCCCCCGGCGTATCTATCAGTATAACCTCACAGTGCTGCAGTTCGCGCAGGGCGGGCTTGATTTCCTTTTCACGATACACCAGCCTGAGATCAGCTTTGACGATCTCTGCAAACACCTGCAGTTGTTGCGCAGCTGCCAGTTTCTTTGTGTCAAGACTGAGGATTCCCAGACGACGATTCCCAAAGAAGGACCGATTTGCAGCCAGCTTTATGAGACTGGCGGTTTTACCTGCCCCGGTCGGGCCGATAAATGCCAGCTTCAGTGCCGTTCCATCAGTGTTGGAAGGTATGCCTGATGCGCGGAAACGCCGGGCAATCCAACGTGCGGCCCTTTCCTGCATGAGTTTGTGAGAGCGCAGTTCTCTGGGTGTAGCGCTCATCTGCAGGTCCTGCAAAAGCTCCTGTATCACGTTACTGTTTACTTCCATCCGGTGCAGATGGTTTGCCAGGTTGGAAAGTGTCGGCCAGGGCGATTTACCTTCCGGACGCCCCATCTGTTGTTGCAGTTCCTGAATAGACCGGGCCAGCTGCTGCATTTCCCCCTGGAGTGCAGCCGGAGGAGCTATTCCGGCAGCCCCTGAAGAACCGGGAGGTGTAGAGGGGTGGATACTGTCAGCAGATTGTCCGACAACTACTTCATAACTCCAGCCATATTCCGGACCCGCAGGATGGTTGCGCCGGCCTGATTCAACGATAACAACATCATCGCCGTTTTCCCGCTTTATCTTGCTCATGATATCACGGTAGTTAGTGCCGGTGTAGGATTTCGTTTCCATTGTTGATTCCTCTATGCTGTATCACATGATCGTGTGGCTGTACTTCGGGATTTACGACCTTAAATTCATGTATAGTCTGTTCGACGATCAGGCTTCACTGCCGGCTACGATCGCTTCCTTCTCTCTATCTTCCTGCCCTGCTTTCAGATTGCGGTGTGAAATCACTCCACAGGATTCTACTTCCACGCTGGGGATGAGTTCGCTGTACGAAACCAGACTGAGATCAGGCAGCGAACTCTCGAGCAGTTTACGGAGGTATGGCCTGATGGTCGGTGCTGTCAGAAGCACGCCCCTGCGCCCCTGGGTTGACATCTCTTCAGAGAGATCCCGGATCTGGCGGATAAGAGCCGCAAAAACTTCCGGCGTAAGGCTCAAAGCGCGTCCCTGGGCAGTCTGCTCAAGTTCCCGGCTGAACATTTCTTCCAGTTCCGGGTCGAGTGTCATACAGTAGATACGCCCATCTTCATTCTGGTATATCCTGGTGATAGTCTGGTTCAACGAGAAACGGGCATACTCGTTCAGAATCTCCACATCCTTGGTTGAAGGAGCGTAGTCTGCCAGTGTCTCCAGAATCGTCGTCAGATCCCGGATGGGGATACCCTCCTTCAACAGACGCTGGAGGACCTTATGTATCACACCCAGGCTGAGCAGATTGGGATAGAGCTCATCGACCAGTGCCGGGTTATCCTTTTTGATATTTTCAATCAGGTTCATCGCATCCTGGCGGCCGAGTATACGCCACGAGCTTTTTTGTATCACGTCAACCAGATGTGTCGCCAGTACTGCCGGTGCTTCGATTACGGCATAGCCCAGCAGTTCAGCCCTCTCCCTGATTTCCTCTCGTATCCAGGTTGCCGGCATGCCAAATGTCGGTTCCGTGGTCTTGAAACCGTCAATCTCCTCGTCAGCTTCCCCGGCGTTCAGCGCCAGATGATAGCCAACCTTGATTTCACCCTGTGCTACTTCAATACCACGGATTTTGATCGTGTACTCTTCCGGCTTCAGCTGAATATTATCGCGAATGCGTATTGGCGGAATAATGATACCGAGATCCAGTGCCTGCTGTTTCCGGATAAGGGTAATACGGTTCAGCAGGTCACCATTCTGTTCCACATCGACCAGCGGAATGAGGCCGTAACCGATTTCAATTTCCATGGGATCGACATAGAGGAAGTCCTCGATATTTTCCTCTGCGGGCTCTTCCTGTGCTTCAGCTTCCGGTTCCTGTTGTTCACTCTTGCGTCCACTGCGCAGGGCCAGGGCGACGCTGCCGATTGCTATGGAAAGGATCATAAACGGAAGCGTGGGCAAACCGGGTACCAGCGCGAAAAACATGAGTACAAACGCTACAATGATGAGTGGCCGGATACGACTGAAGAGCTGAGCGGTTACATCATGCCCAAAGTTATTGCGGGCACCGGCACGTGTTACAATTACACCGGCAGCCGTAGAGATGATCAGGGCAGGGATCTGGTTAACGAGACCGTCACCAACTGTAAGCAGAGTGTAGTTGGCAATGGCTTCCGGGAAAGTCATACCCAGCTGAATCATACCGATAGCGAAACCACCAAGGATATTGATAGCGGTAATAATCAGACTGGCAATGGCATCACCCCGGACAAACTTGGAGGCACCATCCATTGCCCCATAGAAATCAGCCTCCTTGCTGATTTTCTCACGCCGCTGCCTGGCTTCCTGTTCGTCAATAACACCATTGTTGAGATCGGCGTCGATCGCCATCTGTTTACCCGGCATAGCGTCGAGTGTAAACCGGGCCGCTACCTCTGCAACACGCCCGGCACCCTTGGTAATGACGATGAAGTTGATCAGTACCAGGATCAGGAAGACGATGAAACCGACGATGTAGTTGCCCTTGACCACGAAGCCACCGAAGGCGGAAATCACCTGCCCGGCGTAGCCATCACCCAGGATCAGCCGGGTAGAGGCGACATTAAGTGCCAATCGGAAAAGCGTGATCAGAAGCAGCAGACCGGGAAAGATGGAGAATTGGAGCGGCTCTGTATTGTAGATCGCAACCAGCAGGATGGTCAAGCCGATGGCAATATTGAGCGCCAGCAGCACATCCAGAAACGCTGCCGGCAGCGGAATGATCATCATCACCAGGATACCGACAATACCCAGCGCTATCAGCACATCACTGCGTCGTGTCAGTGCCGAAAGGGTGTTATTACGCAGTGTGATACGATCGTCCATACTCATGCTGCTTCACTTTTGTTCTGATAGACCAGTGCCAGCACTTCGGCAATGGCCTGATAGAAATCAACCGGTACTTCCACACCTACATCCACAACGTGATACATTGCGCGGGTGAGGGGCGGATTTTCTATTACCGGAATATCGTTGTGCCCGGCAATTTCCCGGATACGCTCTGCGACCTTGCGGACCCCCTTGGCTACGACACGGGGAGCGCGCATATTTTCCTGTTCATATTTGAGTGCGATAGCGTAATGTGTCGGGTTGGTGATCACAACATCCGCGTCCGGGACGTCATTCAGCATCCGCCGGAACGCCATCTCAAACTGCAGTGAACGGACATGTGATTTCAACAGCGGGTCACCCTCGGTCTGCTTACGCTCATCCTTGACTTCCTGTTTAGTCATCTTCAGTTTGCGCGAGTGTTCCCATTTCTGAAACCACCAGTCGAATGCTGCGATCGCGCTCAGGAAAACCGCAGTCCAAATGATCAGGTTGCGTGTACTTTCCGCAACTGCCATCAGCATGCCGGCGGTAGTCGAGTCACCCAGCCGGGAAAAATCTCCCAACTCGTTCTTTACTACCAGCCACGCGACAAATCCCACCACAGTGATCTTGACGAAGTTCTTCACCAGTTCGTTGAGAGAGCGGGTGGAGAAAATGTTCTTCAATCCCTTTACCGGGTTCATTTTATTGAAATCAGGTTTGATCGATTCGGCTGAAGCGAGGAAGCCAACCTGTGACAGATTGGCTGCCAGGCCGATAACCAGTACCAGCAGCATGAAGGGCAGCACCGCTCTGGCAGTAATACCCACACTGAAGCTGCCAATCTCCTGAACCTGATCGATTTCAACAGGCCAGCTGGATGCATGACTGTAGATGTAGCGGAATCCACCGGTGATGGTCGCCATTATCTGACCACCCAGTATCATCAACGCCAGCAGGCCACCCAGAATCACGGCAGCGGAGTTAATCTCCATGCTCTTGGCGACGTTACCCTTCTTGCGTGCGTCATCGCGCCGCTTCTGGGTTGCCGGTTCTGTTTTGTCCTGGAAGGATGTCTGCTCATCAGCCATAGGAAAAAGCTGCCCTGTTTCTATTGTTCACAGGTCAGAAGGCAAAATCCATTCCATTTATGGCCATTGTGGTGAGAGGAGGGGGAGGTTTTCTCAACTAACCTCGTTCATCGTTGTAAGGGATGGAAAAACAATGGGTAACGGTTGATGCAGGTCGAAAGCTGGTTAGCTGCAGAGCATGGGAGATACCGAATAGAGTTCGGAAGTTCGCTACTCGAACGGTTGCGAAGCTGCTAAAATTGCCGGGAGCAGTTAGACTATCCGCAGCCCTTTACCATCGTAACCGGTAATCTCACCGATCAGGCAGGCGTTCTTGACACCATGTTCCAACAGGCTTTGCAGCAGTCGGTCACTCTCATTGCCAGCGACGGCAATCAGCAGGCCACCGGAAGTCTGTGGATCGTAGAGCAGTTGCTGATCTTTCCAGCTGATTTCCCGGTTGAATTCCAGTTCGGAAGCTACCTTTTCGTAGTTGGGCTTGTTGGCACCGGTACCGACTTTGTCGTAATACAACTCCTGCGCCTGTGTGAAAAATGGCAGCGACTCTAAGTTGATCCGCATGGTAACACCACTGGTGGCAGCCATCTTGCCGGCATGTCCGGCCAGGCCGAAACCGGTCACATCAGTACAGGCGTGTACCGTGAAATCTGTTAACACTTCTGCAGCGACGCGGTTGAGTGTAATCATCGACTCAATCACAGGTTCCAGATTCTCCGGCAGGGTTTTACCGGCATTGTTACCGTTGATGATGACACCGGTACCGAGTGGTTTGGTGAGGATAAGCCTGTCTCCCGGTTGCGCTGTTGAGTTGCGCAGGATCCGGTCAGGATGTACCAGGCCATTGACCGACAGGCCGTATTTCGGCTCCGGATCATCGGTAGTATGTCCACCGATCAGTATTGCCCCCGCTTCACTGATCTTGCTCAAACCGCCGGCCAGCACCTGCTGAAAAACAGTCACATCCTGGGTACCGGGCAGCCCCAGCAGATTGAGAGCAGTAATCGGCCGCGCACCCATGGCATAAATGTCACTCAATGCATTAGCAGCTGCTATCTGGCCGAATGTGTAGGGATCGTCAACCGGAGGGGTGATCCAGTCACCGGTAACTACCAGCGCCTGTTCATCCGATAGCCTGTAAACACC
Source organism: uncultured Bacteroidia bacterium (assembly GCA_964501185.1). Lineage (GTDB taxonomy): Bacteria > CAIWAD01 > CAIWAD01 > BS150m-G50 > BS150m-G50 > BS150m-G50. The sequence goes on from CAZCRT010000008.1 coordinate 70,394, forward strand.
GGAATCATCACCGGTATCGATACCTACCAGGACATCTGAATCCTGTTGAGTATGCACATCAGCCAGTATTTTATCCAACCCGACCGGGTCAATCTTGGCCGCTCAACCGCACTTGTGTGCCAGTGATGCCAGTCCCGGTTGATCTGTGAGGTGTAGTTTCATCTTTTTTCCATTTAGTTCAGGAATATAATAATATTGAGCTGCGGGGCGCAAATGCCAGTTTATTTTCCTTTTATAAGCTCGATGATTGCAGTTTCCTGCCCTGACCGGTATTTTATGATGAGTATATAAACCCGTTCATGAACCTGGATATACCTGGTAAAAGGAGAAACTCCCATGTCTAAATGGATCATTGTACCAACAGCTATGCTGGTAGTGCTGATACAACTGACAGCAGCTCCTGCTGTTGATGCAGCAGAGACCCGTACCCTGATGAAAATTGACAATGCTACCCCCCTGCAGATGCAGTTACTGGCGCAGGGCCATTACCACGTCGACAGGGTTGTTGATAACGAGGTTGAACTCTGGTTGAATGAATCAGAACTGGGTAAGCTGCAGGAGCAGGGGATACGACCATACAGTATACCTGACCAGGCTTATGAGATGTTTCTGCATTTACAGGCAACAGCCCGTGACGATGGCGGCTGGCGCGATTACCATAACTACAGCCAGGTTACCGGTTATCTGCAGAACCTGAATGATACCTATCCGGACATCACAGAATTGTTCAGTATCGGCCAGACGGTGGATGGGCGGGAGCTCTGGGTTCTCCGGATTACTGATAATCCGGATGTTGAAGAAGATGAACCGGAGTTCAAATATATCTCCACCATGCATGGCAACGAACCGGTAGGCACGGAAATGCTGCTCGAGTTGTGCGATCTGCTGTTGGAAGGATACGGCCTTATTCCCCGGTATACCAACATCATAGACAATATCGACCTTTCCATTCTGCCGATGATGAACCCTGATGGTAATGATGCCGGAACCCGCAGCAATGCTAACGGTGTCGATCTAAACCGCAATTTTCCGGATCAATACGATGACCCTTTCAACACCCCTGACGGGCGTGAGCCGGAGACCGCTGCAGTGATGAACTGGACAGCAGCAGAGAACTTCATCCTCTCAGCTAATTTCCATACCGGCGCCCTTGTAGTCAATTATCCCTTTGACAGCAATCCGCAGGGAACCAATACTTTCTCCCCCTCACCGGATGAGGACCTTTTCGTCGTCATGTCAGAAGCTTACTCCATACATAATTCACCGATGTGGAACGGAAGTTTTTATCACGGGATAACCAACGGTGCTGACTGGTACTGTATTTACGGTGGCATGCAGGATTGGAACTATGTCTGGGAGGGGGGCATGGAGGTCACAGTCGAGCTCAGTAACACATCCTGGCCGGATGGTTCCGTCCTGCCACAGCTCTGGAATGACAACCGGGAATCGATGCTGTCTTACCTCGAGTATTCCCTGGAAGGTATCCGGGGGGTGATTATCGACGCCGACACAGGATTGCCAATAGCAGCCACAGTATGCCTTGAAGGCAATCCACATGAAACCTACAGCGATCCGGATGTGGGCGATTATCACCGTATCTGTCTCCCGGGGACATACACCCTGGTGGTCAGCAAGCAGTTCTATGAAAGTGCCACAATTCCGGGTGTCTTTGTTATGGACGGCATGCCTACCGAAGTGGATGTAGCTCTGACCCCGCTTGCACCGACACCTGACCTGCAGCTGATTGCCACACTGATAGACGATGGGGGTGACGGTGTGCTGGATCCAGGTGAAACTGCCTGGTTGACGCTGGAACTTGCCAATGAAGGCAATCAACCGGCCTCCAGCACACTCGGTATCATAACCGGTAGCAATCCGGAATTGACAATTAATGATGGTGACGGCAGTTGGGGGACGATCAACCCGGAAACAACTGCCTGGAACAGTGGTGATCCCTTCCAAATGACTTTAGCTGCTGGTTGCCCGGTGGGAGAAGTACTGCCGCTGGAATTGAACCTGACTGCAGGTGACTACAGCACTGTTATCAGTTTTTCGTTGACGGCTGGCCTGCAGATCGAGGATTTCGAGAGTGGTGACTTTGCAGGGCTCCCCTGGACAATGGATGGCAGTGCCGGCTGGATAATCAGCGGGGCCCCTTACGAAGGAGCATGGTGCGCACAGTCGGGCAACATCGGCAACAACCAGACTTCCGAATTGCACCTGACTGTCGACGTGGTAGCGCCCGGTGATATTGCCTTCCAGTATAAAGTCTCCTCAGAAGACACTTACGATTATCTCCGTTTCCTGATTGATGGAACGCCGCAGGCTGCCTGGGCCGGAGAAGAGGGCTGGAGTGAGTACAGTTGCGCTGTAGCTGCCGGTGAGCATCAGTTCAGCTGGATTTTTGACAAGGATAATTCCGTCAGCCATGGCAGCGACTGTGGCTGGATTGACTATATTGTATTCCCGCCGCTGGCCGCGCTCCCCTTCCCGGAAATCGATGTGGATCCCACTGCCTTCAGCATCAACCTGGAGCCGGGTGAGTCTACGCTGGAATTGCTGACTATCGACAACAGTGGCGACGCTGAGCTGGATTATACAGTGCAGGTTTCCATTGATGGTGAACCAACCGCAGTTCCACACATGGAGTTGCGCAAAGGAGAGGATGATCCCCGAACAGGTCAGTTCGGTCGTGACCAGGGGAGGCCGGATGGTTTTGGCCATTACTGGATAGATAGTGATCAGCCGGAGGGACCGGCTTACAACTGGATAGAAATCAGCAGCGTTGGAACTTCTCCCGGTGACCAGGATGATGGTAACTATGGCCCGATCCCGCTCGGGTTCACAGTCGATTTCTACGCCTGGGCTTATGACGCGATCCGTATATGTACCAACGGCTGGCTCTCTTTCGCCTCAACCGTCACTGAATACGACAACCAGGGGATCCCGGACAGCGCTGAGCCGAACGGCCTGATAGCGCCCTTCTGGGACGACCTGAATCCTTCCAGCAGCGGTACTGTTTACTACTATGCTGATGCAGCCAACCAGCGCTTCATAGTTGAGTGGGACGGTGTAGTGCTATATGGAACCGAAGATGCGCAGACCTTCCAGGTGATTATCAACGCCGACGGAACCATACTCTACCAGTACCAGACGGTAACTGATGGCACAAGTTGTACGGTTGGAATTGAGAACCAGGATGGCAGTGATGGGTTGGAGATAGTCTTTAATGCCCCTTATCTGCATGACGGCCTGGCAATACTGATTGATCACAGCACACCCTGGCTTACTGTCAATCCAATGGCAGGCAGCGTTGGCCCTTACGACTTCACACTGCTGGATGTGATGTTTAACGCGACAGAAGTAACGGAAGGGACATATACCGGGAGTATTACGATTTTCTCCAATGATCAGGATGAAAGCATTATCGTGGTTCCGGTCACCCTTGAGGTTGGTACCATTGAGCCCGATCCGATAACTGACCTGCAGATCGTGTATGCGGGTGACAGCATATTCCTTTCCTGGAGTGCGGTTCCCGGAGTGACATTGTATCACATTTATGAGTGTGATACACCATACGGAACCTTTATGAATGTGGGCAGTACGGCTGAGACTGAAGTAGTGCTTCCGGTATCAGCCGCTAAATTCTACCGTGTAACATCGGATTTCTAGTCTGACGTGGATACCGGCAAGCCGGCGCCTGGGTCAGACGCTGTGCATGCAGCGGACAAATCCCCCGCTGATGCACAGCCCGCAGTGTAGAACGTGAATAACATAAAGCCCCGGGGTGAAGGAGTCAGCTGAGATCAAATCTGATCAATCCTCCATGCTTCTGTTGCACCCTGTCATTTGGACTAATCATCACAATCTGCTAGATTAACGGAACAATCATGAGATTGTTCCGTCCAATAGCAAAAACAGGAACCACTATGCAGATGCAGAATCAGTACCGTCCATCGTTTCGTCAGATGCTTCCACAGGGGGTGCGCTGGCTACTGGGGCTCAATATCGGTATATTTCTCCTGCAGTCAATGATACCTTCCAATATCTGGTTGCGTGGTCTGGCGCTTATTCCTGCACAGGTCATTTCGGGAGCGCAGGTCTGGCGCCTGGTAACCTACATGTTTCTGCACGGTAGCCTCTGGCATCTGCTGATCAATATGCTGGTGCTCTGGATGTTTGGTGCTGAGCTGGAGCGACGCTGGGGGACCCGCGCGTTTCTGCGTTACTACTTCATTACCGGGATCGGTGCCGCACTGTTCGGATTCTTCACCTACCATGATTACGTCATTGGTGCTTCCGGTGCTATCTACGCCCTGATGCTGGCGTACGGCCTGCTGTTCCCCAACCGTGTGATTTACCTGTATGCGGTTTTGCCTGTAAAGGCGAAATACTTCGTCATCGGATTACTGGGAATTTCTCTGCTCTCCGGTATTGGCGGTTCTTTTTCTGCCGGGCAATCGGGTGGTGGTATTGCCCACTTCGTACACCTGGGTGGAATGCTGGTCGGATTTGTCTACCTGCGCTGGGATCTGATTCAGAAATGGTGGCGGTCGTTTCAACATCAGAAGCGAATGCAGCAGCACAACCAGAAAAAAAATGTCGAAAAGGAAAAATTGCGTCAGGTCGAACAGCGGGTTGACGATCTACTGGCGCGCATCAGCGAGAATGGTTTTGATTCACTCAGCGAGAAGGAAAAGACATTTCTGAAACAGGCCAGCGACTGGTTAGCCAGGCACAGAAAACATGAGTAAGATACCGGGGCTGCACCTGCTGTCATTACCGGCTTCACTGCCACCAGCCGGCGGTGAGCTTGAGTGGGAGGGAAAAGCAGCACATCACCTCCTGAAAGTGCTGCGTGTTTCGCCGGGTGACGAAGTCCGTCTGGGAGATGGCATGGGCACTATCCTGGCCGCCCGGGTTCTTCCCAAATCTCACAAGAATAGACTCCAGGTTTCAATTACAGAGGTTAGTGACACCCCACCTCCGGCTCCATTGACAGTAGTATTCCCTCTGATTCGACGGGAACGGATGGAGTGGGGGATGGAAAAACTGGCCGAGATAGGGGTGCGGCGAGTTATCCCCTGCCGTTTTGATCATTCTGACAGCTCCCGGGGGCAACTCCGGGCTGAAAGACTGGAGCAGCGGCTGCGGGAGGGATGTCGACAGTCCGGCAATCCCTGGCTGCCGGAGCTGGGGGCAGTCATTGACTTCGATCAGCTGCTCTCTGAAGAGTTTCCTGTTCATCAGCATCTGTTCCAGGGAGCAATTGATGGGGACACTGCTGCTGATATCAATGACCGCATTGCACCGAATCAGACCGCTTTACTGCTGGTTGGCCCTGAAGGCGGTTTCTCGCAGCGGGAAATGGAATTGTTGTCCCGGCAGGAACACACTCAGTTCCTGCGACTTGGCAGGCACATCTTAAGGGCTGAGACTGCAGCTGTTCTGCTGGCGGCAACGGTCAGCGATCTGGTAATGAGAGACAGGTAGTTCAGCCATAATACTGTTATCCCGATTAACACTTTCTGCAACGATTCCACACCTGCCCGGATCATAATCCTGACAGAGAAAACAGTTGCTAAAAGTAGGATATCCCTGTAAAATTAAGTCTCTGAAAACTGAAAAATTCAGAATGAAGTTATCGTTCAGACTGAAGCGAGGTGCATATGTCTGACTGTCTTTTCTGTCGTATCATTGAGAAAAAAATTCCAGCTGAGATAGTAATGGAACGGGACAACCTGATTGCTTTCCGTGACATTAATCCTCAGGCGCCGACACATGTGTTGATCATACCCCGCAAACATATCGCTTCCATAGACGATTTGCAGGGTGAAGACACATTGCTGGTCGGAGAACTGGTTCAGGCTGCCCGTGAAATCGCAGCTTCAGAGAGGTTGGGAGAAGGATACCGACTCGTCTTCAACTGTGGTAAACAGGGGGGACAGGATGTGTATCATATCCACCTGCATCTGCTTGGTGGCCGCAGTATGAAATGGCCTCCAGGTTGATTAGCGATTCTCAGAAAGAATGGCCTTCGAATAATGTAGTAGATGAATCGCTTTTTAGTATTTCACACAGTGATGTTCTGGTACAATTCCGTACGCATCGAAGAGTGAAATACTAACACTGATAGTACAAGCTGATGAAGGAGATTTGAGATGCCCAGTTACAGCTACAAGTGTCTCGATTGCGGACATGAGTACACCATGTTCCAGAAGATGACTGACGAACCGCATAGCACCGGCTGCCCCATCTGCGAGGGCCGCGTGCATCGTCTGATCGGTGCAGGTGCCGGTCTTGTGTTCAAGGGAACCGGTTTTTACATTACCGATTATAAGCGCAAAGAGAGTGCAGGAGCTGCTGTTGAATCCTCCGGTGGCTGCCAGGGTTGCAGCGCTAACAAATAACTGCAGGTACGCCTGACCAGCAACCGGATGGCGTTTTGAAGTCGAGAGGAAACGATGCCGATTATCAGTGACAAAGATCAACAGGTTGTGCGTGACATGTTCAATGTCATGGATAAACCGGTGAAGCTGGTTTTCTATGAGAAGACAGAAGATTGTCAGTACTGCGAGGAGATAGACCAGCTGCTGAGTGAGCTGGTACAACTCTCTGATAAACTGACACTGGAAAAGAAAAACATCGACAGCGATCAGGAGCTGGCCGTTAAGCTGGCAGTTGATAAAGCACCCGCGATTGTGCTGCTGGGTGAAGATGATCATGATTATGGCATCCGTTTCTACGGTATTCCGGCCGGGTATGAATTCAGCGCTCTGCTGGAAGATATCACCATGGTCTCTCTGGGTGAGTCGGGGCTGCAGCATACAACCCGGACCGCATTGGAACAGCTGAAGGAACCGGTGAACCTGAAGGTGTTTGTCACACCCACCTGACCCCACTGCACACAGGCAGTTCGCCTGGCACATCAGATGGCCTATGAGCGAGAAAACATCACCGGTGAAATGGTGGAAGCACAGGAATTTATGGCTCTATCACAGCGCTTCAAAGTGCGTGGTGTGCCACGTACGGTTGTGAACGACAGCAAATTCATCGATGGCGGCCTTCCGGAGCAGATGTTCCTGGAAAGGGTAGTGGAGCTGGTGAAGTTATAGTATTGTAAGGTTCATTGTTTAAGCAGCATTTCAACCTGTAGAGTTAATACTATGAGCCGGTGCTTCGATTAGTATTGCAAATAGACATGTATATGAGCATCGGCAAAGATGACTGAACCGCAGCTGCTTCTTACAGCCGATATCCTGTGCACTGCGGCACAGGGCGGATGAATTCACCGGGAGTTTCTTAATGATTACAGCCGATGTTTACATTGAGGACCTGGTAGAAGATTATCCTGCTTCGGTAGCTTTTCTGCTGGAACGGAAGATCGTCTGTATCAAGTGTGGTGAACCGATCTGGGGTACACTGCGGGAAACGCTTGAACGGGGTGAGGTTGAGGATATCGGACAGTTTGTTAAAGACCTCAATGAATTCCTGGCCAACTCAATAAACTCCTAGATTCCACTATCAAATTTCGTAATTTGTGATACAGGGCATACAACTGCCTCTGTTGTTCTTTGAAGTTGTTGGCAGGGAGTCTGCGAGACTCCAAACATCACGTCATTACGTCATTCCTGGGGACGTTCAGGATTCGACGGGCTGGAAGTGACTTGGATCTGCATGTCGAGGTGTTCCGTCTGCTCGTAAAAACAGCGGTAAACAATTTAGTTGCCAACGACAACTATGCACTCGCTGCTTAATATAAACTAAGCAGCTGTCCCTCCAGGGGGTGCCGTTACTCCTGGTCCGGACATCATTTCAACGGCTGGCGCAACCGATTGCCTCCAGCGGAAGCGTGAGATTAAGGAGGATAACTCCCCAGAGCCTGTCTGACGGCTTCGAAGGGGGCGAAAACTCGTAGTCAGACTAAGCATGTAGATGATCCCTGGTGCTCCTTTCCGGACGCGGGTTCAATTCCCGCCGTCTCCACTTTTAAAAAACCCGTTCTGCTTGATACTCAAGGCAGGGCGGGTTTTTTTATTGAGTATCCATCTTGTGAATTTCGAACCTCAAATCGGTCAACAGAAAACCATGCTTAAATGCCCTGACTGCAAAGTAGCTCTCATCCAACACAGGGGCCGCCCTGGCGCTTACTGGAGTTGTCCCGAATGTGGTGGTCGGTCAGTGACTTTTCCCCTGTTGCGCAAAACTATACCTCGAGTGTTAGCGAACAGTCTCTGGCAAAGGGCAACTACAGCTGTCAAGTCTGGCGACCGACGCTGCCCATCCTGTCATAGGATAATGGTTGAAGTACCGGTTGGTGCAGGCCCACAGTCAGACCAGCTTGACATCTGCACAAGTTGTCAGTTTGTGTGGTTTGACCACTCTGAGTTTGAGGCGTTACCTGTGGAATCTGGTTCGAAACGAACTGAAGTGGAGATTTCACCAGAAGGATGGCAATCTCTGGGGGGACTGGAACTCGATGTAATTCAAAGGGAGCAGGATGAAGCTGAATCGAATTGGATCGGACCTGATGGATTATGGAAATGGTGCTCATCCTATTTTGGTTTACCGGTTGAGTATGATCCCGGATTTCTGCAGCGGTGGCCTTTGCTGACCTGGTTCATCATCTTCGTAGTTTCCACTGCCAGCCTGGCTGCTTTTCAACAATTTGAGCTTACGACGCAAGACTTCGGATTCATTCCTGCCGCCTGGTCCCGTTATGGCGGACTGTCTTTTCTAACAGCATTCTTTATTCATGGCGGTGTAACACATCTGCTGGTTAACATGTATTTCTTGCTGGTCTTTGGTGATAACGTTGAAGATTGGCTGGGGCGCTGGAAATTTGTTCTGCTGTTAATCCTGGCTGCAGCGGGGGGAGCACTTGCGCATCTTCTGGGAAACCCATCCTCTACTATTCCACTGGTTGGTGCGAGCGGGGGAATATCAGGGGTAATTGCATTCTATGTGTTCAGGTTCCCCCATGCACGACTGGGTCAGTTTGTTCACATATTCATCATCATCAGATGGTTGCGCATGCCGGCATATATGTGGTTCTGCTACTGGATACTGTTGCAAATCACCGGCGTCTGGTTCCAACTTAAAGGATTCAGCCATGTGTCAGTATTATCACACGTGGGAGGGGCTGCGGTGGGTGTGCTCTTCTGGTGGGTGACCAGGAGACAGGATATCTCAACAAAACACTGATTCTAATTCCGGTTATTTACGTTAGATTTCATCTCTACGGGAACAGAGTAATGCGCCTGTTCAAAACCACCTTTATCGTTCTGTCAGCCGTTGCCATCCTCCTGCTCCTCCTCATCGCCCTCTGGGTAATCTGGGAACACAAACGAAATCCATTATCTGCTGTTGATATCGAAGCCGGCCGGGTGGTACTGCAGCAGGACAGTGTTATTGTACCGGAAAACATCTCGCTGGAGCGAACCTATCGTCGAATTGTACTGGCTACCGAAGAGCTTGGTGAGATAACATTCTCACTGAGTCTTCCGATGGAAATCCCGGTCACCGGATTACCATTGATCATTGTGCTGGGGGGACTTGAGATTGGTGAAGCCAATTTCGAGCTGATTGATGAACCGGGCGAGAACATCATCGCTATTTACCACTATCCATACAGCCCCCAATACTGGTATAAAGGCAGCGCTGCAGGGAAGATTCCATTGATCCGTCGCTCAATGTTGCGAGTACCGGCACAGGTAGCTAACCTGATCAAATGGGCAGCACCGCTGGACCAGGTGGACAGCGAGCGGGTCTGTATTACCGGCTACAGTTTTGGCGCCATGTTTCTACCGGCGGTCTATCGTCTGGCTGAAAGCAGGCAACTGCTATTACAGCAGGGGGTAATTGCTTACGCGGGTACCGGAATCTACGACCTTCTTGCATACAATCTCGGTGAACTTCCCAGACCGTTCCGATCGCTACTTGCCTGGCTGGCCGCTACCGCTATCCACACACTTGAACCAGCCCTGCACCTGCCACACCTGCACAATGAATTTCTGCTGATAAATGGTATCCGTGATCACCAGATCCCCGAGCATAGCTGGCGCAGGTTGCATCAACTGACACCGGATCCGAAAACTACTGTAATACTCGATGAGGGGCATATGCATCCCGACAAACCGGCGTTGACCCGTAAACTGGTGGAGATCAGCCGGAGGTGGCTGTTGGATAATGAGGTGATTAACCCGTAGCGCGCCTTTTAATTTGCTTGAGAATAATCCAGCCATTACTTCATAAGACTGATTCATATTTGAGATTCCTGTAACTGAGTGAAGGAGAGATTGAAGCTATGAAAACAACATTGACAACCGCTATTCTGGTTTTGTTATTCGCTGGCAGTACTGCACGGGCAACCGGCAGTACCGGAATAGGCGTTATCATCGGGGAACCTACCGGTATCTGTGCCGTTAAAAAAATCAGTGACAGTAATTCTCTGGCTGCAGCACTGGCCTGGTCACTTGACAGCAACAGCTCAATGCACCTGCATGTGGATTATCTTTTTCAGCGGAACGACCTGCTGCCGTTACCTTTCTACTTCGGCATAGGTGGCAGGGTAAAACTGGTTGAGGATAACAATAACAACGAGTCAGATGCACATATCGGCCTGCGTATCCCGCTGGGTGTAACTTATCAGTTCACCGATTATCCGGTTGACTGTTTTTTCGAACTTGTTCCGCTTTTCGATCTTTTACCGGGCACCGGTTTTGATCTGAACGCTGCCATCGGAATCAGGTACTATTTCTAGCAACAGGCAGGTACAGATATCGGAGGACAGTGAAGCTATGAGAACAACACTCACAACCGCTATTCTGATGCTATTAATAGCGGGCAGTACCGTTAAAGCTGCCGACAGCGGTATGGGTGCCGGCTTCATCATCGGGGAACCTACAGGCATCTGCGCTGTTAACAAAATGAATGACAGTAACTCATTGGCTGCAGCAGTCGCCTGGTCACTCACCGGCAACAGCTCCCTGCATCTGCATATTGATGATCTCTTTTTTAGAAACGATCTGTTGGCTCTGCCATTCTATTATGGCGGTGGTATCAGGGTGCTGCTGGTTGAGAATGGTGAGAATGAAGATGAAAACCGGGCTACCCGATTAGGTGTCCGGTTACCTCTGGGAGTCACCTATCAGTTCAAACCCCATCCGATCGACATGTTCTTCGAGGTGGTGCCGATCTTTGACCTGCTGCCAGGCACTGACTTTGATCTCAATGCAGCGGTTGGTGTGCGGTACTATTTCTGATGATGTCTTCCTGAACGAAGATGAAGTGCCATTCACATGGTGAGAAGAGGGGGAAGCATTCTAGAGTTTGTTTTCGATCACTTTAAAGGGTTCATTGATACCAACGCTTTTAGCGAATGAACGTAATCTTTGCAGCATCACCGTAGTAACTTCCTGACCCTGCACTGCGATCGTCAGGCCGTTAGAGGCGATAATATCCTCATCTAACACCATATTTATCTTCAACTCCCCGGAAGTGAGGTTGAGGTGAACCTGTTCTACCTCAACTGTCCTGAGAGTCTCAAGTGCAGCAACCGCTTCCGGGAAATATTCTTCCGGTTGTTCCTGAAGCCTCTGAATTGCCTGAGGATTAGTATGTCCCTGCGCTATCTCGTTATCAAAAGCGACTGCAATTCGCAGGAGGTTACCACCCAGCGCAATCAGATTCTCCCCCTTGAAATCCCTGTGTTCTGCGCGTCTCTCAAAGACACCGTTCTGCGCTTCAATCATACGGGCTACATTTTCCAGACGGGGAATATGTTCCAGTAAATCACCTGCAACGGCTGGATGTTGACTGATCATTTCCTGTTCCACCTCAGAAAGATCAATACCTGAGTAGATCTTACTGATGACATCCGGAGGAATAGTGATGTAACCTATCAGCGATAATAATGCCGCCACCTCAAATTGCCAGGCGTTGGGTAAATCAAGCCTCGATACCATGTGGCTGACATAGTTTTTAATACGAAACGAACTCCCGAAAGCGGTAGGATTAACCAGTCCCAGCATATCTGTCATAACCCGTATACTGCCAGCAAGCGTTTTTTCCAGGATCTCTTTCTCACCGGTAACCAGCCGGTGCTGATCGCTGGCTGCGTTCAATGCCTGCACCATGGTTTCCTTGGAACAGGGCTTTGTCAGAAAGCGGAACAGATTCCCCTGATTGACCGCTTCCATGGCAACATTCAGGTCAGCCTGGCCGGTTAGCATTACCCGGGTAGTATCAGGTGACTTTGCCTTGAACTGCTGCAGAAACCGGATACCATCCATTTCCGGCATCTGGAAGTCGGAGACAACTACGGCGAAGGGCTTCTCAGTTTCTATCAGTTTCAAACCCTCAGCACCACTGGTGGCGGTAGTAATACTGAAATCCTTACGCAACTGCCGTTGGAAGGAACGCAGGATATCAGGCTCATCATCTACCAGTAAGACCCGTTTATTCACTGTTCTCTCCACTGGCTAATATTCTGGTCAGCATTTCCTGCCAGACCGGCAACTCATCAGTCAGGCCTGACCGGTTAATGAAATCCATATCGAGCATCGTTCCCGTTGGAGTTTGATTCTCTGCCATCTCATCTGTTACCAGTGCAGTTGCCACATGGACAGCTGTGAGTGGTGAGAAACTGACATCTCCAGGTGCATCACCTGGAGAATGCTGGAAGTAGATTGCTTCCACAATTGTATCGGGCAATCCCCACAAGCCCATCAGATAACCTCCAATTTCTGCGTGAGTCCGGCCAAACTCCTCCTGCTCTGAAGTTATCTGCTTCCGGGTATCTTTCCCGGCAGACTGCAGCACTTTACTGTATTGTTCGGGAGATCCGGAGGCCAGTACCAGAATTCCCACATTGTGCAACAGGCTGGCAAGATATACATCATCGACCAGCTTCTGGTCCAGTTCCGCCCGCAATGCAATTTCCTTTGCCAGCAGGCTGGCCAGGTAGGATTGATGCCAGAGCTGTTCCAGATCAAGCTGTTCCGGTATATTGGAACCATCAGCTTCAGAAAACAGTTTCATGGACAGCACCAGTGGTCGTATGGTATCCACACCCAGCAGACTGACTGCCTGTGCGGGGCTGGAAATATGCCTGGGAATACCGAAAAAAGCGGAATTGACCAACTGAAGAATCTTGGCGGTCATACCGATATCCTTCGAAATAATCTCACCCACTTTTGCCAGAGAACTGAGCGGGGACTTCAGTTCATCCATGACTGCAGTGTACAGGGAGGGAAGACTCGGCAGTGATCCCAGGTCGGTGGTGAACTGTAGTAATGAGGTGTCGGATAGAAGATCGCGTAAAGCGCAGGAGCGGGTAATCACACTGGTCAGGATATCAGCATTGCACGGTTTGGCAAGGAACTGATGTGTCGGTCCTACCGCCCTCAAGAGATCATCCCGTTCAGAGTGACCTGAGAGGGCTATGCGTACAGTCTGGGGATATTGCTTCTGAATATGGGTCAGCAGTTCCACACCATCCATTTCCGGCATCCGTATATCCGATACAACAACATCGAAACTGTCCTCACTGAATTTTTCCAGCGCTGCTGCGCCACTTTCACAAAACACCATTTCCCATTCGTCCCGTTTCTGACGCAACATCCGTCTGAGAGAATTCAGAATATCCGGTTCGTCATCAACGAACAGTATCCGCTTTTTCATGAATGTTGCTCCGGTGCGTTTTTCTCGAGAGGGAGACTGATTTCAAAAGTTGTACCTGTTCCCGGTTCTGTGTCAAAGGTGATCCGGCCCTGAAGGTTCTCAACAACCACAGCGTGGACAAGGCTTAATCCCTGTCCGGTCCCCTTTCCGACATCCTTGGTCGTGAAGAACGGATCGAAAATCCGCTTCTGGATTTCTTTCGGTATACCGGTACCGCTGTCTGAAACCTGAATGACAGCCTTCTGATTCTGTTGCCCGGTTGTAATTCGAATCAAACCTTTGGCTCCACCCGCCTGGGAACGGTTCTCATCGGATGCTACATTTTCCTTAGCTGCTTTTATTGCATGCGTGGCATTGGTGATGAGGTTCAGGATAACCTGGCCTAATGCACCGGGATTACAGGGAACTGCCGGAAGTGATTCTGTCAGGTCGGTCTCCAGGATTGCATCATATTTCCATTCACAGCGGGAGACAGTAATCGTATCCTGGATTATTTTGTTAAGGTCAGAAGGTATCATTTCGTCCTGACCAGGATGAGCAAACGCCTTCATGGAACTGACAATTCGGGAAACTGTTTCAATACCACGTTGTGATTGTTCGATAGCTGACGGTATTTCCCCGACCAGGAACTCCAGATCCGCCTCCCGTACTTTTGTCACCAGGGCGTCAGTTTCCCCATTGGAATTCCCGTTATCCTGACCGGCCTCAATAAGGTCATTCACGTCGCTGAGCAGTGCAGTGATATCACTGAAACTGTCCTGTAGAAAACGGAGATTGTTACCTACAAACTGAGTGGGTGTGTTGATCTCATGAGCTATACCGGCTGCCAGAGTACCTATGGATTCCATCTTGTTGGCCTGCTGCAACTTAATTTCCGCTTTCTTGCGTTCGGTCAGATCCCTTAGTACACCAACCGCCTGCCATTCATCATCAATCAGTACACTTGACAGGGACAGCTCGACCGGAATCTCCCTGCCATCCTTACAGAGAGCCTTCAGTTCCAGTGTATTATTGATAGCGGGTCCAGTACCAGTTTTACGGAAATTCGGAAACGCCCTGTTGAATGTCTTCTGGAATGTTTTCGGATGAAAAGTTTCCGGGACCAGCTGCCTGTGGAGATCCTTTCCTTCAATCTCCGCTGCAGTATAACCGAACATCTGCTCCGCCCCGGGATTCCAGAAGTTGACTCTACCATTGGAATCCAACATGACAATGGCGTCGCGGGCAGTGTCGGTGATTGCGCGGGTACGGGCTTCACTCTGCCTGACCTGGTTGATCATCTGTATGCGTTCCAGAAAAACGCTGACGCGCTGTGCAATAATATCCAACAGGTTCTGCTCTTCCTGTAGAAAGAGGTCGTCAGGTTTTTCTGACTCTTTCTTAAGACTGTACACCACGATTTCACCATAAACCTGGTTGTTATATTCCAATGGGGCAACCTGTCGCTGATCGGTTTCCTTGAAACTGCTGCTGACAAATTCTCCCTCCGCGATTCTGATCCGCGCAGTAATCAACTGCGGATCCTGCCAACCGGATGGTATCTGTTCCACAATTCCCTGCAGGACATCTTCCTGCGTGGCATCGATCCGCGTCAGTTGTTGAGAAATCCCGAACAGGCAATCCAGTTCCTTAACCCGCTGATCTAGATCAAAGGTGCGTTGCTCGAGTGCTGCTTCTGTAAGCTTGCGTTGTGTAATATCCTTATCTACTCCCCGGTAGCCGAGCAGTTCGCCCTCCTCATCTAACATTGGTACACCGTTTGTCAACAGAATGATCTCACGCCCATCTTTGGTCAGGCTCCTGTTTTCCAGATTCCTGATGGGCTTCAGGTTCTCTGCGATCTCCTGAAAAATCTTACCTACTCGATCAGCCTCTGCCGCAGGCATCAGATCAAAAGGAGTCTTTCCCAGCATTTCCTCTGCAGTATAACCCAACTGATCTATCACCTTGTCTGAACAGTATGTATAGCGCCCCTCCGCGTTGACTTCCCATACCCAGTCATAACTGCTCAGAGCTACATCCCGGAAACGCGCTTCAGATTCCTGGATCACATTTATCATCTGCTTTCGCTCTGTGATATCGTGCGCAATAACGAAAAGACGTTCGTCACAATCATCCTCGCAGGGTATTGCTGTTTCGGTAATCCGAAGTTGCCGTTTTTCACCACTGGGACGGGTTATTTCAAGCTCATAACAGCCTGTTCCACAACCCGGTAACTCAACCTTTCTCAGAGCCTTAACTTCACCCTCTTCATGCTCAAGAAAATCACAGGTTTGAAGTCCAATCAATGTCCCCGGGATAACACCGAGAATCTTTTCCAGGCTGGGATTAGCGTTTATAAAACGATGGTTTTTGATAATACAGACGCCATCACTCATGGCATCCATGAGCATCTCGAACATGGTCTCATTTTCGAAGACGGTTTTTTTCATATGAGCGCGTTCACGACGAAGTTCTGCATCCAATACTGCCCGCTTCACAGCGGGAACAAGCCGGGCAAGGTTGTTTTTATTGATGAAATCGTGTGCGCCAGCTTTGAGGGAGTCTATCACGACCTCCTGTTCAGACAAGCCGGATACTATGATAAACGGAAGCTCCGTAGCTTTTTTTC
>CAZCRT010000009.1:0-72396 GCA_964501185.1 uncultured Bacteroidia bacterium
AACCACACATAGTTAAATGGCTAAATGAGTGCGAAATGTTTTGACGGCGAACACAGCGGAAACCGAAGAACAGGATTGTTTCGCTGAATTCTCTCAGCCGAAGCCGTAAATCTCCCGCCCGGAGTAGAGGTATTTTCCCACCCCGTAGAAACTGATCTTCAAGACGAGACGTTAGTACAGCCTCTTTCCCCATGGCTGGATCGACCACAATCAAAACCCATTGGTACTGTTAAGCAACCATTCTGATTGAATCGCATAATTCTGTCGCTACAGGTTTCCGCGAGTTGGAAAGGGAAATCCTTGCGAGCTTCGTTTAATTATTATACAGTTAAAGTATGGTACAATTTAAAAATTATATCGCTGGATGAATCTATTGCCGCTACAACCGAAGTATACGGGTGCCTTTCAAACCTGCCAACCAGGTTAACACCCTTGTCCCGGGTGAGTTCCGGGCTGACGCCAGCAGCCACAACCGGTTGTATTGATTGGTAAAACGACGGATGAAGCCAACGCAGTGGATCTGCTGAAAAGGCAGGTTCCTTTTTTTGTGCATAAGGCAAGCGATCGACTGACTTTAAGGATTGAGCATGAGTAAAGAGAGACTCCGGGTCACTGCCCATCCGCTGGAATGGTACCGCGACAATGTTCCCTGTCGTACCGCCTGCCCGGTAGATACCGATTCAGGCCGTTATGTCCAGCTGATCGGTGAAGGGCATTACGACGAAGCTTTCCGCATAGCCCGGTCCCCCAATCCCCTGGCCTCAATCTGCGGACGTGTCTGCGCTGCCCCCTGTGAAGATGCCTGTCGTCGTGGTTCAATAGATGAGCCTGTCTCTATCCGTGCGCTGAAGCGGTTTGTGACCGAACGCTATGGCAGTGAGTCGAATCAACCTGATACTTTTCGCGAGCTTCTGCGTACACACCGATCCGCCGGCGCCCAGTCACCGGGGCATCTCTCGGCATTTCCTGTTGATGTCAAAGCATCCGGGAAAAAAGTGGCAATCATCGGTTCCGGGCCGGCCGGCCTGGCGGCAGCTCACGACCTCGCCCTGATGGGGCATGAGGTTACGATCTTTGAGGCAGCCGATGAAGCCGGCGGAATGATGCGTTATGGAATTCCTGAGTACCGTCTTCAGAGGGGTGTCATTGCAAAGGAGATACGCAACATTCAGAGTCTCGGTGTGACAATCAGGACCCAGACTCCAGTAACAGAAGATTTCAATATATCACAACTGCGGGCGGATGGTTTCGATGCGATTTTTATCGGTATCGGTACCCAGGCCGGGTCCGGGCTCAATGTTCCGGGAGCCGATCTCGATGGTGTTATCAAAGCGGTAGATTACCTGATCAATATCAATCAGGGGTATCGTGTCAACCTGGGTGACAATGTCCTGGTAATCGGTGGTGGCAGTGTTGCCCTCGATGCCGCACGGACAGCTATGCGTGGTTTCTACTCACCGGAAGATGCCCGTGAAGCGGTTGCCGAAGCCGGCATTTTACATGTAGCTCTCGATGCCGCCAGGAGTGCCCGCCGGGAAGGTGCCCTGAATGTTCACGTTGCCTCTCTGGAATCAATTGAGGAGATGCCGGCAGCCACGACGACCCAGGGCAAAGAGGAGTTGAGCGAGGCTGAGCTGGAGGGGATCACTTTTCATCCTTCAAAAGGCCCCCGCGCGATCATCGGTGAGGATGGCCGGGTCAAGGGAATCGAACTGATTGATGTTGCCCGTGTGTTTGATGACGATGGCCGGTTCAATCCTGCTTTTGTAGAGGGTACTGAAAAGTTCCATCCCTTTGACAGCGTAATCCTCGCCATTGGACAGCAGGCAGAAACAGGTTTCATCTGCCCCGAAGATGGCATAGAGCTTTCCCCCCGGGGGACGATTAAAGCTGATCCGGAAACTCTGAGAACCAGCGCACCCGATGTATTTGCAGGTGGTGATGTGGTATACGGCCCCCGGCTTCTCATCGAGGCTGTAGAAAATGGTAAGCGTGCCGCACGTTCAATCGACCGCTATCTGCAGGATTCAGCCATCGAGGAACGCACTGTTATTTCAATCGAACAGATACCGATCGACGAGTATGTCATGCCCCCCGCTTTTGAAAAGCAGGAACGCTGCCGGCCCGACGCGATCAGTTCCGATCGACGAACCGGTATAAGTGAGGTGGAGGAGGCTTACGAAGAAGCTGAAGCGGTAACCCAGGCGCAGAGATGCCTGCAGTGCCACATTGAGACTGTCTATGACGCTGATCTCTGTGTCCTCTGTAACAGATGCGTCGATGTCTGCCCTGAGGAATGCCTGATACTGGTTCCAATGGACCAGGTCGAGATCACCGGTATGGATACCACCGCATTAACTGATCGTATTCCGGAGTCTGATGAATTCAGCGTGATGCTGAAGGATCACACCAGGTGTATTCGTTGTGGATTGTGTGCTCTGAGATGCCCCACGCAGGCGTGGACGATGCACAGGCTGGATTTTAATGATGTAATTGGAGGATAGATTAGTGACACCTGAGCTCAAAACCGCTGACAGGGGGCGCCGCTCCTTTCTCGGTAAAATGACGCTGGCGTTTTTCCTGATTGCCCTGCCCAGTCAGGCCTGGATTTATTTCCGGTCGTTATTCCCCAATGTTCTCTATGAGCCACCCAAGAAATTTAAAGTTGGAATGCCACAGGAGTTCTCCGAGGGTGTCAATTTTATCGATTCACAGGGGGTTTTCATTATCAGAGAAGGGCAGCAGTTTGCCTGTGTTTCCGCGCGATGTACACACCTCGGCTGCACAGTGAAACATGCCTCACTCGATCATGAGCAGACAGTAAGGTCAGGGGGCAAAGAGTTGACCGTCACTTATGAGTTCCGTTGCCCCTGCCACGGGTCAAAGTTCAGGCAGAACGGAGCCGCTTATTCCGGCCCCGCTCCCAGCGGCCTGCCATGGCACAAGCTGGAGGTTGCACCTGAGGATGGCCAGCTGGTGGTTGATAAATCCCAAACCGTCCGCAGCGACGTCAAATTGTTGGTATAAACTATGCAATTAATCAGATCCCTCATCAATCAGATAAGCTGGCCCTGGCGCCCCGAGAGCAACAGGGAAGCAGGTGATGCTGTAGTCAAGAGCTTCCTGCATCACTGGTTCCCACACCGGGTCAGCCTGCGGAGTATGTCCTGGGGTTACTCGTTCTGGCTGGGGACGATCACAGCCGCCCTGTTCTTCATTCTCTGTGTCACCGGAGTAATCCTGATGTTCTTCTATGTACCCTCGGTCGAACGTGCCTACTGGTCGATAAAGGACATCGAATATGTGATAAGCTTCGGGGCTTTACTGCGGTCTCTGCACCGGATAACTGCCCATCTGATGGTAGCACTGGTCTTTCTCCACATGTTCAGGGTATTCTTTACCAACGCCTACAAGAACGGATCGCATCCCGCTTCAGGGCGCAGGTTCAACTGGGTGCTCGGTGTTGTGCTGCTGGTGGTGACCTTGCTCCTGTCCTTCACCGGTTATCTGTTGCCATGGGATCAGCTTGCTTACTGGGCAATAACGGTGGGTACTTCGATTGCCTCAGCCGTGCCTGTAGTTGGTGAAAGTACGCGTGAGTTCATTCTGGGCGGGACAATAATCGGCCAGAACACGCTGATTCGTTTCTATGTACTGCATGTATTCTTCCTGCCACTGGTTGCAGCCCTGGCGATGATCTGGCATTTCTGGAGGATTCGCAAGGATGGCGGCCTGGCAGTTATTGAGCGTGTTAAAGAGGAAACACCTCCGGTAGAGAAAAACGATATTACAGGTGCCGGATCAAAATCATACGCCCTGATGGGAGTAGCTTCCGGTACTTCGGTGCATATTGTCGAACGGCAGAAACTGACCACAGAGAATTCGGTTTCCAGTTCACCAGATATGGTCCGTCGTATTATTATTGTTCTGTTCCTCACCGTCATGGTTTCGACAGTCCTGAGTATCATTACCCATGCCCCGCTGGAGGGGCTGGCAAATCCATCTGTAACACCCAATCCCGCCAAAGCGCCCTGGTATTTCCTCGGCCTTCAGGAGCTGGTTGGCTACAGTGCGTTTGTCGGTGGCGTCCTCATCCCGGGGCTTGTCGTTCTGGGGCTGATGCTGATTCCCTGGGTAGATCGCAGCGGTGGAAAAATCGGTCATTGGCCGACTGAGAAGTCCGAAAAGAAATGGCTGGCGCTGGGTGGCCTGGCCGGGCTGGCTCTGACCTGCCTGGCAGTATTCATCGGTGTGAATTTCCCTTCCCGCGAATTACTGGGTAACATTTTTGAACATCAGTTCTGGTTTGACCTGCTGAACCCGGCCTCGGGGCTGCAGATTGCGTTTATCCTCTGGTTCTTCCTCGTGCGCAAATTGACCCGGTCGACCCGCACCGCATCCCTGTCGCTGTTCACAGCATTTGTGGTAGCGTTCATAGTGCTGACAATTATCGGCACCTGGCTGAGGGGACCTAACTGGGACTTCTTCTGGCCCTGGCAGATCATCCCCGTAACACCAGTTATATATTAGGGAGAGCAGCGAAATGTCACAGAATAAGCTTATGAGAACCGACCGCCTCCTGATAATGATCGCCGCTCTGCTTTTTGCCGGTATCAGTCTGGTAACCATTTTCATTGATACAACGCCGTCCTGGAAAATCTACCAGAAGGAATTTCGCGAAGTCGCTTCTGAAATAGTCAACCAGGAGGATCTCGCCAAGATACCCAGAGGCCTGCAGCAGATCTGGGTTGAGGAGCTCGATCGCGTAGACAGGTGTACAACCTGTCACCAGGGGATTTTCTGGCCCGGCTTCGAGCGGGCACCACAGCCCTTTACAACCCATCCCGACCGGGAACTGTTTGAAGATCACCCGGTTGAAGAGTACGGCTGTTCCATCTGTCACGGGGGTCAGGGATACGCTGTAGACAGGCATGGTGCACACGGTTTTGTCAAGCATTGGGAAGAGCCGCTACTGGCGGGAGCAGTCGCCGCCGACTACAATCTCAACGACAAAAACGCCATGATCGAGATTAACTGCAATGTCTGCCACCGTTATGAACGCGAAACCGACGGGATGCCCTATATCAATCACGCCAAAGATCTGATACAGGAGAAAGCCTGCTGGGGGTGTCACGTTATAAACGAAAAGGGTGGCACAATCGGCCCCGACCTGACTTCGATGGGGGAGCGGCATGCAGAGGGTTATGACTGGTCGAATTTCAGCGGCTTCAGGTCGAGCTTCAACTGGCATATGTTGCATTTCGATGAGCCGACAAGCGTAATACCGACTACTGTCATGCCCAAAATGGGTTTGCAGACAAAAGACCGTCACGCTCTTTCGATGCTGATGTTGAGTTGGCGCGATGAAAATATGCCGGTTCAGTATATCCCCGGTTTCGAGCAGGAGGAGATACTTTTACCTCTGGAAACACAGCGACGCGAGGAACTACTTACCGGCGACGGTGCATTTTTCATCGATAAAGGCTGCTTTGGCTGCCATTCGATTCAGGCTTACAATATCCAGTCACCAACCGATAAAGGCCCCGACCTGACCTTTGCGGTTGACGATGTCCATGTCCGGTTCCGCCAGTCACTCCAGGAGTTCATCTTCGATCCCAGTCAGAGTGGAACCATGTCAATTATCTTCTCCTCCAAGGTGATTCTTACCGATGAGGAAAAATGGGAGTTGATCGACATTCTCACACGAGCAAATCATAGTTACAAATCTCAACAAAGCAATAGCGGGAATCACTAAAACCACGCTTTCCTGTGAAGCGTAAGGAGGTTCACTTGTCAAGAATTCAAACACACATTTTACGAAGTACCATGGCATTGATCATTATCAGTGTCATGATGACAATGATCGGATGTGGCGGCAGCGATGAAGGTCGTGGCCGTGGTACAGAAACCGGGATGCGTTCGGATGTTACCGATGCTGCATTGAAAACCTATGTCCCCCCGGGAGATCTGGACGAATACTACCTGTTCTACTCCGGTGGACACAGCGGGCAGATTTTTGTCTCAGGTGTTCCTTCAATGCGCCATATCTGCACCATACCTGTTTTCTCCCCTTACCCCGGTACCGGCTATGGCTTCGACAACGAAACCAAGGAAATGCTGGGCGGATACACCTGGGGTGATTCACACCATCCCGGACTCTCCGAAACCGATGGTGAGTATGATGGTCGCTGGTTATTCATCAACGACAACGCACAGGGACGTATCGCACGCATCGCTCTGGATGATTTCAAAACAAAGCAGATTCTCAAGGTCCCCCATATCTCGGCCAATCATGGTTCTTCCTTTGTGACACCGAATACCGAGTATATCACCATGGCGACCCGTATGTCGGTACCGTTCCCCCAGGGAACCTATGCTGATGTGACCGAGTATGCTGAAGAATACCATGGAATAGTTGCCGGTATCGCCATTGATCCGGATGATGGCAACATGACGCTCGATTGGGAAATCCTCATGCCGCCTTTCAACTATGATCTCGGTGACGCCGGTAAGGGTGTCAGCGACGGCTGGCTCTTCTGGACCTGCTACAATACGGAGCGGGAATTCATCGAAGGGGCCAAGTTGGAGGTAACCGCCTCGCAGCGTGACAAAGACTATGTGATTATGGTCAACTGGCGTGAAGCACAGAAAGCTGTGGCGGCCGGTAACTTCACTATGTACGATGGAGCCAGGGTGATCGATCCTGCCAAGGCACCGGGTGTTGTCTTTTTTGCCGGTCTGGGCAAGAGTCCTCACGGTGTTGATGTCAGCCCCGACGGACAGTGGATTATCGGCAGCGGTAAACTTTCACCGACAACGACAGTGTTCAATTTTGAGAAGGTCCTCGCAGCGATTGCTGCTGAAGATTATGAAGACATTGTCGATGGTATTCCGGTCCTCACCTACGAATCAGTGCGTGAAGCTGAAGTACCGGTTGGACTCGGACCGCTCCACACCCAGTTCGATGACCGGGGTAACGCCTACACTTCCCTCTTTGTGGAAAGCGCCGTAGTAAAGTGGAAGCTGCCGCCATACGCTGCCGGCGATGCTGAGGATGCCAAGAGAATGGAGCAGTACATTGTCGAGAAGATCCCGGTAGCCTACAACATCGGCCACCTGGTTTCCGCTGAAGGGGATTCAAAATCACCCGATGGCAATTATCTGGTAGCTCTGAATAAGCTTTCAAAAGGCCGTCATCTTTCCGTAGGGCCCTCCATTCCGGAGTCAGCCCAGTTGATCGATATCTCTGGCGACAGAATGAGACTGCTCTACGACGCTTTCACCGAACCGGAGCCGCACTACGCGGTTATGATCAAGGCGGACAAGTTACACCCGTTTGAAGTTTACAAACGCGGCGAACACCACAATCCCAATGCCATATGGTCAGCTGACGAAGCTTCGATTACACGTACCGGCCGCAAAGTCGAGGTGAAAATGATCGCTGTGCGCAGCTTCTTTTCCCCTGATGTCATCCGTGTCAATCTTGGTGACGAAGTTACCATACATATTACCAACATTGAACAGACCCGTGACGAGCTGCATGGATTTGCCATTGATGACTACAACATCAACATCGTGGCAGATCCCGGTGAAACAAAAAGCGTCACCTTCAAGGCTGACAAGTCCGGAGTTTATGCGTTCTACTGCACAAACTTCTGTTCGGCACTGCATCAGGAAATGCAGGGTTATCTGTTAGTCAAACCCTAGGTAAAACTGCACTGACGGGGATGGGGGAAAGCCCATCCCCGGAGTGTCGCGAGGCAATCATGGAGTCATTCTTTACCCGCACCAGAGGGATTCTCGGAAGCCCGTTGACCGGCATTTCGAGAATTCTAGTGATCCTGGCTGTCGTGGTACTAATTCCAACCTTCTTCATGCCACTCTGGAATCTGGAATTCTGGTCATATCAATATCCCGAGAGCCTGACACTCGATATCTACAGTCACAAGCTTGTCGGTGGCAACGACAATGCCGACCTGGCGGAAATCAATATCCTCAATCACTATATCGGTATGGCGGAACTGCATGAGAAGGAGTTTCCCGAATTGATGTGGGTACCGTTCGCACTGGGGATATTCATTGTTCTGACACTTCGAGCTGTCGTCTTCGGGACCGTCGGGAAGGTAGTGGATATACTGGTGCTGTTTTCCTATTTCGGGATGTTCAGCCTCTGGTCATTCTGGTACAAACTCAACTATTTCGGACACAACCTCGATGCAAAAGCAGCAGTGAAGGTTGAACCGTTTTCACCGCCTCTTTTCGGGTTTGAACAGGTCGGACAGTTCAAGGTATGGAGTTATCCCAGTTACTCCTCTTACCTGTTGTTTGCCTTTGTTCTGTTTCTGACTCTAAGCATCATTCTGTCCGCGAGAGCTGCGTTGAAGAAACCATCAAATTGAAAGTGAGAAAGCTATGTGGAAGAGAATCAATATTGTTACTGTACTAATTACCCTGCTCATTGCCGGACTCTCTCTGACCGCCTGTTCTAAAAAGGAAGCCGGCTCAACTGATACACCTGCAACGACACAGACCGGTCTGAAAGTCAGCTATGAAGCACCGGCAGCTGCCGAGGTTCCGGCCAGAGTCACACCAGAATCAGACAGTGACTGGCAGGCTATCACCAATAACAAGAATGCTGAGATAGTAGAAGTACTGAACATTATCAATCCTGTGGCAGCTTTCATTATTGCCGCCTTTGACCAGTACTCCGATAAACTGAGCGAAGTAACACACGATGAATGGACAGACACCCAGGTCCAGCTTGGTAATGCTTCAACTCTTTATGGTGATTGTGTCAAGCGTCTGGAGGCGGGGAATTTTGACCGTCAGCTTTTCCTTGATCTTGAGGAGTCCTGGCAGATATTTGTAAAAGTAGGTGTTGCGGGAGTTCGGACAAAAACCATGATCGATTCCGATCTGTTACGCGCCGAGTAGGACGGTACCGAATCGCACCAGATCGACAGAGATACGAAGCCAATGAAAATCACCTCCACATTTATAATCACCCTGGCCCTGGTACTCAGTACCAGGGCTTTTGCGGTGGAGGTCTCCACCAGTGATGATCTGTTGCATGCCCTGGCGGATACCCTGGCACGTGATACGATTCATCTGAAACAGGGCATCTATCTGGGCCCCTTTGTGGTCACTACTTCAAGGGCCATCCTCGGTGAAGAGGGTGCCATAATTGACGGACAGGGAATCGGTGATGCACTGACACTTGAGGCCGATTCCATCAGGCTGATCGGTGTAACCGTCCAGAATTCAGGCACGAGACTACTGAAAGATCACGCCGGGATAAAAGTGACCGGCGACTTTGTTGAAATTGCTGATTGTCTCGTGCGTGACAACCTGCACGGTATCTATATCAAAGG
This sequence comes from uncultured Bacteroidia bacterium, assembly GCA_964501185.1. Lineage (GTDB taxonomy): Bacteria > CAIWAD01 > CAIWAD01 > BS150m-G50 > BS150m-G50 > BS150m-G50. The sequence goes on from CAZCRT010000009.1 coordinate 9,372, forward strand.
GGGTAATACCCATTACCTTCACGACAATACCGTAGTCGGGCGGATGAATATTCAGGAAGCAGATCGTGGCAACGGCATTCACCTCTGGAGCACTTTCGAGAACATCCTCGAGAACAACGAAATCAGCTTTGCCCGTGACGGAATCTACTTCTCCTTCGCTAACCGTACACAGATCACCGGTAACCACATACACGATCTGCGCTATGGGTTGCACTACATGTATTCTGATTCCAACAGTTTCGAGGACAATCTCTTTGATCATAATGTCGCCGGTGCCGCCCTCATGTTCTCCGAGCGGATCAGTTTCAAGCGTAATATTTTCGCCCACTGCCGGGGATTCAGAGCCTACGGCATCCTGCTCCAGTCGGTAGAGTATTGCACGGCAGAATCCAACCTGATACTCGATAATACCAGGGCGGTCTTCTTCGACGACGCCAATCACAATCTGCTTGAGGGGAACGACGTCGTTCAGAACGACGTGGCCATTCTGCTCAACGCTTCCTGTGAAGACAACCTGCTGGTCGGGAATAATTTTATCTCCAACCTCTCTGACGCTGTAATGGAGCGCTCAGTCATCGATTTGACGCGCTGGGTCAGGGACGGAAAAGGCAACTTCTGGTCGGGGTATGACGGGTACGATATTGACAGCGATGGAGTTGGTGATATACCATTTCAACTTCAGAGCATCTTTGAGTTCCTCGAACTGGAAAATCCAGCGGTAAGGTTTTATCTTTACAGTCCTGCAGCACAACTGTTAGCTACAGCCGAGAAGCGTTTGCCGATCCTGCGCAAAGCAACTGCCAGCGATCCCAGGCCGGTCTTCCGCACGCTGGCAAATGCTGATGTGCCCTGGGATAAACTTGCCTACAGTGATGTCGGCGCTTCGGTTGGCCATTGTGTTATCTGGGCAATAGCTCTGTTTTTGCCGCCTGTGCTAAGTTGGAAGGTTCGCAAGTGATACGGTTATCAGACTACTCGAAGAAATACGGTTCATTTCAGGCTGTCTATCCCACCGACATGCATATCGGAGAGGGTGAGGTTTATGCCCTGCTCGGGCCCAACGGTGGTGGCAAGACAACTCTGCTCAAGTCTGTTGTCGGCCTTTCGCGCCCCGATACCGGAACCGTCACTATTGCGGGTGAAAACCTCTGGGAGAAACCGGAACAGGTGAAGGCACAGCTTTCATATCTCCCACAGCGCGTCACACTTCCAGAGAGTCTCACTGTCGGTGAGGTCCTGAATTTCTTCGCAACAATCAAGGGCGCTCCAGCTGACCGGATAGAGGAGCTGCTCGAGCTGATCGACATCAAGGCTGAAATGCGCCAGCGGACAGGAACGCTTTCCGGCGGTATGCTGCAGCGGCTGGGGCTGGTGATCACTTTCCTTGCCGACACACCTGTCTATGTACTCGATGAACCAACCCTGAATCTTGATATGGGGGGTGTGAGATGCCTGCGGAAGTATCTGGCAAAACTCAAATCAAATAAAAAGACCGTACTTTTCACATCCCACGCCATGGTTGATGCAGAGAGTCTGGCCGACCGGGTCGCAGTTATGGCCAGTGGCAGACTCGCCCTGGAGCAACCGGTAGCCGAATTCCGCACCAGGGTCAAGAATCAAACCGATATGGTTCTGGTTCTGGCGGGACATGAAGAAACACTCGTTGACGTAGCCCTGCAGAGCGGAGCGACTGAGGCTGAGTTTGAGAACGGATATTTCCGGTATCGTGCCGATCAGATTGAACAGATCAAAGTGCTTGAAGCCATCCGGGAGACCGGAACAGATATCATCAGCATATCAACCCAGAAACCATCACTTGATCAACTCGTGGAGGAACATTATGACTAAGCTAAGTACTGTTCTGCTCTGTGCGCTACTGGCAGTTTCCTGCCAGACGAAAGTTCACCCACACCTGGACGCAGGCCTGGACCAGTGTGAAAATTGCTCTATGGTAATCAATGATGTCGATCATGGGGCGGTAGCGATTAATGCCGCTGAGAAGATGCTTACATTCTGTTGCCCGGTTTGTGTTCTGCAGACTATCAACAAGCTCAAGGCAGACGGGGCAGCGGTGCAGATGAACGTATATCTGTTCGATCACACCAGCTTTAAAGCCATCCCTGCCACCCGGGCTTTCATTGTACATGGCAATTTCCGGACTACCATGGGTTATGGGCTTATGGCCTTTGCCGAGGAGCCAGATGCAGCAGACTTTGCCATCGAAATGGCGGGTACAGTAATCACCTGGAATGATCTTCGGGTAATGTGGGAGCGGGCCGACAGGGAGATTGAGCTCTCTACGGCAGATATCGACGATCCACCTGCTATTGAAGTACACCGGGGTCAGATTGTTGATGTAACCTACGACAATCCCCGGGGTGAGATGGATCAGATTCTACTGACGGGATATGATTTCCAGATGCAGACACCGGCAGAATCAAGCATGACAAAAACCTTTATAGCTGACAAACCCGGTCAGGGATTTGTCTTTCAAAACAATGCCGGTCAGATCCTGGCGACACTCTTTGTTGCCGGTGATCACACAGCTGAAGAAGCCGATTTCCGGTGATCCACATTTAACCACAGGCCCGCCCGATGAATAAAGTGCTGCTGATAGCCAGACAGGATCTGAAACTGAATCTGCGTAACAGGTGGATTCTCGGGGTATCCATTCTCTTCGGTGTGCTGACCCTCACGATCGCCTACTCCGGTATGGTTACAGCGGGTTATGTAGGATTCCAGGATTTTCGACGTACCGGTGCTTCGATTGTGAGCCTCGTCCTCTATCTGGTGCCTATCCTGGCGTTGATGATGGGGACCTATACTTTTGTCTCCTACCGTAAGTACCTCGACTGGGTAATCAGCCAGCCAGTCGCCCGCTGGAAGATTATCATCGGAAAGTACCTCGGTGCTCTGGGGTCCCTGGTTCTGGCGGTTGTCGCGGGTTTCGCGGTCGCCGGGATTATCATCGCTTTCCGTATAGGTGCTGAAGGGTCCTGGCGTTTCATGCTGGTTGCTCTTCATTCCCTTATGCTGGGTGCGGTGTTTCTGAGCCTTGCCCTCCTCCTCTCGATCATTGTCCACCGGCGCCAGGCCGCGGTCGGACTCTCCGTACTGCTCTGGTTTTTCTTCGTGATCTTTTACGATCTGGCTGTACTGGCCAGTACAACCTACCTGTCTCACACAACCCTGAAAACCGGGTTGCTGGTAGGGTTGTTTTTTAACCCGGTCGACATGGTGCGGGTTTCCAGTCTCCTTGCAGTAGGGGGGGATTCAATATTTGGTGCGGCTGGTGTTGTGGCTGTGAAACTGCTGGGCAGTACCGGCGCCCTCACCCTGATCTCGCTGATACTGGTTATTCTCTGGATCGTTGTACCGTTGCTGATCAGCATAAAATTGTTCGACAGGCAGAATGTCTGAACACCTGGTGTGACACAACGCTGACTTTCCGGTAGTGGAGATCACCTCAGGAAATTATGGAAAGCAGTTTTGAGCAAGGAAACTATTGCTCAACTGGTTCAGTTTCTGCATCATTTTTCTCATAGAAGTCAGACCAACTATCTGACGGTTCTATTCCTTGCAGGCCTGACCTTAAAACCTGGAAAGAAACATGCTTAACGAGTTAACAGTTTACCAGATCTGAAGCGTGCTACGGGAACCGGTACGGTTCCCTCACATTAACGCACGCGCAACCCACCCGCTCTGACCACCGGGAGTCTCCGGTTTGCAGCACGGGTGACCGCGCGCAAACGGAGGTTCCAATGCCCCAGAACAATTACAGTAAACTTACCGCCTTCTTCGCTTCCCGATGGGGAATCATCCTGATCGGTGCCGTCATTGGCATCCTGGCTCCCCTGCTCCAGAGGCTGGGCAATCCCCCCAACATGGGGATCTGCGCCGCCTGCTTTGAACGCGATATCGCCGGTGCCCTCGGACTGCATCGTGCCGGTGTCGTACAACAGATCAGACCGGAATTGATCGGCTTTGTACTGGGCTCGCTGATTGCAGCTCTGCTGTTCCGGGAGTTCAGGGCGCGAGGGGGTTCGGCTCCGCTGATCCGTTTTGTGCTGGGTGCATTCGCCATGATTGGCGCCCTGACATTTCTCGGCTGTCCCTGGCGGGCGCTGCTGCGGCTGGCCGGTGGTGACATGAATGCCGTTATCGGATTGATCGGCCTGGCGACAGGTATCGGTGTCGGTACACTCTTTCTCCGGCGCGGTTACAGCCTGGGCCGGGCGCAAAAAACAAAAGCCGCCGCAGGTTGGGTTATGCCGTTAATAATGATCGGCCTGTTGTTACTCGCACTGTTTCGCCCTCAGTTCAGTGAGGGTGGCGCAATCTTCTTCAGCGTCAAAGGCCCCGGAGCTATGACGGCGCCATTACTGATCGCGTTGGGAGCCGGATTGTTGATCGGATTTCTGGCGCAACGCACCCGCTTCTGCACCATGGGAGCTATTCGCGATGTTATTCTGATCCGTGATTACCACCTCATGACCGGTGTGGTGGCGCTGGTGGTGGCAGCCTTTATAACCAATCTCATCCTGGGCCAGGTTGGCTTTGGTTTCGCAGCACAACCGATTTCGCATAGTAATCACCTCTGGAATTTTCTGGGGATGGTTCTGGCTGGCCAGGCCTTTCTGCTGGCAGGAGGCTGTCCCGGGCGCCAGCTCTTTCTCTCAGGAGAAGGTGACAGCGACGCGGGTATCTTTGTGCTGGGGATGATTACCGGTGCCGGTTTTGCCCATAATTTTGCCCTGGCCGGTAAACCGGACAGGATGGTCGAAGGTGTCCTGCAGGTCGGTGGTATTTCCGGCTATGGGATGGTGGCTGTTATAATCGGATTGCTGGTCTGTGTGGCCATCGGACTGTCCATGCGGGAACGGGTATAACTGATACTGTAACTGCCGGAGAATTTGCCAAATGAATTATGGAGGATAAAATGTCACAGAAAATTGATGCCTGCGGATTATCATGTCCACAGCCGGTTCTACTGGTTGACAGAGCGATCGCGAACGCTGACTTTCCGGTGGAGGTGACGGTTGATACTGTTACAGCAGTTGAAAATGTCCGGCGCCTGGCTGAAAACAGGAGTTGCCGGGTTACTGTAGAGGAAAAAGAAGATGGCTTCGAACTGTTGATTGAACAATGATCTATCTCGACAATGCAGCTACCAGCTGGCCCAAACCGGACTGTGTGGCGGAAGCAATGATCAGAGTGCTGGAAACTGCCGGGGGAAATCCCGGCCGTTCCGGTCATCGCGTCTCACTTGAAGCCGGGCGGGCGGTTTACCACACACGGGAGATTCTGGCTGCACTTTTTGGTGTAGCCGACCCGTTACGGGTTGTCCTGTCCCAGAATGCTACCGAGGGTTTGAACCTGGCCCTTCGTGGACAGCTGCGTCCAGGTGATCATGTGATCACCAGCAGTATGGAACATAACGCTGTCATGCGCCCGCTGCGTCATCTGGAAGAGCAGGGCATAGAGATCACGGTGATACCCTGTTCACCACAGGGGGTGCTCAACCCGGACGATCTGACACCGGCGATCAGGAACAATACAGTGATGATTGTTTTGAATCATGCCTCTAATGTGACCGGTACGATACAACCGGTCAGAGAGGCGGGGCAGATTGCCCGAAAACATGGCTTACTGTTGCTGGTCGACGCTGCCCAGAGTGCCGGTTTGATACCGCTGGATATGGAAGGGGACTGTATCGACCTGCTGGCATTTACCGGTCATAAAGCACTGCTGGGGCCTCCCGGAACCGGCGGATTACTGATCGGAGAGCGGGTGGATCTGGCGCGGTTGCAACCATTGATACGTGGGGGCACCGGCAGCCGGTCGGGTGATGAAATACAACCGGCGTTGCTACCGGACCGCTACGAAAGCGGTACACGCAATACACCGGGCCTGGCAGGGCTGGCTTCTGCCCTCAGCTGGCTGGAATCTCAGGGTTGGGATAAGATCCGCCAGCAGGAAGCCAGGGTAAGTCAGCGGTTGAGCAACGGGTTGCGGGACATTTCCGGTGTAACCATTTACGGTGTAGAGGATGTGGATCGCAGCACCGGTGTGGTGTCATTCAACATTGATAACAGCATGCTCTCCACTGTTGGCCTGGAGCTGGAAGAGAAGTCCGGGATTCTCTGCCGGGTAGGACTGCACTGTTCGCCCGCTTCACACCGTACTATAGGCACCTATCCCACAGGTACGGTGCGCCTCAGTCCGGGTTATTTCACAACAGAAACGGAAATTGACACTGTGCTGACAGCAGTTGACAGGCTGGCTGCCACAGCTGCCGGAAACCGCTGAGCAGAAAGGATCTCGATGGCAAAGGAGGAATACACCGTCCTGCTGGCCCCCACAATCAGCCACGCCCTGAAAGGGGAAAGCCTGCTGAAAAAAGCCGGTTGCAGTTGTAAACTGATTCCGGTACCACGTCACCTCAGCTCTGATTGTGGTGTCTGCCTGCGGATCGCGCGCGCGGGTAAATCTGTGGCACAGCAGATTCTCGAGCAGGGAGGTCTGGGTGCTGGTGAGTGGTATAATCTGAAGTAATACTGTTCAGGCGCACCTGGCGAAATCCACCATGATAAATGGTGCCTGAGAGGTGATGACGAGCTTTTCAGGGTCCTCGAAAAAATATGATAGTTAACAGTATGGCCAGGCTTATCAGCCATCCAGTGACATAAACAGTCATCGCGTGCTTCGCTTTCTTCTTTTCCAGCCAGGTGCGCGGGTTGATACCCCTGGCAAGCAAAACGATATTGCTGGCCAGGTTAACACATACGATATTTACTGCCAGCAGAATCCCCGCCCCTACAGCGAGCTCCATGTTTCCCTGCCCCAGCATGAGACCCAGTGTGGCCGCCGGTGGCAGAAGCGCTACAGCAACCATGACACCGACCAGTACGCTTGACAGCCCTGTTGTCAGTGATAGTGCCGCTGCTGCACCGGAAGCCAACGCCAGTGCAACCGAGTCCAGTCCGGCCTCAGTACGGCTCAGGATCTCGGGGTTCAGAGATTCAGAAAGCCAGAGAAATCCCAGACCGACAGAGAGGCCCACAGCCAACAGAATACCTGCGAGCAGTGTTCGCGCCGCGCTCTGCACAAGTTTGATATCACCCAGAGCGGTACCGAGACTCAACGCCAGATTCGGCCCCAGCAACGGCGCAATCACCATAGCGCCGATTACAACGGCGATATTGTTCTTCATAAGACCAATAGCGGCTACTATCGTCGACAGTATCACCAGCAGGATAAAATTGAAGTCAAGTCGCGCCCTTTTCTCAACATCTTCATAAAGCTCTTCTCGAGCAGTAGTTGTAGCATCTTTCCGCTTACTGTTGGTTTCCTCCGGCCGGGGCAATGATGCTTCAAGAGTTAAAACCAGTATCCGGGCAGATGGCTGTGCACCCAGGATATTCTGCAGCGCATCCAATACCCACTGAAGCTTATCATCAGTTACCAGTAACCGAATCTGCCTCTTGCCATCTTCTCCCGCAGCACCAAGGCGTATATCCCGGGAATCGGCTTTTTCCGCCAGTGCCGTGATAGTATCTGAGCTGCCGGCGTCAGCAACAACCTCGACATATTTCATTATTGGCTACTTCCTTTTCAGATATACGGCGTTTCAGGTATGATTTGAGAATCACTATGGCAACAATGGCTCCCGCGGCAATGACAGTGACTGGATTTCTCCATCGTGAGTGATAACCAACTCCACTACCGACGCAGCCTCATCGGTTAGAAATCCGTTGATCTCATCCAGGCTGAGAACGTCAGCTCCGAAACCGGCGATCCCGATCAGTTCATCACCAACCTGGATACCATTACGGTCGGCTGGAGACCCCTGCCAGAAACCGCGCACGAATGTCCTGTCTTCCTCTCGGGCAACTTTCAGCCCGGTTGATACTATGTTATCCTCGAAGTGAGGTTCGTTTCTCTTTACGAGCAGCAGCTCCGATTCAGGATAGTTGATCAGTGTCAGGAACTGATCCATGAAAGCTTTTCCCAGCAGCAGATGATCAGAGGATGGCAGATCCGCTACTAATACCGGAATATCTGTTAACAGCAGGTCACCGAACCGGCAGCCGGGAAGCCGTGCCAGATAACAGTCGTCACTGGTGGTGAAGGGCCACTTCGCCACAACGCCAACTCCCGCAATATGCTCCGCTCCGCTGGCCAGTACTACATCTTCAAACAGCTCCAGTGGAATAGTCAACAGGTCGGGTGCGCCGGTGTCGATCATGGCCTGTGCCGACAGGTTGTCGTTGAGTGTGCACTCTATCAGAGGGAAGTAAAGGGGGAAGGTCGCTTCCAGCTGCAGCTGATAGTGGGGCACCTTACTGACCCACTCCGGATAATCGCGGCTGAGTATCAGCTCCCGACGGTCGTAATCAAGTGATACACAGAAGTACCGCAGCAGGTTGGAGCCGATAAACCCCTCTATGCCATGGATAGGGAATGTGTCAGTAAAATCGAATCGGACCAGGAAGACATCCTCTACTGCCGCTCCCGGCAGTTGCACCGACACCGGTTGCGTGGTCAGGTATGCTTTCAGCGAATCGACCGGGGTTGGTAGTGCCAGCCCCGGATCCAGCCCGAGACTGTCAGCCAGGCGGATCGAGATGGCGCCCATCGCACCTGTATCAAACAGGAAGTTATGACTGGAGCCGGAGTCATTGATCCCGACCGGGACGATTATCTTATGCCGTTGCAGCTCGAATTGTATTACTGCCGCTTTTTTGGGGTAGACCGGCTCTCCCCGTTTGAACCGGCTGACTATGGATATAGTGGTACAGGCGGCAAGCAGCAATAAAGTCAGCAGTAGAATGGTTGTGCGCAGTTTCACGGTAGATCTCCCATGTGCCGGATCTCCTCTGGCTCCAGCAATGACCGCCCCTCACATCTCCTCTTCAATTCTCTTGCGGCGCAGCAGGCGTTTATTGGCACGCAGAAACCGGTCTATCCAGGGCACGATAAAGGTCTCACGGTGATTTCGCAGATAAGCATATCCCATGGCACTGACAACACAGGCGCCGGTTAAAGCCACAATCAGATCCCACATCGTATCGACCAGGCCGCTGCGTTGCATATTGAGGCCGAGGAAATTATCCATACTGAACTCGAAAATCTCCCAGAGCGCACCGACAGCCAGTGCGAAAACGACTGCAAAGAGCGCGATAAATTCCGGGCTGAGATTCAGCTCGGTGCGGGGTGCGTGATTGAGCACATACACCAGGATAAAGGCGACCAGGCCCAGCAGGAAACCGGAACCCATATGGACTACAATATCCCACCACCAGAAGCGGTTATAGAAATCACCAAATTCACCCAGAAACAGAGTCACATAGATAAAGACGATAGCCAGCAGTTCTGTCTCGGGAGGCAGGTAGATATGAAAACGCCGCCTGAGCCAGACAGGCGCCAGGGTGGCAATCATTGCCCCGGCAACCAGCAGTGCCAGCATGAATTCAGTCAACAGCAACGCCCAGATGAAACCGGCAGCCATGGTCAGCTGCATCACCAGCTTGAACAGGAACTGCCTCCTGCTGTATTTGTAAGTGATTCCCATTGGCTTGTTTTCCTGATCTTGGATACGGTTCTGGAAATAGTCTTTCTTCAAATAGTCCCGCTGGTTTTATCCCGTCCTGTTAGCTGAACTTACCCACCCGGAATGTCCTTTCCTCCAACAGGCTGAACCCGACTTTCTCTGCCACTCGCACTGAACCGATGTTTTCAGTGTCACATTCCCAGAATGGTACGATATCCCTCTCCCGGCATCGTTCCACAAAGCGGGCAGCAGTTGCAGTCGCAATCCCCCTGTTCATATATTCCGGCAGGGTTTCTATACCGATACCACACATCTGACGGCTCACATACTCTGCTGTGCACCAGCAGACAATTGTATTACCCTTAAGTGCTGCGACACCGAACTCTCGCGCACGCCGCTTCCCCTCCGTTGACCACATCCATTCGATCTCCGCCTCTACCAATTGCAGGTTCTCCAGTTCCCGGCGCTCCAGAAAAGCCCGGTCTATAGTTGTCAATTCAATATCCGGCATATCCGGTGAAGCCTGCGGTACAGGTTTATCTCCGGGGAAACTGTAGAAGAGCCTTTCCACTTTGCTCAGGCTCATGCCCGGAAAGATAACCGGCAGCATCTCCTCATCCCAGGATGGCAACAGGTTGACTTTGAACCAGTTGAGTTGCTTTGCAGCAGCAAGTGCCTTGATTTTTATATTGAACAGGGTGGCCAGTTCCCCGGCAACCTCGTAACTGGTCGGTTCACCCCCGATATAGAATACATTATTGCCCTGATCCCAGAGTAACAGCAGGCAGCGGCCCTGAGGGTGTGGTGCGGCCCATAACCTGCCCGCGGTATTATTCTCAACCAGGGAGGCGAGCACCAGCTTCAACTGGTGGCCCGGGAACCGGGCGCAGTGCTTGGCCAGTTTAAGTAGAGGTGTTTCCTGAAACATCATTTCCTCCTGTCTATTAATCCGCTCAACTGCCTGGCCCCCGATCTGAGTTTATTTTTACCTGTCTGTTGCATGTTTGTTTTTTCTGATACTTCAGCACAAGAGCATACCTTCTATATTTCAGCCGCTATCCCCAGTAACAAGCTGGGAGCCTGATCAAGGTTGTACCCCGCCAGGAAACCCCTGCTCTTGAATCCCGCTTCAACCACCACGAAAAGAGGCACTCGCTCCCACGCCTGCCGGTAGTGCCCCCGCAGTGATATAGCTCCGCCAATATTAGCACCGGCAGCTGATTGCCCCGAGAGATCCAGTTGCGGTTGTTTCCAGCCATCCAGTCGCAGATCGAGGTCGAAACGATCACGACTGAGCAGCTTCTCGACCGTAATTCCCACACCCCCCCAACCGGCGTGAAAAGCGTCATCACCGAGGTTGAGATCGATACGCAGTAACCGGTTATCAAACCGTAGATAGTTATCCAGATGAAAGGCCAGCCCGAACGGAGTGAGGGTGGTTCTTATTGACGGCAGATAATCAAACCTGCCCAGAGGGAGCATCGGCAGAGAGGCATCCGGTTCTCCATTCCAGAAATAACCGGTCAGTTGCGTGTAGATAGAGAGCCAGAGAAAAGGATCGCACAGATCGGCTTTCATCTGTTTCTGCAGATCCGGGAGCCGGTAGTGAAGAGCGGCTACGTCATGGTAACCGTTCATTCGATTCAGGATCTGAATATACGCCTGCGGATCATTGTAATGCCCCGATTCCTGATCAAGAGGTATTGAACCCTGCAGGTAGTTAAACCCGATCTGGAACGACCAGAAATAGAGGAATGCCTCCCGGTAGTGAATGATACCACTACGCATCCAGCGCTGACGCAGGGAGGCGTTGAGCTGCTGATGAACTTCCAACCCCCCGGTCCAGATGGCCAGCAGCTCCGGGTCGGTAACCGTTCCGGCCGGCATACTGCCCGAAGCCTGACCACCCCCTTTGCCATATGGCGGCGGGCGGTCATAACCATAATCGATATCAGTGAGATTGAGTTCACGGTAGCGGGCTCCATGGCCGAAATACTCATGTGCGAGTACAACAGTGAAATAATCCACCGGCAGATCGAGCCAGATAAGTTTGGCTACACGGCCGGCAATACCGAGGGTGCGGGTTGTCAGGCTTTTCTCAGTTGACCAGCGGGTGTGGAGCAGGTGGTCCTCACCGATGCTTACCAGCCGGTGTGCTGTCAACAGATTGGCAACACCGGAGCGCATACTCAGATCAGGATCAATAGCCAGTAGAGAAGTGGGTGGAGAATGGACAACTGTTGCAGGTTGCTCCGGCGAGGGAGGATCTGTACTGTCTGCAGGTGAAGTAGTACCGGCTGCGGCTGAAACCTGTTGCAGGGCGAGTAGCAGAATTATGGCGTACAGCTTCATCATCGGCTCCAGATTTCAATCCGTAGCCAAAAAATAGTAATATTTCAGACAAATTAGTACAGGAATCCCCCCTACCGGATCAACAGCCCCCTGCGCGTATCGATCAGCCTGTTGTCAACCAGCAGCTGATAGAAATAGATTCCGGAAGGTAATGGGCAGGCACTCATCGCATTCTGTTACGCGATGACTTCACGTAAGCTAAGCGTCACGCTCGTTCATTCTATTAACAGCATTTTCCTTGATAGCACCTGGTGATCTGTTGACAACTGATACATATATAATCCACTCGATAGTCCGCTTCCATCAAACCGAACCTGATGTACACCAGCGCTATAGGCGCAATCAGTCAGCAGTTGCACCTGCTGTCCCAGGATGTTGTAGACCGCCAGTTGTACCTCCTGGGGATAGGGCAGTGTGAACTCAATCGTCGTAGTCGGATTAAAGGGATTGGGGTAGTTTTGAGATAACTGGATTGTCTGGGGAGGGCAACCACGGGGAGCTGCCCCTGCATTTGGAATCGCCTCAAATTCCTGCACCATCGCATAAGGACCGCCGGTGAAACCGATATCGTTGCGTAGTGTACCCTGCGAAGGCCATAGTGGCCAGCCGGAATTATCAGGATCTTCGGGGTCATTGTAAACAGGATCGGGATTGCCGGCGTCAATGCAGGGGGAGGCGGGATCCAGATAGGGAGGACCGAGTTCGCTGTGAAACATAGGATCTGTGTCCCAGATGTTGCCTTCACCTGCCAGCTCTTCCTGTATTAGAGAATATGTAAACCCTATCGGTTGAGGATAATCACTCGGTCTTTGCCATATATCATAGCTGTTTCCCCAGAATATGCTGTTCTCAAAAACAGTCTGTGCCGAGGAAGCATTTCCACCACCCAATATGTATGGAAGATCACAATTGATGATAGTTGCATTCCTGACAACAGCGCTTTCCGATCCTATACAGGTAAGTGCTGTGTGCATACACCAGGTGTAAGGATACTGATGGTAGTTTTCCTGTTCAGTTACACCAGAGATATAGATGTTCTCAAGTAGCGTATTTTCGGAAGCAACTACCCATATTCCACGTCTGGGTGTATCGACCACCTGCACATTACGCATGGAAACATCACTTACCCACGCCACTTTGATTCCACCATCATCGTTTTCCAGGATGACAACATCGTCGAGTTCCAAAGAGCTGGTGTATCCAGAAAACCCCGGTCCATCTACACGAATCACCGAACCGACACCCCCACTACCCGCGAGTTCCCACGGTTTGTCAGGTGCGATGTTTGGTTGTCTGTTGTTCTGAAACAGGCAATGGCGCAGGATTGTACCTTTATCATCACCTAATGAAATATCCAGACACCTTCCCTGATTGCCACTGGGATCGACATTGGGATTGCTGTAATCGTCAGGATCATCGTGGTAGTTATTGATGAAGCGGCAGTTGTCCAGTACGTTAGGTGGATTCAAACCGGCATAATAGAGAACTTCACCACCACTGACAAAGTCATCCGGATCGTCCGGATCGTTATGCAGCATAATGGTGTTGTTCTCGAATAACCCGTCATAAATTGAACACCAGGTTGACAGAATTATTGGTGGAAACCCTTCAGGTTGATATCCAAAAGCGCCACCGACATTATCCTGCACAGTCAGATTGTGAATCTCACCGACAGCATCGACACTGATCAAACCACAGACATAGCTATTTCCATTCTGGTTTCTCAGAAAAAAGAGGCTGTCGGCATAGAGGGTATCGGTATTAATCCTGATACCGCGAGAGGGTGAATTGTCAGTGAGCCATAGGTTACGGATGGTTATGGTTGTTTGGTTCACAGCCCCACCCAGATCTAACAAATAGCTTGGCACGGAATTATTTCTGAAGTGAATGTTCTCCAGATGCATATAATTGCATGTGGTCAACCTTACTATCTTGCTATAGTAGTTGTTGAAATTCTCTACAGTCAGGTTCTTAACCAACAGGGTATCGTAAGCACCACTACTCATCAGATACTTTTCCTCCCCAACTCCAAAAGCATGGAGTCCATCTATCGTAAGGTCACCAAAAATAAATCCATAGATCGCATACTTCTGGTGATATAGTGAGTCAAGATGGTTGTTGTTGAAGATCTTCAGGTTGCGTAGCAGCACATTACCATTATTACCTTCACTGCCCATGCTAAGGACAGCACCATCCCTAGGGGCAATATTCTCAGTAAATACACAGTTCTCAAGTACCAGATTAACACTGTCGAATGCCTGCACAGCACCACCACCATATAGCCAAGGAAACTCACCATACCATCCCAAACCCCGTTTCACAGTAAAACCGTTCAGACGGAAGATTCGATCATTACTAGTAGGGAGTACTTCTACGATTGTTCCCTGATACTCTCCATCAAGGATAGTCTCATTAATATCCGACGTGTCCTGACTAAACATGTAATCGGAAGTAAGTGTCAGTTCGATAATGGGTATTTGAAGCAGTTCGTTATAAGTACCGGGAGTTACCAGTACCGTATCACCCCAGTCTGAGCTGTCGATGGCAGTCTGGATCAGGGAAAACTCATCGGGAACGCTGTGAATCTCACCCTGTAGGTGTATGAAATGGAACAGTAATGTTAGTAGGATGAAGGGTGTTCTTTTCATGATGTTGTTCCAACGTATCGGCACTAAATGTAGGGGCACGGTATGCCGTGCCCCTATGCGTGTATAATCACCTATTTCACAAACAGCACCTTCTGTACCAGACGGGCATCAGGTGAAACGATGCTGATGAAATAGAGACCGGTTGCCAGGTTCTCCGGTTGGATAACAGCCCGGTGAACACCGGCTTCCAGTAGTTCGTCGGTCAGTGTGGTCACCAGTTGTCCCCGCAGGTTGAAAACCTGCACCTTGATCTCACCTGCCACTTCCAGATGATAGCTGATGGTGGTGCTGGGGTTGAACGGATTAGGATAGCAGCCCAACAGGGCTACTTTCTGTGGCAGATGTGGTCTGTTGCCACCCCTTTGTTCTTCCTGCAACAGCGGACGACCATAGTTCAACAGATCGATTGTTCTCTGGTTGTAATAGATTGTCTGTGCAACACGATCTTCAGCTGAGGGTGAATTCGCCATACCAACCGGAGGTGGATAGGTCAGGATCTCCAGCAGAGCCAGGTCGAGGCATTTGATACTGGTGGAAGTCTCCGCTTCTGCCAGCAATAGTTCCAACTGTGTTTCAGCAAAGCCAGGTTCAATGTGGCAGGCGTGGATACACCAGGCAGCACTCCGCTCCAGTGTAGCCAGTTCCGGATCGACAGCTACAGTACTGTCAGCCAGTGTCAGCAACGCGGCCTGAATCGCTTCGCAACTGGTTAGGCCATACTCCGTGTCAAGTGCTACTGCCTTCACCCTTAATAATGACTCATTCGCATTTCTACTTGTCGGATATTCTTCCAGAAGTTGGCAATAGTTATCCACAGCTACACTGTAATCATCCGCCAGCTCAGCTGCCCTACCTGCTTCATACAGCTCCTGTCCGCCACCATCACGAGAGCCACAACTGATGTAGGTTTCGTTACAGCTTGCAAGTATGTTCATCTCTTCATCAACCCAGTCTGGAACCAGCTCATGAGTGAAAATTGTAGTACTGCTCATCGGAGCAATACAGGAGGCATTGTTTCCCCAATAATTGTCGGTCCAGTCGGTATACTCTTCCCCTGGTGTTCCAGCCTCTTGTACGAATTTTGCCCATAACGGTTGTTGGGCTTGTTCTTGCCTGAAATCGTTGTAACCGCAGTAGAGATCCAGCTCACCACCATCGAGTAGGATGAGTGGATAAGGTGTATCACCATAGATGATGTTACATGCACCCGCGTCAGGGTCAGTTGTCTGGCACATATGGTTGGTAGAGTTATGCTGATCAATGGCGGTAACTACTATACTTTGATCCAGGTCACGATCACCAAACTGATTAAGAGATAGTGATACCGGCGCATTATAAATCACCAAAGGAGTTACAGGATTTAGGGGTGCTGGTTCAACCTGAAATCTGTTTTCACGAACGACAATATCAGATTTCGATTTCGATCCGTAGATCTTCAAGGACCAACCTTCATAGCCAATTGTAGATGGTGGTCTGAAAGTACAACCTATAACGTCCACATTGCTGTTGGTACAAGACACCTTGGCAAGGCCATTCATCTCCGGATCACTGAAATCGAAATCGGTCAGATTTCCGCTACATTGTTTAAAGGCTAAGTTGGAATTGTTGTATTCCCGAAGTTGAACAAGTGGATCTTCAATTTCAACATGAGCATTATTGAACCATAATCCAGTACTGGCCGGGTAATTGAACATAACACCTTCCAGAACAATGGTGGAGTTTCCCACGCTTCCTGGTCCGGGAGGTTCACAGGCAATCTGGATGAGGTCGGCATTATTTTCGGGAAGATCAGGATCGCTAATGCCTACAATTGAAGTCCTTTGACCCTCTTCATCACCGATAGTTACCCGTGGTATCTGCAGGCCTGTCTCACCCCAAATTTCTAGCTCGGAATCTTCCGCCATGCGTATAACCGTGCCAGCAGGAATGTTGACGTGATTTCTGCTTATCAACACAGACTGATCAATCCCGATTTCATACCATCCCTTATCGATTGTAGTTACCAAACTAAGAAGAACTTGAGGGTTATAGATTGTTTGCCAGCCAATATCTGCTGTAGTCAGGTCGAAGTTGACAGGTGAATTTAAGTGCCCCATGTCCATCAATTCAGAGTTCCAAAGGAGGTTGTAGTTGTTATCTAAAACAGGACCAGCATTATCTACGAAACCTGGTTCGATATTCAGATTGTTATGTGTCCCAGTTTCAGGTAAATATTCCTGGTAAAAAATTCCAAATAATTGCCAGTCTGTTCCTGATGCGTAAATATTTGAATTATCAATAGTGTGGTAAGGTGGATCTAATTCCACTCGTACAGGATGTTGGGTAGTATTGTTTGCAATGTTAATATTGACCAATTCATACCAAGAATTACCATCGGCCATAAGCAGATATGATTGATTGGCGCTAGCAATATTGTCAGTTAAAGTGCAGTTCTCTAACCGTACAATTGCGGGTGGTAATCCACCGGAGTAATCTCCATAAATTGAGATAACACCACTTTGAGATGTATTACCAGCAAACAAGCAGTTATATATATCTATTTCTGCGTTTTCGCTTCTAATCACAGAGTATGATATGTGGTTCGGGGTACCAGCAGTGTTATTAAGAAAATCTGTGTTTCTGATTCTAAAAACTGGAGCATTTGATGGATTGTAATCATCAATGTATATCAGGTAAATCACTCCATAACCACCAGTTTGCCCTGGTGATGTGTTCCCGACAAATTTCGTGTTCCGTACACTACATGAATCAATTGAGTGATACTCGTTGTACTTGTAACCAAAACCAGCGCCTTCATCCGCTTCATTGCTTTCGAAAATACAATTCTCTATATCCAACTCTGAATCCCACACCATAAGAGCTCCACCAGAACAACCAGCGAAATTCTGATAAAAAGTCGTGGATTCGGAAATTGTTAGTTTGTGTAAACCGCTCACATTCTGTGAATTTGAGTTGATGGCTCCGCCACCAGAACCAGGACTTCAACTAGGGGTTAGTGATTGATTGTTCGTATAGGAACCACCGATAACTGTGAGTTCTGATAAATCTGAATACACACCACCACCGCCGTGCCAGGCAGAGCAACTGAGGAAATCACAATTCTCCAGCGTAAGCTTGCTATCAAACATATAAAGGCCGCCTCCAATCCCGCCTGCAAGAAGTGAATGGTTGTTGGAGAACACAAGATTATCGAAAAGAAGATTTGAACCATTCTTAACGCATATTCCAGCACCTTTGTCTTCTTCTAGATATCCATTACTTATGGTCAGGTGACGAATGGTAATGTCGTGAATAGAGCCTACAGGTGATACAAATATCCGTCCTTCTGTGACGGCATCAATAATCACATCTGCTGGGTTACCTGTTTCTCCAGAAATTATTACTTCACTTACAAGCACAAGATCGTGCTCTTCATATGTACCTGCAGCTATGATGATCTCATCACTCTCTTCAGTTCCATCTGCAATCACCAGAGCTTCTTCTATTGTCAGCATATTAATTCCAGGTACATGAATAGTCTCTCCCCAGGCAACGCTATACCCCGCCAGCATTACTACCATTATCATTGTATTCAGAATCAATCGTCGCATCAGTCGCCTCCTGTTGTAATCAGTTTCCCGGCTTGCCCTCAGGGCTAGAGTATCCGGGATCATCCCCGCTGCAGCATTTGACCGGGTAACCACATGAGAATTTACCCGGATGTCCTTCTGCCTTACACCAAAGTTGTAAGGGCTGTGATACATTTCCATCACAGTTTCTTGTAAAACGGCAGTGGGAGGAACTAAGGAGGTTGTCGTTTGGATTCAGATGCACATTTAGAAAATCTGGGGGGGGGATTAAAAGAGTAGACATAAAATTCACTTCGGCTCCAGATGTAACTGGAATAGATGTAGTGAAGTGAATTTAGCAAACCAGCAGTTCAGAAACAACGGAAGCCGGATATGGCGAATATGAGGAGATAGATCAGAGAGAGCACACTCGGCAATCTGTTTTGTGATTTGTGTGCCTTTTGTGGCAAGAGATTTTGCATTCAGGGACTTAACCCCCAGATGACATTCTATCTGACCACGCTCACATCCTGCCCCCCCTACCGGATCAGTAACCCCCGCCGCGTATCGATCAGCCTGTTGTCAACCAGCAGCTGGTAGAAATAGATTCCGGAAGCGACTTCATACCCGTTATTGTCAGCAGCGTTCCAGATAACCTGATGATAACCGCCCGGCAGAGCCAGATTCAGCAGCGAACCAACCTGTTGCCCCTTGATGTTATAGATAACGATCTCCACCAGACTGGCCTGATGCTCCAACTGGAATTCGATGGTTGTAGTCGGGTTGAACGGATTGGGAAAATTGCCGATCAGCCCGGTTGTCAATGGCAGCTGTTCAATCTCAACACCATCCCCCGGCTGCAGTACAAAGTCTACAGTAACCGTCTCGTTCAGGTTCACGCTCACATCCTGGACGGTTTCCGTCGCATATTCTTCCAGTGAAGCGGTCAGATCATAGGTGCCGACCGGTACCAGAAGCAGGTAATTACCATCAGTATCGGGGTGGGTGAAGTAGTCGCCAGCCGCGACCTGTACCTCTTCCACCAGGCCATCCCCATCTGCCAGTGTAACCAGACCATTGACGAAGCCATACCCCTGCGAACCTAGTCGCACCTCATCGATATACCAGTTGCTGATATGGTAGGAATCACCGTTAATCACCCAGGCAATCTGGAAATTATCCGCCCCCACATCGGAATTGCTGATAACCAGGTTCTCTGTTGTAGCGTTGAGGTCTGCAGCCGGCCAGCTGTGAGCTGTCTGCCAGTTGATGCCGTCACTGGTTGTTTCAAGGCTTATCTCTATGGGGCCACCTTCATAGGTGATTTTATGTTTGAATTCCAGTTCCAGGTCAGCATGGCCATGGGTGCTGACAGTTGGTGATATCAGCCGTTGCAGCGCCTCAGTCTGAAACATCCAGGCAAACCGTGCCTCCGGTGCACTGCCACCTGCGTCGTCGGAATCGGAACCGAACCAGTTTATCACACCGGTAGATGAGGTGACGCTCCAGCCATCCGGAAGCCATTCATCAAAGTTCTCTTCCAGCCAGACTGTCACCTGCGAGACCGGTAAAGCGATCTCCCCTGCTGCTGTGTAATCCAGGTCGGCATTCAGATTCCAGTGCAACGCAACTATATGTTCCGAGGGTGTGTCCCCGTCAATGGAAAGATTGAAGACAGCAGTGTTGGTTTCACCACTCAGCAGTGCGTCAAATTCCCAGGTCGCGGAATTAATGGTCAGATAATCATCATCACTGGAGATTTCCAGAAGAGCATTGTAAGCATCTGCGCCACCCAGGTTTTGAAACGATATCAGTACATCAGCGGTCTCACCCGGATTGAGAACACCATTATCGCCATCATTGACAATTAAAGAGGTCTGTTCAACTACCGGGGCAAAAGCCCGCAGGAAAATATTGAATTCCCAGGTTTCCACTGCTGTAGTTACTGTCAGCAGCAACGGAATGACATGGTCGTCCGGCACGAACCGGCTGACGTCAAAACTGAAAGGTGTCAGGTTGATACCTGATTGCTCGCTGGGGATATCACTGTAAGCGGAGGTTGAATTGGCAAAGGTGATCAGGGTGTCACTGCAGGTGAGCTCCGCGCTGATACCGGTGGCCTCCTCAAGCCCGATGTTGGAAAGGGCGATATCAAGCTCCACCTGTTCCCCGTAATCTATGACCCCGTTATCATTCTCGTCGTACACAGTCATTTCACCCTGTACCAGATAGGGGTCGTTGTGCAGGAGTGGATATCCGGTGAACAGGATAGCCATTTCGTCTTCAAGCGGCTTCGCAGCGGCAGGATAACTGCTGTTAAAAGTGTACTCCAGCCCGACAGTGCTGGTGTGATCTTCTATACCGACCGTAGCGTACTGGCCATGTGAGACATAGCCACCACCGTATGAGCCGACATCGACATTATTCACAGTCTGGTACTGGAAGAGAATTCTGCTGTCACCGGTTGAAGTGGGATAATACAGCGGATCGTAGAGAATCGCCTGGAATGTCTCCGGCTGGCTGCCATAGTCATTCTGCAGGTGTGACCATTCCACCACGACGTAGTGCTGCGAGAGATCCTCGTAGTAGTAAACGCCACCACCGGCAATTTCCAGGTCATCCCAGAAGGGGGCGATCATCGGTGAGGGGCCACCGGGGCCGGGGATGTACCAGTTCATGAAGGAGTGATTGTCAGTATGACCGGGGCTGATCCAGCCATTGGAACAGACGGTCAACTCGTTGTACTCTTCACCGTAGAAAACGAGGTTAAACGACAGATCCACATAATCGACACTACCGGTATCACCGTTGTCATAGAGGGAAAGCTCCACACCATCACCACCGTAAGTGGGGTCGATCTCCACCCAGTCGTAAAAGGGCACGTCTATATAACCGGTGTCACCATCATCGTAACAGCAGTAACCCCTGCTGTCCGGTCCAAGCGGATCGCTCTGTGTTACCTGTCCTACATCCAGCAGGAAGGTCACACTCTGATTGTAACCGGCAGGTGTGGTGATCTGCAGCTCCATGGTTGCCTGTGTCCCCGGCAGGGTCTGAGTGGAGGCGTGCAGACTGTAAACATCACCATCATTGCCGGCGTTTGAGCCGGCGGGGATATCACCGTAAAAACCGTTGTCATCCTCAATAGTGATACGGGCATGGTGTGAGGTCAGTGTGGCGCTGACAGCCTCGGCGTCAACTGTGCCACCGTTATGAAGCCGGACAGTCAACTGAACGGTTTCACCCGGATCGAGGATACCATCGTCATCCAGCAACTCTACAGTGCCGGGATAGAGGTTGGGGGCCGCGATATAATGATAGCGTATATCATGCCATTCGTTATCTGAGTCATCACTGACCATCAGGTCGAAACGGATTTCCTGTCCGCCCGGTGCATCCGCTGCCACAGTGAAGTCGAAATCATCGCTGGAGAAGAGCTCAGTTGCCGGGGGGATGTCGCCGTAGTTCTCGCTGTTGTCACTGATAGTGATGTAATCGCTGCCGGAGGAAAGCTCTGCGCTGACACCGGTAGCAGTGGCACTGCCATGGTTGTAAAGACCCAGTTCGAATTCAATCTGCTCACCGGGATTGATCAAACCATCGTCATTGCCGGAAGATTCACCGGAGTTGTCATCATCGATCACACTATCTGAGATGTTGACGAACAGCTCCTCCTGTACAACTGTTACGCTGCCCAGATGTGGCCTGAAGTTGTGCCGGGTAACGGTCAGATGTGCCTCACCCAGAACCTCCGCGGTTACCTCAACGCCAAGGTCAATCAGGCCGTTCTGGTCGGTCAGGCCGCTGGCAAAGAGTGCCCCGTCATCCCGTGAAACGGTTACCCAGGCTTCCGGAAGTGGCGTGCCCTGGTCATCCTCCACCAGCACTTCCAGGAAACTGCTTCCTACCGGTAACTGACTGTCATAGCTGACCAGCAGCTCCTGTGGAACACCGGTCCAGATTTCCATACCGGGATCACCCATCAGGTTATTCCAGTAGGAGAACTGATAAACCGCGTTAGCGGGATTCTGTGGATAGTTGAGGTAGAGGTTGAGTTTACCGCTGTTCAGTGCGCCACCGAGGTGGTAGATTTCATCGACGAAAATACCGTCGAAGATTCCCATATCGACGCAGTTGTTAAAGCAGGTGTGGGTACTGGTGGTGGCGGTGGCGATTGTCGCGATGGCACCCCGGGGCAGGCTGGGTGTACCGACACGGAGGAATACCTCGCTGCGCGCTTCTTCGAAGTAACTGGCAAAACTCCCCACACCACAGGTCAGGGTCACAACCACCGGCATCATGAAACCGTTATTCAGGTCATTTATATGATAGTTGGTCCAGCCACTCATACCGTAGAAGCCCCGGTAGTTGAAGTAGCTCACACCGCTGTTTATACTGTTGGTAATATGATAAGTCCAGGAGCCGGAATATACCTCGGTACTTTCAATGCTGGTGTTATCACCGATCATGGCCGCTATCTGCCGCTTGGTGTCGATTACAGAGGGGCCGGAACTCCCGGGATCACCCACCATCAACGCCTGATCGTACCAGCCGGTCTGCCCGGTCCAGGGATACCGCTCGTAGTTAAGTATCTTGGCAACGATTGTCTGCAGCTCGGTGATACTGTCGAAGGAAAGCCTTCCGATGAAAGCGTCCGCCAGGATGTCATCACCATCGAGAAGAACATAGTAATGATCCCCCTCACCACCATCTACACTGCCGGCAGGCAGTGAATAACCACCCTCAGCATCACCAACCAGGCAGATGAATTCCGGTGGGTTCACCCAGTTGTCGTAAGCACCCTGAATATAGTTTTTGATACTGCTGGCAGATGAACCGGTCTCATCGGTACTGGCCAGATGAACTTCAAAACCCTTCTGTACTTTCCACTGAATCAGCGGTTCCAGATTGGTAAGGACTGTCTCGCTGCTGGGGTAGATAAACAGGTAACATGGCTGCTGGAAGTTTTCATCACGGCTATCGCGCTGCTGGTAGTTGAGCAGCTCGGAGCGATAGGTAGACTCAAAGTGGCGCGAATATGCACTGTTTGCAGACCGGCTGTTCACTCCACCCGTACCGGTAGTCGTAACACTGATTTCCATGTTGTTGATAACCCGCAGGCTTCGAGTCTGTGGATCATACTGGAAAGGGCTGACAGTAACCGCAACCACCCTTCTGTCACGCATAATCGCGGGGGTGCCGATCTGTACTAGCTCGGCCGGGAAAGGGTTACCGTTGTGGTAGAACTGCTCGTCAATTGCAAACCGTTGAGAGCCGGGTGTACTCTCGCTCTGTGGCGGTTGACAGGGATACAATACCAGATCGGTGATCTGCTCATCTTCCAGTATGTTAATCCTGAAAGTGACATCCCCCTGGTCGGGGATTGAGATCAGGCGTGTGAAAACAGGTAGTTCCGGTTTGCCGATCAGGATTGATTCACCCGCGCCGGAACTGGAGAGTCTTTGAAAACTGCGGTTGTCAAGTGTGACTGTTTCCAGCTGGTAGCTTCCCAGTACAAAAGAAACAGTGGTACTGTTTTCCCCGGCAGGACTGTACTGAAACAGGCTGTGGCCGATATTCTCATCGGGATCGGACTGGCTTGCCTGCAGGAGGGAAGTAAGAATCAGGATCAGGATCATGGGGATTGAAAACCGCATCAAGGCCTCTCTTTTGGAAATACTCGATAATCGAGTTGCTGTACATTCTGACTATGAACAAAAACCCCTGGTCTTTGATACCAGAGGCTTTTTGTAGTAAAGACGAAACAAATCTACACTAAACTTGACCACAAGGAACAGGTTTTTCATCTACCTCAACAATAACATCCGTCGGGTTTCAATCAGTTTACTGTCCACACGCAG
This sequence comes from uncultured Bacteroidia bacterium, assembly GCA_964501185.1. Lineage (GTDB taxonomy): Bacteria > CAIWAD01 > CAIWAD01 > BS150m-G50 > BS150m-G50 > BS150m-G50. Next base: position 33,334 of record CAZCRT010000009.1, read on the forward strand.
CTGATAGAAATAGATACCGGAGGCAATCTGTCTTCCGCTGCCGTTGGTGGCATTCCAGGTGAAATCATAGTAACCGGCCGGCTGAGAATGGTTGAGCAGGCTGTTCACACGCTGGCCGGTAATGTTGTAAATTGCAATCTCCACGCTGCCGGCAGGTACCGCCAGAGCGTACTCGAATGTTGTGGACGGGTTGAAAGGATTGGGGTAATTGCCGATCAGCTCCGTAACCAGCGGAATCATATTGTCTGCAACATCCTGCAATGGCTCCAGCAGCAAGTCAACAATTGTAGATTCGTTAACCTGAACGACCACCCCCTCCACGGTAACAGGTGTATAACCCTCCAGAGAGGCAGTCAGATCATAGCTGCCCTCCGGCAGCAGCAGCATGTATTCACCTTCTGGGTCGGGATGGGTCACATTGCCACCGGCCACAACCTGAACATCTTCAACATCGCCGCTTCCACCGTCAAGAGTGATAGTGCCACGGATAAATCCATAACCGGGCGCACCCAACGCAACATCATCAACACTCCACCAGTTGATATTGTAGGAATCGCCATCAAAAACCCAGGCAACCTGAAAACTGGCTGAACCGACATCACCATTGCTGATAACGATCTGCTCTGTAGTTGGATTCAGGGTAGCTGCGGGCCAGCTGGTCACTGTGTTCCAGTTGTCACCATCAGAGGTCGTTTCCAGCCTCAGCTCATAGGGGCCATCGTAGTGGTTGACAGTATGCTTGAATTCAAGCTCCAGATCGCTGTGGCCGAGAGTATTCAGTGCAGGTGTGATAAGGCGTTGAGTTGCGGTAGTTGAGGGAGACCAGGTAAACTGAGCCTCCGGAGGAGCCCCACCTGCATTATTGGAATTGGCGCTGGCCCAGTTGATCTGTCCGGAACTGGAGGTCGTTGTCCATCCATCCGGCAACCAGCTGCTGAAATCCTCCTCCAGCCAGACACCAACCTGTGCGATCGGAACTGAAATCACTCCGTCGGCAGTGTAGTCGATATCAGCGGTAAGGGTCCAGTTCAGCAGGGCAATGTGTCCGATTGGAGCTTCTTCAGCGGCAGAGATGTTGAAGGTGGCAGTATGGGTTTCCCCACCCGGCAGGATTTCGAAATCGAAAGAGGTGGTGTTAAGTGTCAGGTATTCGTCCTCAGTCGCGATTTCCACAGTAGCATTGTAGGCCGCGGCTCCCCCCTGGTTGATAAAAGAGATCAACGCATCCGCGGTTTCACCCGGATCAAAGACCCCGTTATTACCATCGTCGGCATACAGTGAACCGTAAGTGATCAGGGGAGCATTGCCCTGGAGGGCAAAATTGAACTCCCAGCTATCATCAGAACCGGTGACGCTCAGCAGCAGTGGGATCGCATGGTTGTCCGGTATGGTGCCGTCAACCTCAAAGCTGAATGGTACCAGATTGGTACCGGCAGCCTCGCTGGGAATATCGTTGTAACCGGAGCTGCCGTTGATCATGGTGATCAGGGGATCAGTAGTCGAGAGCTCTGCACTGATACCGGTGGCGTTATCAAGGCCAAGATTATTCAGGTTGATATCCAGATTGATCAGCTCACCATAGTCGATTGCACCATCACCACCACTGTCATTAATTGTCAGTTCACCCAGAACCAGGAAAGGACCGTCATGCAGAACCGGATAACCGGTGAACAGAATAGCCATCTCGTTTTCAAGCGGTTTAGCCGCAGTGGGATAGTTGTTGTTGAAGGTGTACTCCAGACCAACTGTACCGCTTTGGTCTTCGATACCGACGGTAGCATACTGACCGTGGTAGACATAGCCGCCACCGTATTGACCGACATCGTTATTGTTCACCGTCTGGTACTGGAACAGTATCTGGCTGTCCCCGGTGGAGGTCGGATAGTACAGTGGATCGTAGATAATTACCTGGAAGGTTTCCTCGTCGTTGCTCCAGTCGTTACTGAGGTGCGACCACTCCACCACGAAATAATGCTGGACAGGATCGCTGTAGATATAGACATCCCCTGACCCGGTCCTGAGATCATCCCAGAAGGGGGCAATCATCGGTGAGGGGCCACCGGGTCCCGGAATGTACCAGTTCATGAAGGATTCATTGTCAGTACCACCGGGACATATCCAGCCGTTGGAACAGACGGTCATGCTGTTGTAGTCCACACCGTAAAAACGGAAGGTAAAGCCGATATCTTCAGAGTTAACATCAGCGATTGAGCCCATATTCCCGGAATCACTCAGCGGAAGATCGTCACCCAGCCCTTCGGCGATTTCAATCCAGTCATAGACCGGGGCGTTGTAGTACTCAGTATCCCCGTCATCGTAGACGCAATAACCGTAGCTGTCCGGCCCGAGCGGATCAGTCACCGTCACCAGGCCAACCTCCATCAGGAAGGTAACACTCTGTTCATAACCGGCAGGGTTTGTGAGTTGCAGTTCCAGCATAACCTGTGTTCCGGGCAGGATTATGGAAGAAGCGGTCAGCTCAAAAGTATCACCGTTATTGGTCACCTCGCCACCGGCCGGGATGTCACCCCAATAGCCGGCAGCATCTTCGACAGTAATACGAGGATGATGGGAGATCAGCTCGGCAGTGATTGAATTGGCCGTAACTGTACCACCATTACGCAGTGTGACCTGCAGCTGGGCGGTTTCTCCCGGATCCAGAATCCCGTTATCGCTGATGACTTCCCACTCTTCAGGATGCAGGTTGGGACCCGCTACATTGATGTACAGGATGTCATGCCACTCGTTGAGGTCGAGATCGCTGATCAAAAGATCGAGACGCAGTTCCATGCCCCCGAGGGCGTTGTCCGCGATTGTAAAACCGAAATCATCATCGGAGTCAACGGTTCCCCCGGCAGGGATATTACCATAATTCTCGTTGTCATCAGTCAGGGTGAGATAATCACTGGAACTGGAAAGAACTGCGGAGACATCTTCGGTTGCATCACTGCCGTGATTGCGCAGGCTTAAGTTCAGTTCGATCTGCTCTCCCGGATTGGCAACTCCGTCACCGTTACCGGAAGACTCACCGGAATTGTCATCATCGATGATCTGGTTCTCGATACTGATATGCTGAGCCTGCTGACCGATGGTGAAGTTGCCCAGGTGTGGCTGGAAATCATGGCGGGTAACAACAAGGTGTACTGCTCCTTCATCATCAGTAGCGATCGGGAGTGTGATTCTGCCATCACCGTCTGTCAGACCGGTGGCGAAAAGCTCGTCATCATCCCGGCTGACCGTAACCCAGGCTTCAGACAGTGGATCGCCAATGTCATCTGCCACCAGCACTTCCAGATAGTTGCTTCCCAGTGCTACCTGATTGTCGTAACTGACCAGCAGCTCCTGTGGTACACCGGTCCAGACCTCCATACCCGGGTCACCCATCAGGTTATTCCAATAGGAGAACTGAAAAACTGCGTTGGACGGATTCTGCGGGTAACTGAGATAGAGATCCAGCTTACCGTTGTTGAGAGCGCCACCGAGATGATAAATACCTTCGTTGAAGATACCGCCGAAGATACCCATATCGACACAGTTATTAAAACAGGTATGGGTGGACAGAGTGGCGGTTCCGATCGCTGCAATAGCCCCTTTTGGCAGGGTCGGTGTGCCGGCCCTCAGAAAAACTTCACTCCTTGCTTCCTCCCAGCTGCTGTTAAAATCACCGGTACCACAGGTCAGGAATACTGCCACCGGCAGCATGAATCCATTATTCAAACCGTTTGTATCACTGTTATCCCAGCCACTCATACCGTAATAACCGCGGTAATTGAAATAGCTGGTGCCTGCATTGATGTTGTTGCGAATCTGTGTAACCCAGGAGCCGGTATAGACCTCATCACATTCGAATTCAGGATAATTGTATGTGATCATATCCGAGATCTGTTGCTTGGTGTCAACACAGGAGGGGCCGGAAGAACCGGGGTCACCCACCATCAGCGCCTGATGGTACCATCCCGTCTGGCCGAGATAGGGCTCACGCTCGTAGTTCAGAATTTTGTTGACGATTGCCTGAAGTTGTGTTATGGAATCAAAAGAAAGCCGGCCGATAAATGCATCTGCCAGAATATCATCTCCATCGAGACGGACATAATACTGGTCCCCGGCACCACCACTTATGCTGCTGGTGGGGATCGAATAGCTTCCTTCGGCGTCACCTACCAGACAGATGAATTCCGGTGGATTGGGCCAATCATCATAAGCATCCTGGATATAGTTCTTAATGCTCGATGCGCTGCCACCGGTCTCAGATGTGTTGGCAACATGTACTTCATAGCCTTTCTGCCGTTTCCAATCCAGCAGCGGTTCCAGATTTGTATAAACAGTCTCACTGGTGGGGTAGATGAACAGATAACAGGGCTGCTGAAACTCCCCGTCCCGTTCCTCACGGGAACTGTTGTTGAGTATTGCTGACTTAAAGGTGCTCTTAAACGCCCGGGATGCCGGCTTTTCGGACAGGAGGCGATTCTTGCCCCCACTACTGCTGGTGGCCAGTACCATTTCGAGATTACTTACAATGCGTAAATCACCGGTGCGGGGATCAAACTGAAAAGGGTTAACCGTAACGGCTACTACCCGCGTGCCACGCATGATGGCCGGTTCACCCAGATCAACCGTTGTAGCTGGAAATGTGGAGCCCCCATCATAAAACTGTTCGTCGATGATCAGTTGTGGATCGTAGAGCTGGCTTTCGCTACGCAGTTTCTGACTGGGGTAGATGTTCATGCCCGGGAGGATATGGTCAGTAACACCGGTAATTTCAACCGTTACGGTTCCACGGTCAGGTATCGCGAGCAGGCGTGTAAACCGGGGCAGAGAGGGTTTGCCAACCTCGAGAAATTCACCTTCACCATCATAGGAAAGCTTTTGAAAGGTCTGGCCTTCCTGGGAAACAGTTTCCAACTGGTAACCGTCCAAGGTGAAATTGAGCTCGATTCTGTCATTTCCAACAGAAGTAAACTCAAACAGACCGCTGTCTGTGTTTCCCGGTAGTTCTACCCGGCTTCCCCATGAGGTGACAGGAATGAGGAGAATAATAATAAAAATGAGTGAATTTCGCATTTTGTCCTCGTTATTGGCTATAACTGTAACAGCAAGCCAACTGCATATTTCGTGCCAACGGTTGTTTCCCGGCCTGATACAATTCAGGGCTCCCCGCCCATCCGCACCGCTTTCCAATCACCTCGCTCCAGCTTCAAGCTCGGGAAGTAAAAAGTGTTGCGCTTGTTTAAGGATGTAAAAATAGAAAAAACGGAAGGATAGAACAATCTATATACCGGAGCCAGATAGAAACCGAAATCTGCGAAAGGCCTCAATTATTATCTGACAATGAAGCCGGTTGAAATGAAGGGTATGATTCCAGACACTCAGGTGTAAGAAGAATAAACATTCGGCAAATGTCTGTCAGTTACCCTTTTTCGATGACCTTTTACCTTGCGGTAAAAGCGAATGAACGTGCGGGTCAGCTCTGTCAGTTACCCCTTGTCGATGGCCTTTTACCTTGCGGTAAAAGCGAATGAACGTGCGGGTCAGCTCTGTCAGTTACCCCTTGTCGATGGCCTTTTACCTTGCGGTAAAAGCGAATGAACGTGCGGGTCAGCTCTGTCAGTTACCCCTTGTCGATGGTGCGTCTGTCCTGTCCGTTGCGCCGATCCCTGGATTCTCTTCGTTCTGGCCCTTTGTAATTGGCATCACGGTACCTGCGCCGGTCGACACCTGCACGCCGGTCAAAGCCGGATCGCTCTCTTTTAGCAGTCACTTATCTTACCTCGAGCTTACTGAATCGTTGGTGGTTCGAAACACTGTAATAAGTATATCTTCCATATTGAAAAGTCACGTGTAAAAAATTAACACCTTTATCACAGGCTTATAATCATAGCAGATCTGACTGCGATCGAAGCCTTTCGTCTATCTATCTGCAGGTTCTGATTACTCTCGACTGAGATGGACGGAATCGCTACCTTCCATGTACGGCAGAATGACTGCAGACAACGGATGACTTAAGATGCAAAGGTCAACCGGAGGGATAGCAGATGTGCAATCATCTTTCAATGTCAATCATAGCGGTTCTTTCAGTTATCTGTTCGGCGTTAGCCGACAACCGGCAGGGTGGTGATACCATCGAAGATGCTCATGTGATTGAAGCACTTCCCTTTACTGACAACGGTACAACAGTTGGCTGGGGGGACGATTACGATGAATCCTGCCCCTACCCGGGTAACTCCTCACCGGATGTGGTTTACAGCTACACACCGTACACAGACATGGTAGTCGAAGTTTCGCTCTGCAACGCAGGAACATTTTACGATACAAAGATGTTCATTTATGAGAATGAGGCTTCCTGGGATCATCTGCTCGGTTGCAATGACGATTACTGCTCAGGTCCGGACTTTCCATATCCATACCTGAGTCGACTATATCCGATGAATTTCACCACAGGTAATACTTACTACATCGTCATCTGTGGCTACAACGGGGAGTCAGGCATCTACAACCTGACCGTGAACTACATCCCCCCCTGCGAACTCGAATGTCCCCCTGAAGCAGTCATGGAGGGGGAGCCGGATTGCTTTGATGGTTACGACGACCAGTATAACAGCGGCTGTAGCGGAGCACCACCGGCTTTCACACCACTGTCGTTCAATATGACACTCTGCGGGACTTCCGGAACTTTCCTTTTTCAGAGTCTTCAGACACGCGACACCGACTGGTACCAGTTTGAAATCGATGGAACCACACCGATAACAGTTTCCATATGTTCTGAATTTCCCACGCAGTTCATGCTGATCGATGCCGTCAGTGGGGATTGCACCGATTATGAAATGCTGGAATGGATTGAAGCAGAGCCGTGCGAGTATGCAACCATTCAGCGTAGTTTAGCTTCAGGCCTTTACTGGGTCTGGGTTGGGCCATCAGAATTTGAGGGTGTCGATTGCGGTGCGGAATATCTACTGCTCCTGGAGCTGGATTCGCAACCGATTCAGGACCTGACGATCCAATGCATAGCGGATCAGCTGTTGCTTTACTGGACAGAAGTACCCGGAGCTTCCCTTTACCATGTCTATACCAGCGAGGAGCCCCACAGTGGCTTTGCATGGGTGGATTCTACTGAGGACCACCTGTGGGGGACTGCTGTCGGCAGGAGCCGGGAGTTCTTCCGGGTAACTTATGAGATAGAGTAGGGTTGTGTACTGACGGAGTACAGGCTGCCTACACTCCCTCCATTTCCTCCAACCTGCCGATAAAGAGGATGCTGCCGGTTGCGTCATCCTGAATCAGGAAGATGAAGGGATGGTCGGCGCGGAAAGTCGGCCAGTCCGGAACACTGGTCGCACTGGTCGCGACCATCACCAGCGCTGTCGCCGCTGCCGCTTCCGTTCCCAGTTCATTCACATCGACAAAAGCTTTATGGATTGCTGCCCCGATGAAGAGCCAGCCCGGGTGACCATCCATACCGCTGAAATCGGCAGATCCCGGATCGAAAGCGTCAATCATCCCCATCCTGCGCAGACTGTTGCTCAGCTCGAACTGTGAGGTTAACTCAAATCGAGGTAGATAGGCCGCTACCTTACGCTCGGTCAATTGCTGACGCCAGGTTGCCAGATTTGTGGAGGTAAGATTGCTTTCCAACTCTGCGAGGCCATCCCGTTCAGAGGGCAGCAGAATCAGCATTGAAAGATTACTCTCTTTATAAGGCAATTGCAGCAGTTGCAGAGAACCAAGATCAGCGTATCCAAAGACCTCCGTCTGGCTCATCATCGCCACTGTAGCCGGTTTGTCCCCACTACTGTAGAAGGAGCTGTCGTAGGTACGCTTCGGGTCAAAGGATTTTTCCCAACTGCCAAGAAAGTAGATGGCGTTCACCAGTACCATCCGGGTCATCTCATTCAAAACGCCCGCCGGAATCAGGTCCTGGATCTTATCTTCAGTTTTCTCTTCCACCCAGCCATTGATCAACAGTCGGGCAGCATCCCCGGCGGTTTTATAATCCACCGAAGTGATCTCAGTTCCATAATTGCGCTCAATGAGTGACAGGTAGCTGTCCAGAAACGGGTAGTCCTTTTGTGGCCAGAGAGAATTTGCGATATTCAACCGGACATTACCCTCTGTTTGCGTTTCCTCCAGTGAACTGTCCAACCGCTCAAAAGCGGGATGCAACAGCTTCGGTTCCAGGGAAAATCGCATTGCCTCTGCCATCTGGTCTGCGGTCTGCTCACGGGCGCCACCGTAAGCCATCCCGAAAGCTGTAGAAATACTCCAGGGGGAGAAAAAGATATTACCATCAGCTGTTGCCAGCTGGCGATAGAGATCCAACGCGAAAGCAGCATTATCCTGTGCCAGAGTGGTTGCCGCGGCCGAAACTTCAGCCTCTGTGGCCGGTAGGGCTTCCGGTGAATCCTGCGGGTTATCTGTTTCCTTACAGGCAGTAAAGAGAGTTAGTGTCGCCAGCAGTAGCAGCGAGATTCTGGAGCTTGTATGCATAATGACTTCCTTCCGAACGATTACCTGTCAAGAGCTCATCTTTCATTTTCCTGCAGAAATATAGTGGAATAGCGGATAAGTGCCAGTCTGAAATCGAACTGTGCCCCTGTACTCTGCAGATATTTGCATCGAGCAGTACAGGCAATAAATCTGGAGGCGAGCGACTCCTGTCACAAACGCGTATCAGAAATATGCGTATATTGATTCAGTTGCAACCATACTGCGAGGGTAAAGAATGGATAAGCTTCTTTTTGCTGATAAGGAACAGATCCCGACTGAGGAGATGATATTCTCTCATATTGGTGATTCCAGAATTCACTGGGAGACGATTTTCAGGCATATCCAGAACGATTTTCCAGAGTTCATAAGTGAGTGGAGGTACTATAATGATGGAAAGCGATGGTTATTGAAAACGACCAGAAAGGCAAAAACGATATTCTGGCTTTCTGTGATACAGGATTGTTTCATAATTACATTCTATTTTGGCGATAAGGCTGAACCAGCGATCCTGGCAAGTGCCATTTCAGATTCACTCAAAGATTCCTTCCGGAACGGAAAGAGATTTGGAAAAATACGCGCTATTACTGTTCAGGTTGAGAATGGAAATGATGTCGAAAATGTTAAGTCGCTGATCGAGTTAAAATTACGTATTAAATAGGTCAACTCGATTGACCTCAGAATCCTGGCCTGCGGTAATGGTGCAGAAGGAGGAGCTATGAGCAGAACATTTGTCATTTCAATAATGATGGTCAGCGCGATCACGGCTTACGCGCAGGACATGATTATCGACCATGACTGTGCTTTTCTTGAACCGATTCCAGCCTCGGCAATTAATCAGGCGCGGGAAACCCTGCACATCGCTTATGGTCACACCTCTCACGGCAGCCAGTTGACGACAGGAATGACCGCTCTGGCAGATCAGGATGAAACCCTGATCGGCTGGAAAGGGGATATATACTGCTGGCAGCACTATTCCCAGCCGGGGGTATTCGATTGCCTGGATCTCCATGACTACTTCCGGGGAGGTGACCTGGGTCACAACGGCTCGCTGACCTGGGCGCTGTCCACCCGTGACTATCTCGATAACGACCCCAACAGTGATGATATCAACGTGATAATGTGGTCCTGGTGTGGGGGATGTTCCGATAATACCCCTCAAGGAATACAGGTCTATCTGGACGAGATGACCGCCCTGGAAGTGGAATATCCGGGTGTGAACTTCGTCTATATGACCGGTCATCGGGATATCTGGAATAACGAAACCCTGATGCAGAACAACCAGCAGATACGCGACTATTGCATAGACAACGATAAAATCCTCTTCGATTTCGCCGATATCGAGAGCTATGACCCGGATGGCGTCTACTACGAGTATGTCAACGATAACTGCGACTACTACGATGCGGACATGAATTATCTTGGCAACTGGGCTACCGAATGGCAGAACTCACATATCGTGGGAGTGGACTGGTTTGACTGCTATGCGGCACATACAGAACCACTGAATGGTAATCGTAAAGCCTATGCTTCCTGGTGGATGCTTTGCCGGATTGCCGGTTGGGATGGTCCCGGAGAAGTTGTTGAGGCCAGTATCTCAGTGGCAGGTTGTAATGTCGTGCTGAGCTGGACACCGTACGACGGCGCAACCGGTTACAGGGTTTACTCTTCGGTCAATCCTTATGCCGGTTTTGAGGAGGATCAGAGTGGTACTTATGATGGAGTGACCTGGACGGCTCCACAGCAGGTCCCGATCCGTTTCTACCGGGTGACGGCGTTGCTGGAATAGGCATATCTGCCGGATAAATATCCTGGCTACTGGTCCCGGGATACATTATAATTGTAACCTCAGGATAAGATTTGTCTCACAGAAATCTGTATTACAACTCAAGGTGATGGAATGATTCTGTAAACAGTTATCGAAGGCATTAACAGCAGCAACAGCTCCGCAGAGAGTCGTTTGCTGCTGTAGAATGCTGTTCCCGGTGCAATACCGGAGTAGCTGACTGTTCACCAATCTCAGAGTCACATATGTCTACCATCACACTCAAGAATCTCTCCTTTCATCATAGCGATCCTTTTGTCAGCGTGTTTAAAGAGCTCTCTCTACAGATAGACACCGGTTGGAAAACCGCTCTCACTGGTCGCAATGGCAGGGGCAAAACTACATTGCTCAATCTGTTGAGGGGTTTGCTTGAGCCAACGCAGGGCCATCTTGAGATGCCACTGACAACCGCGTTCTTCCCCTTTCAGCCGCATGATCCATTGGCGACAACTTTCACCGTAGTCAAGGAAAGTATTGCACCATTTCGTCAATGGGAGCAACAGATGCAGACGTTGCTGGAAAAACCGGATCAGGAGAATCTGTCACAATATGCCACACTTGCTGACGATTATGAGCTGCAGCGGGGTTATGAGATCGATGCTCTGATCCACAGGGAGATCGCCGCCATCGGCCTGCCGGAGAAGCTACTGAAACAACCTTTCGCTCAGTTGAGTGGAGGTGAGCAGACCCGTGCACTTATTGCTGCCCTGTTTCTACAGGAAGGGCGCTTCCTTTTACTGGATGAACCGACTGATCATCTGGACATGTGGGGCAGGGAACAGTTGGGCGAGTACCTGGCAGATAAACCGGGCTTCATTTTAGTATCACACGACCGGCAGCTGCTGAACAGGTGTACCGACCATGTGCTGGCGATCAACCTGAATGATGTGGAGCTGTTGCAGGGGAACTATGCAACCTGGAAACAGGAGGCAGACCGCAGGCTGGCAACGGAGCAGCAGCGTGACGAAAAGCTGAAACGGGAAATCAGGAAACTCAAAATTGCAGCAGGTAAACGAAGGGTCTGGTCCGGACGAAAGGAGAAAGAAAAAACCGGTGCCGGGGATAAGGGGTTTATTGGTCACTGCGCTGCTAAAGTAATGAAGAGGGCGCTGGTGATTGAAAATCGTATTGATGCAGGCATTAAGGAGAAGCAAACGCTGTTACAGAATGTGGAGAAGAAGCGAGATTTGAGATTTAGTTCTCCCGGTAGATCACCGGAGCTACTGCTCACAGTAGACAAACTCTCAATATCCTTTGATGGAAGAGCTGTGATAAGTGATTTTTCAATGGAAGTTCACCGGGGGGAGAGAGTCGCCCTGCTGGGTCGTAACGGTTCCGGGAAAACCACTCTTTTTAACGCGATAAGTGGAACGGTCACTACCCGGGAGGGCAGCATCAGGTTTCCCGCCTATCTCGGGTTGCTGCGCGCCTTTCAACAACCACTCTGGCAGGTTGGTCTGTTGCGTCAACATCTGAAAGCCGCAGGCATAGAGGAAACCCGGTTCCGGCAGATCCTGGCTGTTCTGGGGGCTGAAGGGGTCCTCTGCGACCGCCCGCTGGAGACTTTCAGCCAGGGCGAACTGAAGAAAGTAGACCTCTGCCGTTCTTTTATATCCCCGGCGCATCTGCTGCTCTGGGATGAACCGTTGAACTACATCGATGTTATGTCCCGCGAGCAGATCGAGGAGGTAGTTCTGGAGTTCGAACCGACCCTGCTTTTCATCGAGCATGACCGGGAATTTGTGGAGCGGGTGGCGACCCGGGTTGTGGAAATGTAAGAGGAATGCACACCACGAAGCGCTGCGCAACGCTAAGTGTAGCGAACGAATAACACTCCACAGGTTCAAATCCTTAGAGTCGATGAACACTTCACGAAGATCACGAAAAGAAAGAAATGTGGCAGAACCGCGGAGAAGAATCGACGGGAATATCTGTCAGTGGAATTCCTGAAACAGAATCTACTCATCTGCAACGGGCTATCTGGTTTTTCAATTGCTTTCTTCGTGTGGTTTAGTGGCCTTCGTGGTGAAATCTTGTCCTTACTTACTCTTAAGACCCTTATTCAGCGCCGGCAGTGTACCACCAAATCCGATCAGCAGCAGTAGCACCAGCTCCACCCAGATTGCACCGCTCCTGTGCAAATGGTATCCAAAACCACCCGCAATCTCGACCAGCAGTATTATTATCAGATGACCACACGCAAACGCCAGCAGGGAGTAGAGCAGAGTACCTGAAAGAAATGGGCGACGAATCTGCCAGCGCCCGGCACCCATTAACTGCATGGTATCGATCTCCGGCCAGTAGTGTGATACAGCCTGTCGTGTACTGTACATGACCAGCAGTACTGCCCCGGCAAGTAGAACCAGCAGAACAACTGCGGTAAGTTGCAGGATAGTTGTGATACGCTGATGCAGTAGAATCAGCGTGCGGGAAGGGACACGCAGTGACAGCACCCCGGATAACGATTCATAATCATCGGTCATTTGCTGCAGAAGCTGTTTCTCCTGCATGCTGACCAGGAAGTGGAAGAGAAAAGAGGCGGGTAGCGGGTTTTCCTCAAGCACCTCAAATATCTCGTCACCAAACTCTGCCGAAAAAAGCTCACGTGCTTCGTCGGTAGAACGGAAATAGTCTATCTCCAGCAATGTATCACTTTCCAGCCGCTGCCTGATATCAATCAGTTCCCTTTCAGTGCAATTGTCTGTCAGAAACAGTTCACCCTGCAGGTGTCGCTGAAATGAGTGATGTATCACAGAGCTGTTGTAGTAGAGAATATGCAACAGGCCGGAGAGAACGCCGGACAGCGTCAGCAGGATAACCACCAGTAGCAGCTTGCCCCGGATATGTGACAGCACCCGCCATGTTTCCCGCAACAGAAAGATCACTGTACTCCTCCCCGATGCAGTAACAGCTTGTGAGTCGCCGGCAGTTCCAGCGCCCAGCTGTCATGCGTTGCCATGATAACGGAAGTACCCATGTCAAGCAGCTCCAGCAGCAGATCAACAATATTACGCTTGTTGGCCATGTCGAGATTGGCAAGCGGTTCATCGGCGAAAATCAGATGGGGATTGCCAACCATGGCACAGGCAAGCTCCGCCCGTCTGCGTTCACCTGCGGACAGTTCACCCGGCAGCGCGTGCGTACGGTGCTGCAGGTGGCACCGGCCCAGGAGACGATGTGGTTTTTCCCGGTGCTGGCTTAAATGAATACCGAGAACCGAGTAGCGAAAAAGCAGGTTCTCCAGCACACTGCGATCCTGTAGCAGTGACAGTTCCTGACGGACGACACCAATCTGCCGACGGTACCAGGATAGCCTTTTGCCATCAAGCCTGGTAATGTCCTGACCCAGGAAAAAGCGTCTGCCGCCTTCCGGGTTGAGTTCGGCCGTCATCAGTTTTAACAGGGTGGTCTTTCCGGCACCGGAGCTGCCACTGATCAGACAGAGGATTCCCCGCTCCAGTTTCATATCGACAGGGTCGAGAGTAAACCCGTTAGGGTAGCGCAGGGTCAATTGCTGCATTTCAAAAAGCGGAGTAGCCATCAGCTTCCTTTCCGTGAGACAAAGTGAATCCGCTCTGAATACTCGTTACCCTCGTTAAAGGTGAAACCATCAAGAATTCCCATGCAGAGAAGTCCCGCAGAAGTGATTGCCGATACGATCTCTTTTATAGTATACAACCGCTGCCGATGCTGTTCACTTGCAATTTCCTTTCCGCTTGCCTGACGCAGTGAGAAGTCATTATGAAGAATGCGGGTTGTCCTGTTGAGTGTGGCGTGTCGTGTGTAACGGATATTCTCGATAACATCGGTCTCTTCAAAACCATGGAAATTGTGTTGAGCATTGTAGAACGTCGAGATATCGAAAATCAGCAAACCATCTTCGGTCAATGAGTCACGCAGGTTGCTCAGAGCCCGGATGAGATCAGCCCTGGTCAACATGTAGTTGATGCTGTCGTAGAGGCAGAGAGCCAGATTGAAATCACCCCGGCCATTCCAGCTGCAGAGATCAGCCTCCGCAAAGGTCGTGGGGACGTCGCTGGTACGAAAACGCTGCCTGGCAAGGGAAATCATCTCGCTGCTGCTGTCGAAACCATATATTTCACTGCAGTCAGTTGCGAAATGAGCAAGAAAAGCACCGGTACCACAGGCTGCATCCAGAGTGCGCTCCTGTGACCCACCGTAATGCATGAGCAGCTGATTGATATACATTGCCCATTTTGCGTACGGTACGTGAGACATAAGTTCGTCATAGATTGTGGCCAGGGAACCGTAAATCATGATGATAACCTTAAAGCCAGATCAACTGCGGCCAGCATGCTTGCCGGATCAACCTTCCGACGCCAGGCTAATGGAAAAGCTGTGCCGTGATCAGGTGAAGTGCGGATGAAGGAAAGCCCCCAGGTGACATTTACCCCTTCCCAGCCTGCGGTCAATTTAAAGGGTATCATAGCCTGATCGTGATACATGGCAACAAAACAACTGCCCTGGTTAAAAGCAGTATCAGCAGAAACCGGGCCCTGAACCGGGATACCGGCAACCCGGGCCTGCTCAATCGCGGGACTGATAATCTCCTCTTCCTCCCGGCCGAAGAGGCCTCCCTCTGAGGCATGCGGATTCAGTGCCAGCACCGTGAGTTCGTCTTTCCGTCCCAGCCGTCCCAGAAAAGAGTGAAGAGCAGTGATACTGTTCAGAAGGAGGTCCGGCTTGAGGTTGCGGCTCACCTCCATCAGAGGCAGATGAATTGTAGCCAGTACAACGCTGATATGTTTGTGATACATTATCATCCAGATCGGGCGCCCCCCATCCCGGGTTCCCAGAAATTCAGTCTGTCCCGGAAACGGGAATCCCGCCAGGTGCAGTGACTGCTTGTTCACCGGGGCAGTCACAAGTGGCATCCCTGGATCAGTACGAACCAGATCAACTGCTGTTTCCAGGGAGAGGTTGGCAACCTGTCCTGCTTCAAGGGAAATTTCACCAGGGTTAAAATGCAGTGGTGTATCCTGAGGGAACCACACCTGTGCCTGATCAGCCGCAACCCGCTCTTCCGGTTCAGCGAACACAAACGGAGTATCCTTTCCGGTAAGTTCCAGCGCCTGCTCCAACAGTGATGGTGGCATGATTACCAGTGGCTGCCAGCCCCGCTTGAGAATATACGGGAGAACTGTCGCAACCAGTTCCGGTCCGACACCAGCCGGATCACCACAGGTAATACAGACACGCCTTTGTGCTCTACTGCTGTTGTCAGTCATCTGGTTGAAGGCCCTCCTTCAGAATTCGCTGCAGGTAATCCTCGATGATTTGCGGATCGGTCATCCTCACCAGCTGATAACGCGCCTGTTTAGCGTGCGGGTAATCACGCAGATAGCTGGAATAGAGCTTCCTCATTTCCCGCACACCCCGTTCCGTACCCTTGAAATCGAGAGCCAGGTGAAAATGATGCAGCAACATCAGCAGTCTCTCCCTGAGGTCTGGTGGAGCAGGAGAATAACCATCTCTGAAAAATGCTTTTGTATCACGAAATATCCAGGGGTAGCTGGTAGCGCCACGTCCAATCATAACCGCATCACACCCTGTTTCCTCAAACATTCGTTTCGCATCAGCAGGAGTAACCACATCCCCGTTGCCGATAACCGGAATGTGTACGGTTTCCTTCAGTCGCCTGATCCACTCCCAGCGTGCCTGCCCGGTGTACTTCTGCGCGCGCGTGCGTGCATGTAGCGTGATGGCTGCCAGCCCCAGTTTTTCCAGTTCCGGTGCGATTTCCAGGATGTTTATGGAGTCCTCGTTCCAACCGAGCCGCAGCTTGGCAGTCACCGGTAGATCAGTGCTGCGAATAACTTCTTCAGCGATTGCCAGCAGCAGGTCGGGAGTTTTCATCAGAGCTGCTCCAGAACCCTTACCGGCGACTTTACGCACCGGGCAGCCAAAATTCAGATCGATCAACTCCGGCTGCAACTTAGTGCTGATGCGAGCTGCCTCCCCCATCGCCCGAGGATCGTTGCCAAAAATCTGAATACCGACCGGGCGCTCACTATCGCTGAATAAAATCTTGCGGGACGAACGGCCAACTTCCCGGCGCAGACCCTCGGAGCTGACAAATTCGGTATATACCAGATCCGCACCCAGTAACCTGCAGACACCACGGAAGGAAATATCGGTATAACCCTCCATAGGCGCCAGCAACAGAGCATTCTCAATATTAAGCTTGCCTATGATCAGTTGTCTGTCCAGAAGGTACTCCCTGATAATTATCTAATAGTCGAAACGTCCCCTGTCAGGGCATGATAATGAAAATACTATACATGGTGATGCTCAGAATGAATAGTTATTACCTGAAGTAGTACAGGTTCCACCTACAACTATTTCCCGAAATGCTGTTGTAGTCCAGTAATTTTAAACGGGAAACACTAAATCATCAACGACAAAGATAAAGCCGTAACGAACAGTTAAGAAGTTGAGGATGAAGTTTCCGGGGAGTAATGATCAGAAATGGAATCCGAAATTCAGTGTCAGCCGCTGGTTCTGCTCCAGGTCGTCGTGTGCGGGGGCATACGCATAGATCAATTCCAGAGGCCCCAGGATACTGTCCAGGATTACCCCTGCTGAATAGTGCGGCATAAGATCACCTGGAAGTTCAATACTGTCCGCGCTGGAGGCCCAGTTGCCGATTGCATGCCCTTCAGCCATCAACAGCAATCTGTAAGGCTCATTGTCAATCATGATCCAGTAGTACTGCATACCCAGCCTGGTTGCCAGGCGGCTGCGAAATTGCCGCGAATGCAGGGCGGTAAGCCCGGTTTCGTAACCCTGGTGCCACAGATAGGGTGCCGGAGTAGTATCATCTGCCTGAGCCAGAAAAAGGGTGCTGTGCAAAACATGTCTGTGGTTTATACGGCGCCAGGATTTAAAAAGCATCTGCCATCTGTTAAACGAATCGGATGGGTTCAGAGGTGAAGAAGATGTTTCAAACTTAACCAGATGATATTCACCGTTTTCCGGCCAGGGAACACGATTGCGCGTATCAACAAGTGACGAGAGCACAAGTTGCCGCAGATCGTAGCTGGTCACCTGGTTGTCGAGGCGATATTCCCCTCTGGTCAGACGCACACCGGCGGAGATAGTTCCAAGCCGTCTTATCTGCTGCCCGAGCATGACGCTGAAATCGTGAGCACGATAGGAGGCTCGACCCGCCCGGTTGTTTCCTTCCCAGATACTGCATCTCTGATAGTTATTTTCTGCGTCAATCCGCCAGGTGAGTGTGGTGTGAAAGAGCCGATCCTGCTCCAGACGCAGTTTCTGCTCTTCCCGGTCAGCAGAATAGCGCCAGTAGAGGACAGTACGGATGCCGAGATTCGCGCTGTTTTCATGTCGCAGTCGCAGGAAGATTCGCTCGAAGTGGCGATTGTCGTAGCCTAACCCCACCTGCAACAGCGGAAAGGAACGCTCGTTGACCATCAGCTCCAGCGATTTGCCACTCTCCTGCTGATGGATACGATAGGATGCGCTGGCAAAGAGGTCGCTGGCATAGATGTTAGAAATGGAACTCTGAGCCCGGTAGAGATTGAAAAAATCCCCCTCCTTTATCTTGAAGTCACGCATGATGGAGTAGTCGCTGGTATGTGCGTTACCGGAGATTGTTATCTGAGCTATTCGTCCCCGGTCAATCCAGAGCGAGACAATACCGCTGTCAAAGTTCAGGCTGTCGATAGAAGCCAGGCTGTAACCCTGTGCTCTCAGGTCAGCGATAAACCCATTAAGTAGTTCTATTCCCTGAACGAAATTAGCCGGCTTGTCCAGAAAAGGTTGAAAAGTGCTGACTACTTTGAGGGAATCAAGGGAGGGTAAACCATACACCTGCAATCCTGTAATCGTATGGTTCTCCTTCAGCTTGAATTCAAGACAGCGCAGCCCCCGCAGATTGCTGTAGATAAGCGCTTCTTCGGACGAATAGTAACCGGTCTGATGAACCTGTTTCAGCAGCAGCAGTATCTGCTGGTAGCTGATTTCGCTCATGCGCTGTGGAGTGAGTGGTGGTGTGGTTGCAGATACCCCGGAGTAAAAGAGTGTATCCAGTCGGAACAGGGTATCGGGCGAGGAGGTCAACTGTCGTAACGAAGCCTGCAGTTGATCCAGGATTGCCACAGTTGCCTGATGGCCGTGATCCACAATTTCATCCATTCGGACATAGTCGCCGGAGCCCCAGTTTGAAGTAGCTGGTGTGATAACCAGGTCAGCCTTATCCAGCAGCTCGCGGTTACGGGGGGTGATCGTAAAATTAGAAATCTGATCGACTACTTCCCAGGGGTGCTGCAGGTCTGCAGCTGTACGCATACCGGCTGTTACATCTACAGCGATGATAAAATCCGCCCCTGCATCGCGGGCGGTCTCAACGGGAATATTCTCAACCAGCCCTCCGTCCACCAGCAGCAGCGAGTCCCAGACAACCGGTGCCAGCAGAAGCGGGATGGACATGCTTGCACGTATAGCTTCGCTGATATCTCCACGGGAAAAAACCACCCTCTGGCCTGTAACCAGATCAGTGGTGACGCAACGGAAGGCTACTCTCAGTTGATCCCACGATTTATAATTCTGGTAGATACCACGCTTGGTCAGGTCGAGCAGTGTAACCAGAAAGCGTTGACCACTGGATACCGCTACCGGCACATAGGGAACGAAGTTGTGAAACCTGAGCTGAAAGAGATGACCGGAGACATTTTCCTGAACACCGGGAAACATGCTGCTGCGTTCAGCAGAATCGAAGTAATACTCCTGCCAGTTGAGGCTTGTGAGACGTTTCTCCATCTCATCGGGGGAGTAGCCGCTGGCATACATGCCACCCACCAGAGCGCCCATGGATGTTCCTGCGATGATATCGACTTCGATACCTGCTTCCTCCAGCGCACGGAGCACACCGATATGTGCCAGTCCACGGGCACCACCACCGGACAGGGCCAGTCCGATCCGTGGGTGTTTGATATCCGACCAGGGAATGTGATAGATCTCCTGTACACCGGGGACCAGTTCCGGGACAAAACGGATAGTGTCAGTTTCAGTGATAAAGGACTGGTTGCTACCGGTGTTTATTGTATGAGATTCATTTGTAATGCCGGCTTCAGCATAATGCCGACAGAGCAAGAATAGCAGCAGGAGAAGGATTTTGTGCATTGAACCCTGTTGTTTCCAGATGCCTGAAGTGGCAACGGTGCTCAGTTTCTACAGCAACTGGCTTACAGCCAGCTTCTACCATGAAACACATTTCTTCATTCCATTTCAAGAGTTTTGCCCGACGTAGAATCAGGTTCGCTGAACAGAGCAATTTTCGCATGAGAACAACTCCTGCTGCCTCACTGATTTTTTCCTCTTTGAGATAACCGGATTGGCTACTTAAGGTAACAGATCGGTTGCACCTGAGAATCCCCGGAAGCTGTGACACGACAGAAGTAGGTTCCTCCAGGCAATCCGGTAAGCTCCAGATCCACAGAGTGCTGCCCCGGATTGAACCGTGATCCATTTAACAGGGAGCGAACTGCCTGCCCCAGAGTATTATGAATGGTAAGGTTCACCCGGGACGCCTGTAAAAGCTCAAAACGGATGCGGGTGCTGTTGTTGAAGGGGTTGGGGTAATTGGGCAGAAGCCGGATATTTCCCCTCTCGAGAATTGTGTCAGAAGATCCCATCAAGATCTCGGTAACCGTCTCCGTTCCACCGGGTACCGGTTCCGCGTCATCATACCAGAACGCGGCACCTGTTCCCTGGCCATCCCAGTGGATTGAGTGCCCGGCAGCTACATCCGGTACATATTCATCTTCGTACCAGATCCCTGCAGTAACAGCCTGGCTTTCCCAGGTCTGATCAGGTGCACCGTATTCTACATATGAAACAAAGAAGTCAGCAACCTGACCAAAATCGTTGGGCCGCCAGAGACCGACGAATCCATGACTGTTGCCCATATTATGATCGGTGTTGTAGAGATACATATGCCCATCCTCTACATAGGGTGTACCTGAGAAATTGGTATGAACAACCAGTATTTCGCCAGGTAGCAGAATGTAATCAGGCAACATGAAGTTCGGGCCATCTACATCCAGCAGATAATCACGCAGGTTGACGCTGTCCTCTCCATCGTTCAGCAACTCCACCCATTCCAGCTCAGTATCGGTACCTTCCGGATCAAACAGCAATTCGTTGATGAGCACTTCTCCGTAGATAGAGCTGATAAGCAGCGGCAGGCAGCATAGAACGACCAGAAATTTGTAAATACGCATCATTACCTCTTTTTGACTTTATGTTATGAGAAAGCCCCGACATAGCGGGACTGTTATTCTTTGTGAGTATTATACATCGATTAATGCTACGGGGGGTGCCCCCAGATATGAATTGTCATCTGGCATTCCTATCTATATGACCACAGGGTTGATATCAGGCTGCGACCGTCAGCCTCGTTGCAACGGCCATTGTGCCCGCCGGTTGCTACTCCCGCCCAGGTTTAGACAACCGGAACCTTAGACCGATCCATCTATGGGTGATCAGCCATTGGAAACCATATGGCAAAGGATATGCCGATTTTGATATATTGTATTTTTAATAACTTAGAGGTGGTGTCTGACATGGGTTGTCAGGAGTATGTGTCGAGGTTTCAGGGAAAAGTTACAGTGGTAATAAAGGGGCAGTGAAGGAAATTTATTTTTCAAGTTCCTTGTGCCTTGACTTTTTCACAGCCAAAGACTATTTTGTTTCCGTGCGCTAATATTAACTTCATGTAAAACCATATTGATAACAGGGGGAGGTCACCTACCGACCTTCTGCAAGCGGCTTCATCTGCAAGCCAACAATTAACAGCAATTTTGTCTGATAATTATCTCAATAAGAAAATGTAACTTTGTATCACATTGTCTGTGATTCATTGTTTGACGGGAATAACTATCTCGTTACCGATACAGGTTGACCCCTGGTGAGAAGAATGTGCCAGTTTAATTGATATAGTAAGTTTACAAAAACCTAAAACGCGTTTCACCATATGTAGAAAACCATACTGAGTGTTACGCTGTAAAAAACCGAAAGGACCTCTCAAATGAAAAAATTGTTAGCTTCATCTTTAACCCTGTTGACTGTCACCGCCCTGATGATGGCTGTACCGATTTCCTGGGTGCAGCAAGAGGGAGTAGTTGGTGAGACCTATGAAATTCAGGGTTGTGTGACCGCGCTTACCAGTTCCAGTGGTGCGGATGGTTTCATGGTGCAGGATGCAGAAGCGGCCTGGAGCGGTATTCAGGTATACGGCGACAACATTGGCATTTCTGTTGGTATGGAAGTGATAGTGTTTGGTGAACTGTACGAGTATTATGGTTGGACCGAACTGTTAATTACCGATGTTCCTACCAATGTCATACCTGTTGGCGAGGACTGTTACTACAACCCGTTGGTACTGTCCATCGCTGAAGGTTACACCGAAGCCTATGAAGGTGTTCTCTGCAGTTTCCCGGGTGTGGTGTGCACCAATGAAGATCTCGGCTATGGCGAGTGGGAAATCAGTGATGGTTCTGGTTTTGGTCGTGTTGATGATGGGTTGCTATACCCTGACACCTATGAACCAGGTATGGATGATTGCTATGATATCACTGGTATTATGTGGTACAGCTATAGCAACTTCAAGGTGCAGCCGCGCAGCCTTAATGATATCGTACAGATTTCTTGTACAGAGGTTGAGCCAGTTGCTTATAACCTGAGCAACAACTATCCCAACCCCTTCAACCCGAACACCACGATTGATTTCGATCTGGCTGAATCAGGCAATGTTACACTTTCCGTGTTCAACATGACCGGTCATCAGGTCGCCACTCTGGTTGACGGTAATCTGCCTGCCGGTTCACATTCTGTGACTTTCGACGGCAGCAACCTTTCCAGTGGTATCTATTTCTATATGATCCAGGCTGGAAACTTCACCGACACCCGTAAGATGGTGCTGGTTAAATAGTAGATTTATGGTGACCCTGGCATAAAGTCAGGGTTACT
Organism: uncultured Bacteroidia bacterium; assembly: GCA_964501185.1. GTDB lineage: Bacteria > CAIWAD01 > CAIWAD01 > BS150m-G50 > BS150m-G50 > BS150m-G50. Next base: position 55,649 of record CAZCRT010000009.1, read on the forward strand.
TCCTGTTCTTCTATATTCTATATTTTAAAGGGTGCTGGCCGCCTGATCTGATCAGGCGATTCGTACAGGCTGCGAAGTTTGTACATAAAAAATGTGCCGAATATTACAACCAGCATCTAGCCTGTTCCATGCGATTGTATGGGACTATATTAGCGACCAATGGGGTTAGCTAAAATATTAAATTGGCTGCAGACGCCCGTCTGCAACCAGAAACGAAACGAAATGATCACCCCCCGGTTACCGCCATGGTGCCGGGGGTTTTTATTTGTAGAATATGTGGAATAGCAACGAAAACAACACGTTTGGGGTCGGACCAAGTTATGTTGCTGTTAATTAGGGGATAACATCGTAATTGCCGATAAATAACACCCTACGTTGCGTCCTTTTCAGGCCTGAAAATGAAGAAGGTCGATTTAAGGAGGAGAGGCTACTGGTAGGATTTCCGGGGTCGAACCACAGTAACTGATTGGATATTATGCCGTTACATTCAGAATAGCAGCAAAAAAGCCCCTTAGAGCATGTTTTTTCCATATAAGAATGCGATGTAAGTGATGTATGAAGACTTTTAGAGGGCGCTTTGGGGTATCAAAAAATCGCTGTAAGGACGATTTATCTGTGATATACAGACCTATCTTCTGAAATTACATCCACATACTATGGTCCGACCCAGATGTCGGTTAATGCGCGTCGATTCCATGCCGCATCAGCAGCAGATGTTCGAGAAGTGGCAGCAGCTCTCCCATGTATTCATCTACCGCCTTGACACTTCCCGGCAGTGTAAAAACGATAGTGTCTCCCAGCAGCGCGGCGACACTGCGGCTGATCAGGGCGTGGATATTTTTCCCACCATACTTCATCCGGATGGCGTCCATAATACCGGGGACCAGCCTGTCACTGAGCTCCACCACTACATCGGGAGTGATATCCCGCTGCCCGATGCCGGTTCCACCACAGGTAAAGAGAAAGTCAACACCCTCTTTACGTGCTGAAATCAGTTTCTCCCTCAGCCTGTCTGCATCATCCGGCAGGATTTCCCTCGCTACTTCAAGGTGCCAGCGGCTGCCAGCGAACTGTTGCTCGAGATGTTCCTGCAATCTGGGGCCGCTGCGGTCACTGTAACTGCCACTGCTGGCACGGTCACTCAAAGTCAATACATCTATTCTCAACAGACGGGGTTTGAATTCGATGGAATCACCCGGTTTAGCCTCGCCTTCTTTTAAAACACGGCAGAAAATCCCCTCCTTGGGCATAACACATTTACCCACTGCCTGAAAAATCGCACAGTTATCTCCATGACAATGCTTACCGATCTGTGTTACTTCCAGTTCAACAGTACCGATGCGAAACCTGTCCAGCGGTGCAACCTGCAGCAGATCCACACCCCGGGTAGTGATGTTTTCTGCAAACTCACCCGCCTGACATTCCCGTTCCATCTGGCGACTGAAGAGGGCAATGCTCTCTTCGGAAAGCAGGCTGACCTGGCGGTGCCAGTCACCCGCATGTGCGTCCTCCCTGACGCCGAGACTGTCAATCATGATACTTTCTACCGGTTCTTTGACTGTTCCCTTTTCAAGAGAAATGTTTACTGATGCTATTTCGCCAGGCATAGGGATCCTCTTGTAGTTCTATTTCTCGAGTGGAGTCTTTTTCTTTTCCACCAGCTGTACACCTTCCATCACCATTGTCTTGTCCACCGCCTTGCACATATCATATACTGTCAGGAGAGCCAGCTGTACTGCGGTCAGCGCTTCCATCTCGACACCGGTACGTGCAACACAGGTTACACTGCTGTTTACCATTACGCCATCCGTTGTCAGCTCAGCCCTTACTTCAACATGGGAGAGCGGCAGAGGGTGGCAGAGCGGGATCAGGTCACCAGTGCGCTTGGCCGCCTGAATACCTGCGAGCTCAGCCGTGGTCAGTACATTCCCCTTTTTTACCCCACCGCTTTCAATCAGAGCGATCGTCTGTGGTTGCAGGCGTATACTCCCTGTGGCCCTGGCCACGCGATGAACGATCTCCTTGGCGGTCACATCCACCATCGTCGGACGGCCTTCACTATCGAGATGCGTCAGTTTTGTCAATAGATCCTCCTGGTAAAGTTGCACCATGAAGCGCTTTGCTTCTCGAAGGACACGAAGGAAAGCAAACAATTGTCCAAGAATAGAGATCGAAAGTTTGATCTGAATATCCGAGTACACACATGGCAAACCGAGTTTTGGATTATCTCACCTTCAAGCAGGAATTCGACCTTCCGACTTGAAACAAACACATGCCCATGTTGATGGAAAAGCGCTGGTATGCAATTGTTATTGCCTGTATCCATGATTCCTCTTCGTGCTCTTCCTGCCCTTCGTGGTAAATATTCTGGTTTTCTACTTATCCGCCAATACGCGAGAATAGATGAACTGCCCCCTCTTTGCCGGAAGCCGGTTTGGCTGTTGCCGCCCGGGTCAACGCTTCCTCTGCACCAAGTTCCCGGACACTGAATCCGATATCATTGAAGAGACAGGGATGAACGATACCATTGCTGGTCAGGCGTAACCGGTTACAGCTCTCACAATCACCACCGGAGCCCCCTTCCACAATCCAGAACTCACCCCGTTCGATATGCATGCGCCGGATAAAACGAATCTCTATACCTTCCTCTACGGCGAATTGTGCCACCTGCAGAGCTGCCGGCTCAGATGAGGATTGCTCGATAACACAATTGAGCTTCACCGGCGTCAATCCGATATCGCGAGCCACCCGAATACCGGCGATCGCCTGCCCCAGGTCTCCGCCCCGGGTCAGACGTTTGTATTCAGCAGGATCCACCGTGTCGAGACTGATGTTGACACGATTCAAACCTGCGGATTTAAGATCGTCAGCGTATTGTGGGAGCAGGGTACCATTGGTGGTCATGCTGAGATCTGCTATCCCGGGAATATCAGCAAGCAGCATTACCAGTTGCAACAGGTTACGCCGTAACAACGGCTCTCCACCGGTCAGCCGGATTTTATCGACACCCATTGCAGCAGCAACCCGGGCTACCTCTGCTATTTCCTCCAGCGAGAGAATCTCCCGTGCCGGCAACAGGTCAACATGGCCTTCCGGACGGCAGTAGTGACAATTCAGATTACAGCGGTCGGTCACCGAAATCCTGAGATAGTTAAGCTGGCGATCATAGGAGTCGTACATTTACCCTCTCTCCCTCTGGAATCTGACCCACTTCTGCCGGGATAACAATGTAGCCATCAGCTGTTGCCAGGGCGTGATAATGCCCCGATCCATGATAGGGAATGGTTTCCACTTCACCGGATGAACTGATTGATACCGGCAGCCAGGCTTCGCGTCGTGTGTTGCGACGCTTGAACTCCGCTGCCAGAGGAAGCGGGAATATCTGTTCATGGTAATCGTGACCCATCATCTGGAAGAGGAATGGTCTGACAAGTTTCTCAAAGACCATGAACACCGCTACCGGATTACCCGGCAGTCCGAAACAGATAATATCATCTGCGACACCAAGCGTAGTCGGTTTGCCCGGCTTGATTCGTATCTCTTCGAAAAGCAGCTTCAATCCACAATCACGGAACACCTGTGGCACATGGTCGAAGTCACCCATGGAAACACCACCTGTAAACAGAACCAGATCACACTCTTCCCGTGCTTTCTGCAGAGTGGCTGTCAGCGCTTCCCGGCTGTCTGTTACGACTCCATAACTGTGAGGGATTACATTAATCGCTTCCAGAAGAGCAACGAGTTGACTGCTGTTACTGTTGCGGATCTGTGCCGGCCCAGGCAGCTCTGATGGCTTCACCAGTTCGTCACCGGTTGCGATAACTCCCACCAGCGGGCGCCTGGCAACCTTGAGCTCCACCTGGCCACAGGAGGCCAGTATTCCGGTGTGACGTCGATCCAGCCGGGTGCCTGCAGGTAACAGGATGTCTCCCCTGTGTAGGTCCTCCCCCATGCTGGCAATATTGCTCCGGGCAGGGATGTCGATACAACGTATCACGTCTGTTTGAACCGTCTCGCTGTTTTCAAACGGTACCACCACATCGGCTCCAGCAGGGACGGGAGCCCCGGTCATAATACGAGTGCACTCACCGGCACTGATGGAGTGGGTGGGCATTTCACCGGCAGCAACCGTTGCAGTCACCTTCAGCTCCTGCTCCAGGTCATCCCGGCGACAGGCAAATCCGTCCATGGCAGAGCGGTTGAAAGGGGGAAGGTCCCTGTCTGCCAGTACAACTTCATAGAGAATGCGCCCGGTACTGTCCTCGAATTTTACCAGCTCAGCTTCAGTGCGTCGCTCTATCGCCATTACCTGTTGAAAGGCGTCTGAAAATGGAATCATATCTGTCCTGTATAATTGATCACGTGCATATCTGTTTCATTGCAGACAGTGGAAAACCCCCAGCTGCTTTCCGTATATGATATCCGCCTCCAGTCAGGCTGGAAACGTCTCCCGTCAAAACTGACAGTGTGGTCAACCCGTGACAGCGCTTCTCTGGCAGTCTCCTTCGTTGGCAAACCGTCAGCACGTTTCAGCATCAGAAAAGCTCCAGGCCTGACCACGCGACTCAGACTGTTGGACTCGCAGACTACGGGCTGACCTGCAGGCAGCATGGCCATCAGCGCCAGTAATCCCTCCGCCATATGTTCATGCAGTACCTGCAGCCAGAACACCTGACTACAGCCGGCAGCCAGCAGGCGGGAGGTATCCTTTGCCGTATTATTATGCATCTCCTCTGTGATACAATAGTGGCCGGTCAGTGAGCTGCAGACACCGCAGCCCTCACCACCCCGGGGGCACTTGCCGTTGCTCTCGCGAATAGCGGTGACCTTGACACCGTATACTTTTCTGGCTGAGGAGAGTCTGGAAATCACCCCACAGGCGAAGGTGGTTTTTCCGGCATCGCGGTTAGCTGCTCCGATCAACAGCATGTTGGGTAAATGTATCACATCACTCCTGAGCCTGTCGGTAACAGGCGAGTCAGTATATCGGGTAGTTTCTATCGGTTTTCCCATCATATGCTCCAAGTCAGTCTCCCAGAAATCTACCGGCGCCAGCTTTAAAGCTGATCCAGACGCTGCCACCGGTTGTTAGTTTCAGTTTATCCATTGAAGCGCGTGTCACTCTGGCAAAAACCGGTACGCCGATATTGACCTCAACCTCCACCCCTGATTGTACCGGTTCCAGATCGGTGATCTGTCCGCTGAAACAGTTGCGCGCGCTGGTAGCGGGTTGCTCAATGGAAAGCAACACCTCGTCACTCCCCAGCAGAAAGTGACCCTCACCGCTGTTACCGTCAGCCAGCAGGGTAAACTCGACCGGACCGGTCCTGAAAAGGGCAGTGTCATTGTTGGTAGCCTGCAGCTCTCCCTGGTAAATATTCCGCAGCCCGGTAAAGCGGGCGACAAACTCTGAGCGGGGATGGGTGAACACCTCTTCCGGTGTACCTGTCTGTACAATCGTACCTTTTTCCATAATTGCAATCCGTTCGGCCAGCGAAACCGCATCCTCCCAGGAATGTGTTACATGCAGAATAGTTGTGCCACGCCGGTGCAGACGCCGCAGCAGTGCGCGCAATCTGGTACGGGCGGCGGGGTCCAGCGACGAAAGCGGCTCATCAAGCAGCAGGAAGTCCGGACGACGGACCAGGACCCGGGCCAGCGCTACCCTCTGTGTTTCACCACCGGAAAGGGTAAGCGGTGATCGCTCCAACAGCTCCTCCACACCGGTCAGTTCCGCTGCTTCAGCAAGTCTTCGTTCCCGCTCCTGTGCGCTGATCTTCCTCTGTCGCAATCCCCAGAGGATATTACGCCTTACACTAAGATGCGGGAAGAGCGCACAGTCCTGGTAGATGATACCAAAGGGGCGTTGCTGGATCGGCAGGGAGGTGATGTCCATATCGTCCAGCCGGATTGCCCCCATCTGTGCAGAGGTAAAACCGGCCAGGGTTTCCAGCAGCACGGTCTTGCCTACACCAGATTCTCCCAGCAGAACGAAGTACTCTCCCTTACGGATATCGCAGTTGACATCATGCAGTGAGCAGTTGCCCAGTGTGATAGCCAGGTTCTGAATACTAAGTGACATCTTTGTCCCCCGCCACCAGCCGCATCAGCCCGAAGAGGGCGAAACTGACCAGCAGAAAAACTGCAGTAACCGGCAGGGCGTATTTGAGGCCGAAAGTACCGAGTCGTTCATACATCATCACCGGCGTAACCATCGGATGGTAGGCGATAATGATCACAGCACCGAACTCACTCATGCCACGCGCCCACATCAATATCATCCCGGAGAGAATTGAACGGCGTGCCAGCGGCAGCGTGATAGTGAGAAATACCCGCCAGGGTGATGCCCCCAGGCTGAGCGCAACTTTCTCCAGCCTTTCCGGGACTGCCTTAAAGCCATCGTGAGCCGCATGTATTAAAAACGGAATACTGACAAAGGCCATAGCAGCCATGATGCCGGCAGGTGCGCCGGTCAACTGCAGGCCGATTTTCTCCGCCATACCGCCCAGCAACCCCTCGCGTGAAAGAACTACCAGCAGGGCAATACCGGCTGCGGAATGGGGAATGATAACCGGCAGATCAATCACACCCCGCACCAGGCGGCCCAGAGGAAAACGGTGCCGGGCCAGCAGCCAGGCAAAAGGAACAGCGGGAATCGCAAAGAGCAGAGTTGCCCCCAGCGAAGTCCAGAGTGTCAGCCAGATACTGCTTTGAACTGCGCTTTCCTGTGCAGTCTCCAGAATGACTGCAGGGGAACTGCGCAGAAAGACCGCCAGCAGTGGTGCCACAATGAAGAGCAGCACCACCCCGCCCAGCAGGGTGAAGAGCAGCTGTAACCTGTCCGGTTTGCGTGCAGAGGAAATCAATTGACCTCCCCGGATGGCAGGGCAAACTTCTGCAGTGCTGTCGGGATATTACCCCAGGTTGCTGTCGGTGACGGCACCATTCCCGGTTGCCCCTGCTCGGCAAGAATCCGCATACCCTTATCCTCAGCCAGCAGGAACTGCATGAAGGCCAGTGCCAGTTCCGGATGTGGCGGGTCAGCCGGGATTGTTACACCGTAAAGCATCGGCTCACCAAGCTTGGTGATAGTAGTTCCGGGAGATTTCCCGGCAATCTCCAGTGTCGCTGTTCGATAGAAGTCAGCCAGCAACGGTTGCCCGAGATTGATTTCCGGTGGCAGCGGGAGAATCTTCAGGTGGTGCTGGAAGGCAACTGAGCGGTAGATAAAGAGGTAGTCGATATGTCCCACCTCCAGCAGCGCCAGCAGATCGGTTTCACGCGGCCGGATCGCTTCCCTGTCTTTGGCCAGCAGGGTAGCTGTTAAACCAGGTTGCCGGTAGTGCATCTCTGCCAGCTTTATTGTCAGCACCGAGCGATAGCCGCAGGGATCAGCATCAGGATCGGAACGGCCGTAGGTGATATCGTCTCTCTGCAACATGTGATACCAGTTGTCACCGTTGATTTCATCACTCTTGCGCGAGCTTTCGTGATACGCCAGCACCAGTTCATTGGTAGCCAGCGGAATATTCCATCCGGCAAATTCCGGAATCAGCAGCTGGTCGATAACTGTGTAGTCTGCCGATGCGAAAACATCGCAAGGTCTGCCCAGTTCACTTATCTTGCGTGCACAGGTGCGACTGCCGGCAGCTTCAAGCAGTACCGTCACATCAGGATGCACTTCCTCAAAGGCAGCGGCGATCAACTGGAAAGGAACACCGAGACTGCCGGCGTGAAAGATTACGAGCTCCCCCTGCAGCGGTTCAGCAGCCTCGACGGTAAGACAACTGATGAACAACATCAGCGGAAAGAGCGGGAACCTCCCGGCACCGTTCGGTTTAAACTCAGCGGAAGGAATTTTCATCAAAGCACTCATCGAAAACCTCTATTACAGCCTTCTCCACACCCCGGCGGAAATTTCCATAGTTCCGCAACCACCGTTCCCCCAGAGCAGTGAGTTGCATCTCACCACCGGACCTGCCGCCACGATGCCGCTCAACCAGTTGACAACCGAGGCTTGCTTCAGCTTTGCGCAGGTCACCCCACGCTTTGCGATAGCTGATCTCCATTGCCTGTGCAGCTCCCTGGAGAGACCCCTCGCGACCGATCGCCATCAGCAGGCGCCATTTCCCATCCCCGAAAGCTCCCTCTGTGTCGTCCCGGGAAATCCACAGTTTACAACGGGGGCACAGCCCGGATTCACCTTTCCTGGCAGCCATGCTATTTAAAACAGCCCAGGCGGCAGGCAGCGATACGGATATCGTGACGGTTGCAGATTCCGGCTATTACCATCGGATCGATCCCGAGTTCATCAGCCATTTTAATGGCATCGTCGCAGTTGAATCTGGATTTATCACCTTCCTGGTAGCATTTGTCCTTGATCAGTTCCAGCAGTTGTTCGTCAGTTCTGTCAGTCATTAATTCTCCTTCCAGGTTGTTGAATACGATATGTTTAGTGTGACATAACGCGATGAAAAAGGGAGTCGCCGTAGCGACCCCCATGTTGGTAACAGTTAGTGTTCGTGAATCGGGAAAAACTTCCCGGCCCAGCGCATAGCCAGAATACCGATTGAGAAAATACCCAGTGTGATGAAAACCTCAGACCAGGCGGGGATATACATCGCCCATTCATCAACCTTCACACCGACCATCGATACATTGACTCTATTCCAGATCAGGCCGATCACCACCAGCCAGGAAGCAAACAGCAGCGTTCCCGGTTTCTCGCGGGCGCCCTTACCAAACAGAATAAACAGCGGTAAAAGCACACCGATGATGATCTCGAGCAGCCAGGAGATCGAAGTGCCATCGAAAGCGAAAGCGTCTCCGAAAGCTCCACGTACACCCAGGTCTACCAGCTTAACTACCAGATAGATGATCAGCAGCCAGGGCAGCCCTTTGGTGAAGGTGCTGAGCAGGCTGAAGTGATTGTCATGCCCATCAGCTTTTGCAGTCGACATCGTTTCCACGACAATCATCGCCGGTGCAACCATCACTGCTGACAGGAAGAACAGGATCGGGATGATGGGTGTAAACCAGAGCACATGCAATTTGTCGGGAGCCAGCAGGAAGATACTTCCCAGCGAGGATTGATGCATGGTTGAGAATATGATACCGGCCATGATCAGCAGGATTGGCATCTGCTTGTCACGCGGCATCGCTCCTGCACGCATCATAACCTCCCAGAAGAGTAACACCACAAAGATGATGATCGTCCAGGTCATCGAATCACTCATGGCGAATGTGAACAGGGTCAGGATAGCGATGATGAAGAACGGAACCAGAGCGTGCCACAGTTTGTGCAGCGCGTTCCATTTGAACTTCTCGAAAACTGGTGGGAGAAACTCCAGGAACAATACGGTGGTATACATCATCACGCACCAGGCCACCTCAAACATCGGAGAGAGATGGTTCCAATGGAAGATCGCCTGATAGAGGTTCCAGGGGCGACCCAGGTCAACCATCAATCCGAAGATGAACAGCAGATAGCCAAGGAAAGCTGTCAGGATGGCGGGACGGGTCAGGGCGTGGTATTTTGCTCCACCGAAGAGGTGCACGACTCCCGCCAGCACGAAGCCACCGGCAGCCAGCGCAATTCCGGCCAGAATGTCGATACCGATCCAGAGTCCCCAGGGATAACCATCTGAAAGATTGGTTACCGCACCGAGTCCGGCGACAAAACGCCAGACCATCAGGCCGAGTCCAAAGAGAGCCAACAGCCAGAGTACTACCGTTCCTATTCCGGTTTTCTTTCCGGTTGTCATACTGCACCTCCTTCATCCTGCGCAACCTGTTCACGACGGTTCACAATCCAGGAAACAGCACCCAGACCGATACCGAGACCGGTCAGTACCCAGGGGATTGCTTTCATCGCCGGCGCAGAGCCAGCGGACAGTGCCGTCAATGGCACATCCTTTTTGTGTCCCAGTTTGTTCACCGGAACATCTGAAATATGCAGCACGCAGGTACCGCCTACTTCCTCTTTGCCAAAGACATGATTTACATAACGCTTCGAATCAGCGGCGATCCGCTTCTCTGCTTCAGCAATCAGTTTATCACGATCACCGAAAATGATAGCGTCGGTAGCACAGGCTTTTGAACAGGCACACTCCATACCGGCCGCGATACGGTCAGCACAGAGGGTACACTTGGTGATTTCAGGAATGGCTTTACTCCATTCGAAACGGGGAATGTTGAATGGACAGGCCAGCTGACAATAACGGCAGCCGAGACAGATGTGCGGATCATAAACGACCGGGCCATCATCCATCTTGGTCAGCGCGTGGACCGGACAGGCAGTCTCGCAGCCCGGATCGACACAATGCATACACTGCAGTTTGCCAAATGACCAGGCCAGTTTGCCGTTAGTGATCGATTCATGATAGGTAATCAGTGTCCAGGTGGAAGGGCTCAGATCTGCAGGATTCTGATAACCGGGACCGCCGAAGAATTTCGTCGACTCCGCCGGTAGATCATTCCACTCCTTGCAGGCCACCTGGCAACCGCGACAACCCATGCACATGGTACTGTCAATTAGTAGTGCTTTCATGCGGCACCTCCCTTCCTGGTAACATCACAGAGGAAGGCTTTGAACTCCGGAATCATGGTGTTGGCATCACCGATATGCGGTGTCAGCATATTAGCGCTGTCACCGGTTGCGATACCAGCCCAGCCAAAGTGCCAGATGATACCTACTTCATGAACCAGTCGTCCACCGCACTGCAGCGGTTTAAAGCGTGGTGTAACCAGAGCATAACCCTCGCATTTACCACGGGCTGTTTCCATGGCGATCCAGTCACCATGCTTGATGCCCTTTTCTTTAGCCAGTTCAGCACTCATCTCTACGAACACATCCGGGACCAGCTCTGCCAGCCAGGGCAGGTTACGGGTCATGGCTCCTGCCTGCCAGTGCTCGGTAACACGATACGTTGTGCCGACGATCGGGAATTTCTTGCGATCGCCTACCGGATTCATCTCCGGTGCGTCAACATGCCACAATTTAATCGCGGGATTGAGCTGTACGCTGTTCAACTGATTGTCCAGCGGGCTTTCCAGCGGTTCATAGTGTTCCGGCATGGGGCCATCCTGGAGGTTGGCCGCCCAGAGCCAGGCATGCCCATCAGGTTTCATGATGAAGGCATGTTTGCTGCCAGGTGCCCAGCCGCCGTCCGGCACATCACCTTCCCAGCCACCGTTACCGTTTTTCAATGCTGAATTCCAGCGGATCACATACTTCTTTGAATTCCAGGGCCGACCCTGCTGATCAACCGAGGCACGGTTATAGATGATACGCCGGTTCACCGGCCAGCACCAGGACCATTCGGGGTACAGACCGATACCGTTAACCGCATCCTTCAGGCCGCGGCGCGCCATCTTGTTGTCTGTCTTGTCCGGCCCGGTATAGCTGTTGCAATACAGCCAGTTACCGGAGTTGGTACTGCCATCATCCTGCAGGTAGGCGAATGAGGGAACCTGGTCTCCCTTCTTGAAGTTCTTACCCTTGACGGTCATGTCCTTCAGGAAATAGCCGTTGATCTCTCTGGCTACCATATGGACATCAGGCTCGTGTTCCGATACGATCTCTTTACCTGTACCATAGTCCCAGGCCAGCTCGGTGATCGGTTCCGGTACAACACCGCCACTCTCGTATTCCTGTGCGAGCGCCTTGTAAAGCGCGTCCAGGATCCAGAGATCGGAACGGGAATCGCCCAGGGGATGAATCGCCGCGTAGCGCCACTGACCCCAGCGGCCACTGTTGGTTACACTACCCTCTTTCTCAACGGAGGAACAGGCGGGCAGCAGAAATACTTCCGTGCCGTTGTCAGCAGGATTAACACCGGGTCGCTTCCAGAAAGTTGAAGTGTCAGTTTCGAAAACGTCTACCGCAACCATCCAGTCCAGTTTATCGATTGCCGCCCGCTCTTTGTTAGAGTTGGGACCACCGACAACCGGATTCTGGCCGAAGAGAATCAACCCCTTGATCTGCTCGGCGTACATCGCTTCGAACAGGGAGATGTGTGAATAGTTACCACTACGCTTGGGCAGGTAATTGAAGGCATAGTCGTTGCTCCTGGTTGCGTTATCACCGTACCAGGCTTTCAGCAGTGAGACGATATACTTGGGATAGTTGCCCCACCAGTTGGCTGATTTTGAATCGTTGGTAGTCGGGGTCCATTTCTTCAGATACTGCTTCAGTGACTGGTTATCTTTCGTCGGTGATTTGAGATAACCGGGTAGAATGTGGAACAACAGGCACATGTCAGTGGAACCCTGCACATTGGATTCACCACGCAGGGCGTTGATACCGCCACCGGCCAGACCGACATTACCCATCAGAAGCTGCAGCATGGCGTAAGTACGGATATTCTGAGTGCCGTGTGTATGCTGGGTAGTCCCCATCGCATACAACCAGGTGCCGACCCGGTTTTTCGCAGCAGTAGAAGTGTACATCTTGCAGATTTCCAGGTAGGTATCACGCGGCGCACCGGTAATACTGCAGACCAGATCAACCGCATAGCGCTTGTAGTGCTTTTTCATCAGCTGATATACACAGCGCGGATGTTCCAGAGATTTGTCCTGCTTCGGGTTACCTGCGGCATTCATCTCATAAGCCCAGGAACTCTTATTGTAGCTGCGCTTGGCTTCGTCGTAGCCGGAGAAAATACCGTCGTTGAAATTGAAATTGCGTTTGATGATGAAGGAAGCGTTGGTGTAGTTGACCACGTATTCCTTCTGAATCAGGTTATTCTCAAGTGCGTAGTTAATGATACCGCCCACAAATGCGATATCGGTACCGCTGCGGAACGGGCAGTAAACATCAGCCATTGAAGAGGAGCGGGTAAAGCGCGGATCAGCACTGATCAGCTTGGCACCCTTTTCCATGGCTTTCTTTATCCATCTGGTGGCGATAGGATGATTCTCCGCCACATTGGAACCCATAACCATGATGACATCGGCATGTTGCATGTCGATCCAGTGATTGGTCATGGCGCCCCGACCGAATGTAGCCGCCAAACTGGCGACGGTCGAGCTGTGTCATATACGTGCCTGGTGCTCGAGATAGGTGATACCCATCCCTCGCGCCAGTTTTGAGTAGAGGTAGCATTCCTCGTTGTCCAGAGCGGCGCCGCCCAGGCAGCCGATACCGTCTGTGCGATTCACCAGTTTTCCGTCTTTTTCTTTCTGGACGAAACTGGCGTCACGCGTTTTCCTGATGTTCTTGGCGATGCGCGGCAGAGCCCAGTCCCAGGACTTCTCCTCCCACTTGTCGCTGTGTGGTGCTCGGTACTGTACTTTCTGCAGGCGGCGTTCGTTGTTAGCCACCTGGATGAGAGCCTGCCCCTTTGAACAGAGCGCTCCCTCGTTGATTGGATGATCCGGATCGCCTTCAATATTGACGATCTTACCGTTCTTTGTGGAAACAATCAGACCACACCCTACACCACAGTAGGGACAGATCGTAGTCGTCTCCTTGGTATGCGCGGTCTTCAGCGGCCCCGCTTGTGCTGCCTTTGCGCGGTTACCAGGCAGACCCAGGAACGTTATTATCGTTCCCAGTGTCCCGGCACCGGTTGCGCCCAGGAAATTACGTCTTGAGATTCTCATGAAGCTCCTCCCGGTTTATAAAATGGCTCTTGAAAGATTGTGTCTATAGGTCTGTTAATCATTGGTTACAGTTGCTGTGGGTTTCACTTCAGGGACCAGTAGCACCGAATCCTGAATGTAGCCCTCCTCCCAGGCCATCTGGTCCAGCAGGCCGGTGCCCAGGTATGTCCGGTCAAAGGGATAATCATCCACATCCTGATCAGTACGGATCTCCTTCAGGAAGCGTTTACACTCACTGCAGGTCTGGACACGGTATTTCTCCGTCTGCTCAGGGTGGAGTATCTCGAGGCTTTCCTGTTCACGGGTGCCGCAGAAAGCACACTGAATCCTCTGGTGTGGCCAGCTGGTACCACAATGCATGCACCAGAGTGTACGGTGTCCTTCAGCACTATCGATGTGCGCCAGGGCGGGACGATGTCCGCAGACGGGGCACTCGCCACGCTGCCAGGTTTTGAATTCCAGCTCAGACGGCAGATTACCGGCACAGTATGCACGCCAGGGCCTGCCTGCGTGAACTGCCAGCAGGGATATCAGATCCTCCGGAACCTGACGCTGCAGGGCAAATTGAATGATCGCGCGTGCATCGTTGGCAAGCAGGTCGCTGACAAAGCGTCCTGCAAGTTCTTCATCCTGTTCAAACTCCTGTCGCAGCACTACTACCGGCCCGGATCGATCCGGGAGATACTGCTCGTACAGTTTCAGTATTTCCACCAGCAGATTTTGACTCGGCGCTCCCTGTGGTGAGGGTAGTACCGCACAGAGTCGCTCCCCGCGCTGCAGCATTTCCTGAGCAGATTCAATCGTCGGAAGCTCCGGCCGGCTACCGAAAATATCGAGAGTGTTGAATTGCTCCCAGAGTCCGGCCAGCGCATCAATGAAAGGTGAAATGTTTTCCAGTTCAGACTTGAAGAGATCGTCGGGGGTAGCGTCAGTTTTAGTCATTTGTTCCTGTTCCCCGGACGTCAGTTTCTTCACGCAGAATTGCCTGCGCCCGGATGTAATCTTCAGTGTAATTCAGATTTATAAAGGCAAGCTCCACCATGTCGGGTGGTAGCAGGTCTTCAATATCCAGCGTGGCTACCCTGACTTCGCTCCAGAAGGAACGTACCCGTCTTTCACCACGATCAATGGCGGACTGGATAGCAGGCAGGCAGCTGCGGTTGTAAAAGGCTGTCAGTGGTTGTGGTTGCCCCGCACGTAACGGAACCACGATGTCGGCAGTTGAAAGGTGTGGCTCGAGCAGATCGGGCAACTCCGATGGCAGAAATGGATGGTCTACAGCTGTAATAAAACAGAATCCGGTGTCGGAATAATGCAATGCGGTCTGTATGCCACCCAGTGGCCCCAGTCCGGGAATCAGGTCTACATGAGTATTGATATCGGGATCACTTAAAGGATTCTCTTCACGCAGGATACAACTCACGGAACTGAAGCGTGGAGCGAGTCGATCGTGTATCAGACGATACAGGGGGGTGGTGTGAAACAAACAGCGTGATTTATCACTGCCAAAGCGGCTACTGGCACCGCCCATAAGGATTGCAGCTGAACTATCGATAAACTCCAAACGGTCTCCCTGGTTCCAAACTGGCCGGGAAAGGTATTCGAATCCGTTATCTGGAAATGGAGATGCGAAAATTGAAGTAGCCGATTCCGCATTTCCGAGTTTACGATACAAGTGTAGTGCCAGATCAGGTTGGCTGCGGGAGGCGAGCAAGAGGCAAGCAACAAAAGTAATATGTATTAAGATAAACCTGATGCAGACAGTGGTCTGTTTACAAGCGCCTCTGCAATAGTAATATGACAGGGGCGACAATATCACTTTGCGCTACATGTCACATCTCATTTGTGAAAATGCCGCGTCAACTTCGCCAGTTGGTTACAAATCTAAGGATCATCGTTTGAATAGTCAAGTAAATGAACAAACTCCGGGATGGGGAGATAGCAACACAATCTCATGTTTTATCTAGTATAGAAACCCTAAAAACAGGAAATAGTATCAACATAAATACAGGCATAGAGTGTATGGTTATATAAGTGGAACCGGTTATATAGTGAACCTATGAAACTACCGAGTTGCATGGACAGTGCCTATCGCCATCGCAGTTCAGGCTTTTGCAGCAATGACAGCATACATTTCTGCCAGAACAGCTGTTCACTATTACATGTTTTTATCACAGGATATCAGGCAGAGGGATAGTTATGCAGTTGGAACGTTATCTTCACTTCAGCAGCAAAGATTCCGCTACCGCCACCATCCTGACGGTATCGATTGTAAGGTCGATCTTGCGGTACTGTTCGCTTCTCCAGGATGAAAGGAGTCTGGATCTTTCCTGATGCAGCAGGCGTGCGCTGATTTCCTCTTCCACTTCAGTAACGGTAAAATGGTGGTCAGGGTCACGTGTACCCTCCCGCTTGACAACGAAGTATAGAGCTCCGATCGGCAGTACTTCAGAAATGTCAGAGGTGGAATCAAACAGGCAGGCTGCCAGCTCCAGACGAAACTCCTCCCGGAAGAGAAATCCTGAATCGTGAATCCTGACCTCCGGCATCTGTTTCTGTATCCACTCCTGACTGACATCACCCAGCAGCAGATCCCTGATTCGGGAGGCGCTGTCAGGATTGCTGTGACTGAAGAGGTGTGCGCGTCTCATCGGTCGTTTGACCCTGAAGGAGTGGAAATGACGGTCCCACCACCGTTTTACAGTTCGCCCCCCGGGGGGTTCAATCCCGTAAGCGAGTTCCCTCTCCAGTTCTGCCATCAGCACCTGTTCAACAACCCGGCGGCTGCGCTGTATCACATCCGGGCGCAGATGGAGTTTACGCTTGTATGCTTCTTCAAGCAGTACTGCTTCCTGAGACCATCGACGGATGATCTCCAGTGGCGGCGTGAGGGGGTTGGCTGTCAGGCGCCGACAGAACTCATCCTGCTCCAGAGCCATCTCCCCGGTTGTTGCCAGGGGGGGCGGAGCGGATTGTATCACAACCTTCTGCTCGTTGTTGCTACAACCAGACAGAAGCGTTAGTAAAAGCATAAACGGTATCATGAAACTAATATTCATCATCTGCTCCCCTTGCAATCAGAGGGCAACCACGGGGAGTTGCCCCTACACTTCTGACTCCTCATTCGAAACCTGTTCCAGCTG
>CAZCRT010000009.1:72496-81602 GCA_964501185.1 uncultured Bacteroidia bacterium
CGCTGCAACAAGCGATTGAACGTTCCTTTAAGTTCAAACGACTCCTCATTCGAAACCTGTTCCAGCTGCGCTGCAACAAGCGATTGAACGTTCCTTTAAGTTCAAACGACTCCTCATTCGAAAAGGCCTCGATAAAGAGAATAATACTTTCTATGTTATCAACAACAAGTTGACAACCAACCCCTGAGGAAAATATGGAATTCAAATTCAGCGAAGAGTTCGAGCAACTGTTTAATCAGGCTAAAGAGCTGGCCACCGCTAAAGAACAGAACTATGTCGACCTGCTGCATCTGTTACTGCTGCTTTTGCAGAGTGACGAGATGCCGGAGCAGCTGGCGGCACTGGTACAGGACGAAGTTCACCTGGCAAATCTGATTGAGTTTTTCAGTTCCACCATTGATTCCATGCCGAAGGACATGCCACAGGAGGCAGAGCTTTCCCCCGGATTGAGTAAAGTTCTGACTTTCATCCAGGAGAAGAAAGAGGGAGTCACCACGGAATACTTTCTGCAGGTAATGTTTGCCTCCTGGGATAACCTGTTTCCCTTCAGCCTTGAGAAACTGCAGATGACCCTTGCCGGTGCCGAACCGCAGAGTTCTGAGAGTTCCGCAGAGCAGATTATCCAGCGGATGTTTGCCGACGAATACAATCTCAACAAGCAGCTCAAGAAGAGTACACCGCACCTTGGAATAGATTTTCGCGCTACTACTGACAGCATCATGGAGGTGCTGATCAGGCGCTACCGGCACAACGTACTGATCTATGGCCATCCGGGGTCCGGGCGCAGTACAGCTCTGCAGCAGCTTGTTCACCGTATCAACAGCGGAAAAGTACCGGCACCTTTTCGCAAACGGGAACTGTATCAGTTTCACCTGGAGCTGTTCCTGGCGGACCTGAGTGATAACCGGGAACTGGCGTTGCGCCTGCGGATACTGACGGACTATCTGCACGAACATCCCCAGACAATACTGGTCTTTGAGGATCTTGATAAAATTCTCGCAAACATTGAGAACAGCCTGATGCAGGAACTTTTCAACCGCCTGATGCATCTTGTCGCTGACCCCGATGCCCGTTTCATCTTCATTACCGACCTGGATTTCTTCAACAGTACTTTCAACACCAACAGCTATCTGCAGGAACTGTTCACACCGCTTTATATCAGGCCTCTTAAACTTGAGGAAGTAGAGAAAGTGCTGGAAGATTCTGTCGCCGGCTTCAAACAGCAATACAGCATCGATGTGAAACAGGAGTGGATTCAGCTGGCTGTGGAGTACGCTGACCGTTTTATTCGCACCATGCATTTCCCCAAGAAGGCGATCCATCTGCTTGACATCGTCCTGTCCAAGATCAGTGTGCGGGGGCGGCGGGTAAGCGTTAAGAAATTGTTCCGCGAGGCGGTAGAGGAGATTACCGGTGAGCCATTCCAGGGGCTGGAGCAGCAGCAGGATCAGATCAACCGGCTGGAGGAGACGCTGGGGAACAGTATCATTGGCCAGGAAAAAGCTATCCACGCTGTAGCCACACATCTGCGGATCACCCGCAACCAACTGGATACTGCGCGCGAGCGACCTGATGGAGTGTTTCTTTTTGTCGGTCCGATGGGTGTCGGAAAACGAAAACTGGCACGGGAAATTTCCCGGATACTCTACAATCGTGAACCGCTAACCCTTTCTCCGTTTGATTTCCAGGTCAAAGAGGAAAACGAACGGGTGACAGTAAAATACCGACGAAGTACCGTTTTCGAGAAGTTGAAGAGAAGTACGAATTACCTGATACTGCTGGAGGACATGCACGAGATTCCGACCCAGGTGCTCGAGATGTTCATGAAGGCTTCAGAAGCGGGAGTCCTGCATGCTCCGAGTGGCGAGAAGATACATGTTTCCAATACAACCATCGTCTTTCTGATGCATGTCACAGATCTGGAACGCTCACAGCAGCTGGGATTCCATGAATCGGTCAGCAGCGACATCCAGGTTGAGCGCTACATGCAATCCTACATCGAAGAGGCATTTTCAGAGGAATTCAGGGTGAAAATGGATCGGATTGTCTATTTCCAGCCGTTGCAGGAGGATCATATTCGCAGTATCGTTACCGGCGTGTTCCTGCCGGAGTTTGAGGAGAAGATCAAGGCCCTGGGGCATACCCTGCGCCTCAACAATCCGGTAATCGACCACATCGTGAGCAGCAGCAGTTCACGCGATTTCAACGCTCATCAGGTACTCAAAAATTTCCAGAAGATGATAGTCTCACCGGTGGGTGATCTGATCTTCAAACATCAGGGAGAAAGCTTCAACATCACCTTCAAGCTGGATGAAAAAAAACCTGCCATCAACTGGCGTCGTCGCAAAACCACCGGGTGATGACAGGAAGTTCGCTATCGAGACAGTAACTATTTAAAGTCGATCAGCTGCACATCGAAAATGAGAGTAGCGTCAGGCGGGATAACACCACCGGCGCCACGTGCTCCGTAGGCAAGTTCTGGTGGCAGGATCAGACGGCGTTGCCCACCCCTTTGCATACTGGCAACACCCTCATCCCAACCCTTGATTACCTGTCCCGCACCGATCTTGAACTGGAACGGCTGATTGCGGTCAACAGAGCTATCGAATTTCTTGCCATCGAGTAGCCAGCCGGTATAGTGCACTGTTACCATATTGCCGGCAACAGGTGAATCACCCTCGCCTACAATGATATCCACATATTGCATTCCGGAAGCTGTAGTAATTGTTGTGGCATCTTCGGGAAGTGCCGGAATGTTACTCGCTGGCGGAGTTGTTGTCACAACTTGCTCCTTCTTTTGTGTTACGGTTGTTTCGGTAGTGGTTTCGCTCTTCTTGCTACTACAGGCAGTCAGCAGCCCGATGATCATCAGGGCAGACAATAACTGTTTCATCCTGTACCCTCCTTTTTGTTTTCAACTATGAATTAAGTTTTCGGATTTATCATTATTTGCAGAATGTACATTTTACAAATCATCAGGCAATTATACTCCTAGTTCTAAAAGTGACAAGGTTTTGTTTGTGCTGTTGCTGGCAGCATGCCAAATTATCCACACACAAAAACAGTAATTGTATCACGGAGAGTAACATGATCAACGCAGGCACATTGCAGGAACAATTGCAGTACACACTTGACCCCGAGCAGCTTCCGCTTCCGGGCAGTTATTACAAGGGAAAGGTACGCGACAACTATACCATGGAGCAGCAGCGTCTGATTCTGGTCAGTGATCGCGTGAGCGCTTTTGATCGCGTTCTAACGACGATTCCGTTTAAAGGGCAGGTACTCAACCAGCTGGCTGCCTGGTGGTTTGACCAGACGATCGATATCATCGACAATCATGTAATCTCCGTTCCCGACCCAAACCTTATGGAAGTGCGTGAGTGTGAACCGGTCATGATGGAGATGATTGTGAGAGGCTATCTGACAGGAGTTACTAACACCTCCGCCTGGTTCAACTACGAACAGGGAGTGCGTGATTTTGCCGGTAACCGGTTACCGGAAGGGATGCGCAAGGATCAGAAATTCGAGCAACCGATCCTGACACCCTCGACCAAGGCACCTCAGGGAGAGCATGATGAGACCGTTGCACCGTCGGTTCTGCTGGAGCGGGGTATTGTCACTGAAGCGGAGATGGCACAGCTGAGTGAGATCAGCCTGCAACTGTTTGAACGGGGGCAGAAAATTGCCGCACGACAGGGGATTATTCTGGTCGATACGAAATATGAATTCGGCAGGGTAGATGGTGAACTGGTGCTGATGGATGAGATACACACACCTGATTCCTCCCGGTTCTGGTTTGCTGATGAGTACCTGCAACGTTTCGAAAATGGTGATCCTCAGAAGAAAATCGATAAAGAGTATCTGCGGGAGTGGCTGGCACAGCAGGGATTCCGTGGTGAGGGAGAAATACCTGAAATCTCTGATGAAGTACGCCTGGAAGCTGCCCGTCGCTATATTGAGGCATTTGAACTGATTACCGGCAGCGAGTTTGAGGCCACATCTGGAGACCCGCTGCCCCGTTTGATGCAGAACCTGGGTATCTGATTTTGGACTACAGTGATCGAGAGGCTGGTGTAGCATCCGATTATTTCTGGTTCCGCGCCAAGCTGGTGTTGATAGACAGGCTCCTGAGGCTGGCTAAACCCGCGGCGGGCGCTCGTATCATCAGCGTTGGTGCGGGCACTGGAGAGGAAATCGCGGTGTTACGCCGCTACGGAACAATCACCACACTTGATAGCGAACATCGCGCTCTGGCTCTGATTGAAGCTGCAGACAACCCTGTTTGCGGCGACGCGCAGCAGTTGCCATTTGTATCACAAAGTGCAGATCTGATCTGTCTGTTTGACGTACTCGAGCACCTTCCGGAAGATAAGCAGGCAGCAGGAGAGTTCATGCGCGTGCTACGCCCCGGTGGATGCCTGCTGTTGACCGTTCCGGCATTCCCATCGCTCTTCAGTGGACATGACAGGGCCCTCGGTCATTGCCGACGTTACAACAGGTCCGGCCTGCGCAGACTGCTGCAGGACTGGGACGAGGTGGCCAGCGGCTGGTGGGCGGCTACTACATTCGCCCCCTTCATTGTATCACGTATGCTGAACAGAAAACGTGATACACTTGACTATCCTCACCCTGCGCCCTGGTTGAATCGATTGCTTTACAAATGTCTCACAATGGAAGCACGCAGCGCTGGAACACCATTCTCACCCCCGACAGGATCTTCTCTGTATGCTGTTTTCAGAAAACGGTAACTTTTGTGGCACGTTTGGTTCTTACATGAGATTAAGTCAACTACTGAATTTGTATCACGTAAACCCGCATATCAGTTGAAGAGGCACAATAAGCGCCCCTCCTGGAAAGAGAGAGTACCTCCGGGAGTAAAATATAAAGCATATAAGTGAAGAATATACCTTATAGGGTAAATATACGATATCATGAAAAATGAATCGTTTAAAAACACCAGCATATGCCAGTTCGGCAGTTCGGAACTCCCTGACTAAAAGCAGATATTGCGAAAACCAATCATGGTAACACCATAATACACAATAATATAGTCGTATCTGCGATTCGCTGTTTATTTCAACAGGTCTGTTACAAAAAAAAAAAATCCGGTAAATCCTTCAGAAACAGCAGCGCAGAAATAGCCTTCAGGTTTTCCATTGACAAAGAAATTGGAGAGTGTAGTTTTTTAGTACGGTTGAGTCGGAGCAGGAACCTGTTTCCCTTATTTTCTGTCACCAAAAAGAAAACGACAAAAACGCATCGCAATTCTTTCTTACACATCATAAAAAATATTTATGACTATTGATGTGGTAGTAGAATTACCTGCATAATAACTCCTCTTGACCAGAACATTGTTTTTAAATCAACTCTAGACGAAAGAGATTGTCATTCAAGCTTGGAATAAGTTGTTGGTGTATTATCTGCTGGCGGAGTAACTGATGAGCGATTATTCGATGGAAAATATGTTTGAACATCAGGGAAAACTCACCGGTATGGTAAAGAAACGTTTACTCACAGCCTACCGTGATCTATACCTCTATCTACGTGAGGAGCGAGATAAAGGGAACCTGCCTGTCTCTGATTTTGATTACCTGAGTGAGGATGAGCTCGCCACCAACATATACAAGAACAAATACTATCTGCGTGATCCGGAAGGTGAGCTGCTGGAGTTCCGTCCGGAAGACGCTTTTCTTCGTATCGCTGCGTTTGTGGCAGCCGTAGAGAACGATACCGCAAGCCGCCAGAAATGGGGAAAGGCTTTTTACAAAGATCTTTTCGAGAGTCATTTCCTGCCGGGTGGACGGGTACTGGCAGGAGCGGGTGATCTCTATCGCTTAAAAACGCTGGCCAACTGTTTTGCAACGGTCATAGCCGAAGATGACATTGAATCGATCTATGATTCTGCCTACGAATGCGCCCGCACTTACTCCTTCGGGGGTGGCATAGGAGTTGATATGACTCCCCTGCGGCCCCGCAACTCCATCGTTCATAATGCCTCTGACTCATCGACCGGAGCGGTGTCCTTTATGGAGCTGTTCAGCCTGACTACCGGCCTGATAGGGCAATCCGGCCGCCGTGGCGCCCTGATGCTCACCATTGATGTCAAACACCCGGATATCCTCGACTTCATCGATGTGAAGAGAAAGCCAAACTGGGTGACCGGGCAGATTATGGAACAGGCACGCTGGTCACAGCATTATAACGAGAGCCAGCTCAAGGAGATGGAGAAACTGGTAACGGAAAATACGCAGGTTCGTTTTGCCAACACCAGTATCAAGGTTTCCGATGAATTCATGCAGGCGGTCGAAGAACAGAACAATTATGGCTCCCGTAAACTGCTGCTTTACCGCCGGGATAAACGAGAAGTACTGAAGCACGCGCCTCAGACAAAGAAGCATCACTACTCCGAGGGGATACCTTCCCGTGATATCGAAGAGTACCAGCTCCTGCAGGATTTTGCCGATCTGGAAGAGCTGAATAACTGGTTACTCGAAGAACATGGAGTTGAGGTAAGTGGCGAAGCGCTCCGCGACGTCAATCAGCGGGATGTTTACGGTGACTATGTGTTACAGCTGGCCAGCAGCGATCACGACCTGGCAGTTCGCTACTCAGGGGACTTTCTGCTCTATTATGCATCGGATGATGTCGGAGAGATCCGGGAGCTGATTAAAGCGCGTACTATCTGGAACAGCTTTGTCGAAAGCAACTACCGTTCCGCCGAACCGGGCCTGATGTTCTGGTCACATATGACCAAGCACAGCCCCTCCAACTATGTCGGCCGTCCTATTATCAGCACTAATCCATGTGCAGAGATACCGCTGGAAGATGGCGGAGCCTGTAACCTTGCCGCTTTAAACCTTTCACGGTTTGTTAATGATGGCTTCACTGAAAAAGCGGAAATCGACTGGAAGCGGCTGGAAAAGGTCGCTTCAGATGTGATCCGTTTTCTCGATAATGTCGTTACCTGGAATAACATTCTTAATCCTCTGGAAAAGCAGAAGAAGGCCGCCGCCGAAACCAGGCGTCTCGGTCTGGGTGTGATGGGGATCGCTGATCTTTTCTATCAGCTGGGTGTGAGCTACGACAGCGATGAAGGGATAGAGATGATCGACAGGATCATGAAATTCATCGCCAATTCCGCGTACAGTACTTCGGCTCACCTTGCCAGCGAGAAATCACCCTCCGATATTTTCGATTACGAGAGCTATATCGAGAATCCTTTTTACAAAACAGCGCTCACGAAAGAGACACAGGAGCTGATTCATAATCGCGGCCTGCGTAACATTGCGCTGTTGACCATTGCCCCCACCGGTTCGATTTCCAACATAGCCGTCAGTTATTGCGGTGACAAGCGTAACTATATCGGGGTTTCAGGTGGTGTGGAGCCTGTTTTCGCACTTTATTATGTGCGTCGATCGGAGTCGTTTGAAAACAAGAAGTTCAAGATTTTCCATTCCACGGTGCAGGCTTACATCGACCGTAATCAGCTGGAAGATAAAATCGCTTTTACGGAAAAAGCCGAGGAGCTCCGAACACTTCTGCCTGACTATTTTTTCCGTACTGCCCATGAAATAACTCCAGCCCGCCGGGTGGAAATTCAGGGTGTGTGCCAGCGCAGTGTCGACCACAGTATTTCGTCCACGGTGAATCTGCCGGAAGATATTTCACCGGAAGTTATTTCATCAGTTTACCTGGATGCGTGGCACCATAATTTAAAAGGCATTACCATCTACCGCGATGGCAGCCGTTATCCCATCCTGACTGTTGATGAAAAAACCGGTACACCGTTCCAGGAATCGTGTAAAAAAACCTACCGTATTCAGATGAGTGCGGATGAAGAAATAGATGCTCATGGTGACGAAGTGATCCTGCTGGATGACGGTTCCCTCACCACGGTATATCACTTTGTAAACAGGCTGCAGGCCGAAAACAACTAAGGTCCATCTATGATTGAGCTGAAAAACGCCCGCCCCCGTATCCAGGAAGCTCCCCCGGAAAAGCCGCTGCAAAAAACTATCGACAGTGTTATTCAGCGACCGGAAACGGTCGAAGCACGCGTTTACAAGCTCAAGAGTGGATTCGTTACCCACAGCGTTTATGTTACGATGGGTTACATCTGGGAGACCGGTCACCCCCGGCCGATCGAGATATTTATCAACAGCAAGGACCTGACCCGGGCAGCCGAATATGCGGTACTGACCCGGTTGATCTCAGCTATCTTCAGAAAATCCTCCGACCCCACTTTTATTCTGGAGGAATTGAAATCAATCCACGACCCCAATGGTGGCTACATTAACAAGACCGGTTACGTACACTCCTTCTACAGTGAAATTGCTGATGTGATTGAGAAGTTCTTCAATGATATGAAGATACTTAGCCTGGGCCAGCCACAGATTGCTGAAACCGTAGAGGTTGTTCAGCAGGAAGTCGATACAGATGCGGGACAGATCGAAAACATGGATTTCAAAATCTGCCCCGAATGTCAGCAGCGAACTCTGCGCAATGAAAACGGCTGTCCAAGCTGTATGAGCCCGGACTGCAATTACACTAAATGTGATAAGTAGTCTGCCGCTATCCTCCCTCGCTTCTTACACAGAAAGCGTCGACAACAGTTTTACTCCTTGAGCCAGTTTCCGGGACTGAGTATATTTCTAATGGCTTACAGGTAATGGAAACGCTTGTTATTCATCTATTTCCAGTTTTCATATACCATGTTCATCAGTAGTCAGACAATACAGGTCACAGGAGGAGAAATGCGTAAAGCGCTATATGTCATCACTCTGCTGGGGTTAATCTCAACTGTCTCACTTGCAGCGGGACTGGAAACCGCTGGTCAGTATGTGTGCTAATACCCAGTACGATTCTTATCTGAGGTTGCTCGATGGTGAGTGTGCCACTGAAATCGCTTACAACGACGACAGTTGTGGTCTTCAATCGGAAATGATCACCTTCGTAACACCTGGTAACTATGTTATCTGCGTGGAGGGTTTCTCCAGTTCTTCAGGTGCATTCTCCCTCGATGTGAGCCACTCGCCATTTGAACCGGGGCAGGGTGATTTCTGCGATGACCCGCATCTGATAGAGGAATTACCTTTTGAAGTGGCAG
>CAZCRT010000010.1:0-71019 GCA_964501185.1 uncultured Bacteroidia bacterium
CTTCAGCAGCAATTCGCAAAACTCGGCTTTTCCCCAGCTCATATCCTACTCTCCCCCACAATCGCTCAAAGAAATACCTCTGAATAGCAATCTCTCTACGGCTCCGGTAGAGACCTATTGCCTCCCCGGTTGATCCCCCACTTGAGACATATCGTAGTTTTGACCTGGTATATCTCTCATTCAAGAACTCACTTTGATTCTCCATCACTTCCTTCTTTGAGAGAAATGGAAAGCGTTCCAGAACCTGATGTGCGTTTTCAATCGTTATTCTGGCTGGTTCAAAGTCGACTCTATCTCGATAATAGGGTACATTGAGAAGAGCTTCCTGCAATATGTTCTTTAACAATATCCGACAGTCATAACTATAATCAGCATGCTGTGCCCTATAGACCGCTCTAACATCGTGTGTGTAAACTCGGTACTGAATATGTCTATACCACTTCCTTAAAACCTGACGCATTATCCAAGTCCTTTCTCAAACATTTCATACAATATCCCCTGGAGCAAATCTGGCGATTGATTATCCAGAATGGTCCGAGTTCTTTACTGCATCAATACTTCGTGAAAATGATCTAGTTTATCCAGCTAACTTCGCACTCACATTTCGAAAACGCTCTGGAGCTGACGGGGGTAAACTCCGGTTCTATTTCGATCGCTGAAACATCACCCGTAGTTATAGTATTGAGCAATCAGTCTCAGTCAGCTTCGCGATCAAGACAGATCGGCGGGAAAAATGCCACAGAAAAACTCCATATCACTGATGAATCCCACATGTATGACAATAGAGTTGAAGTTCCAGACAGATGCGCCTACAGCCGAAACGTAAGCTTCTCCCCCCCTACATCAACGACGGTAACATCCGCCATGCTTCCAGATCGCTTTCCGCCAGCTTCGGAAGATAGAGAAAATCTCCCACACGAATGATATTCGGATTCCTGATGTGCTGATTAGCCTCCAGCACCCGTTCCAGCACCGGCTCCGTGACACAACCATATTCATTCCACATCAGTACAAACAGCCGGTCACCTCTGCGGATGCGCAGTACTTTACCACCCGGCTCATGAACGACCTCTTCACGAGCTGTTGTTTTCCTTACTGCTGTCTGCTCCTCCTGCTCAATAACCGGTGGTTCATGGTCAGCCAGTTGCTGCTGGTCCTCCACCATTTCAGTAACCGGTTGACTGACAGGCTTTGCTTCTGCTTCGGTCACAAAAGTGGTTTCTTCCTGCTCCTCCAGAGCACCCGCAATCAAATCAGATTGGGCAGCGTCACTTGAGGCGGGCTTATCAGATTCGATATCGCTGTCTGCAATCTCCTCCTGAGAAGCGGGTGTGAAGCCGAATTCCGGTTGCTGAATCCAGATGCGCCAGGTTGCAAAACCAACCAGCACCACAACCACAGTTACCGCCACCCAGACTCCAACGCGTGGCTTGCGCTTCGCAGTAGCTGCTTTCACAACATGTTGTGATGCAGTTTGCGGGGGGGGGCTTGCTATAGGCGGCTCCGTAACAACAGCAGCTTCTCTGCCCGTTTCCTCATTACCTTCAAAGGAGGTTTCCACCTGCCGGTGGCTGAACTCAGTAGCAATCACATCCTGCACTGCTTCAGCAGTAATAACCGGTTTCTTACTCAGAAAACCCTTCAGCAGCGATGTATCACAGACCTGGTTGATCAGGCGGGGAGTTCCACGGGTAAACTGGTAGATTTCATGCACAGCCCTGTTCTCAAACAGGTCGTCACGCGGGCAACCGGCAATTTTCAGACGGTGCCAGATGTACTCAGCTGTTTCCGACTCAGAGATATATCCCAGGTGGTATCGCAAAGCAATACGCTGGTTCAGTTGTCGCAACTCAGGCAACAACAGCATCTCCTTAAGCTCCGATTGCCCGGCAAGCACAATCTGGATCAATTTCTTTTTGGAGGTTTCCAGGTTCGATATCAGCCGCAGATCCTCCAGCACCGGCACGCTCAGATTCTGTGCTTCATCAATCATCAGCACGACATTGCGGTCCTGCGCCAGTTCTTCAAGCAGAAAATCGTTCAGCGCTGAGAGATACTCTGACTTGGTGCTGTAACCTTTATCCTCAATACCGTACTCCTTGAAGATATATCTCAGCAGCTCCAGTGTATCAACAGCACTCTGGTAGATGAAGGCGAAAGTGTATCCCTTATCCAGGGTGGTCAACATCGAGTTCAGCAGCATTGTTTTGCCGGTACCGACGCCCCCTGTGATGCAAACGAAACCGCGTTGCTTGCGAATGGCGTAAAGCAGATGTGCCTGCGCCTCTTCGTGCCCTTCAGAGAGATAGAGATATTTTGGATCCGCGGTAACTGAAAATGGTTCTTCAATCATTGAATAGTAATCGAGGTACATGTCCACTCCTGAAATAATGACCGCTCACACTCTGATGGTAAACAGTTTTAAAACACTATCATACATGTCAAACTACACCTTACCACAAAATATTCAACCTGATTCCGTGATATCGGGCCAACGCTGTGTCAGCTACTCACCGGTAGCTGACTGCAGATCAATAATCCTGTCCTTGTCGAGGTAAGGTTTGGTAGTCAGCCTGGTAATGCTGCCGATTTTCCTTACGATTGCAGCTATCCGTTGTGTGTTTCTCTCCAACAGCTGCAGCTTCTCCAGAAAGGGGTCCTCTGGTGATGTCCGCATTGTCATCAGTTGCAGATTTCCCAGCAGTACCATCAACGGCTGGTTGATCTCGTGATTGGCCGTACCCGCCAGCGCCATAACAGCCTGCATTTTCTGTTTCTCAATTGCTTCCAGTTGCAGCTGCTTCAGCTTCACCAGATTTTTCACCTTCAGTGGCAACTGGATTCGGATCGCTTCATCATCAAACTGTTTCAGAAAGTAATCCACGGCGCCCAGTTTCAGTGCCCTTTTTATACTGGACAGATCTTTAATCTTGCTGGAGACAATAATCGGAGTCCGTGGTTCAGGATGGCGTTTGTTGAATTCTTCGAGAAACTGAAACCCGTTCATCCCCTGCATTTTGATTTCCAGGATGATCAGGTCTATCTGTTCACTGGCAATAATCTGCAGAGCCTGCTCCCCATCTACAGCATGATGAAAAGTGTACTCCCCATCACCCAGTAAAACAGTGAGCAGCTTACGGTTCATAATATCATCGTCAACCAGGAGAATAGTGCCCAGCAAAGTCGAACCCCATTAGTTTCTATGTCGAATATATCGACATTGAGCCAACTGGAATTCAGTGGTTTCCTCATGTAAATCGGTGGAAACAGCTGAGTCTCATCCGTTGCGATCAAGAAATCGGGGTTGCGGTTTCAGTGGCAGACGGTAACGCTGTAACACACGACTGCGATTGCCCAGATTTCTCATCTGTGCATCGACCCCCTGCATCTCCCGCTGCAGCTGCTCCTGCAGGTCATTCTCACTCTGCATAAGGTTTTCAAGCACGCTCCTGGTTGAACCCGCCAGCAATTCCGGAGTTTCCAGCAACAGTTTCAATTGCTGCCAGGCAGGCTCCCGGTCGTCAAGCAGGTCAGACATCTTCTGCGTGTCAGCTGCAGAGATAGCCAGCTCGAGTTGCTCCTGGCTGACAGTCAGCTCTTTTACCAGCCGTGGCAGAAGGCTATCGGCGACCGGATTCAAAGCACTGCCAGATTTGTCTGCAATTGTTCTTCCAGCTGCTGTGATATACCATGCCAGTCTTCCAGAATTATCATAAGTTCATATTCCATCAGATCGGCCAGCATAATCCAATCCTGGTTGTCCTGGGCAGTGATAATTTCGTCCAGAACGTTTGTAATGCGCTCGCGGAATTTCTCAATCACCATGTCCAGCTCTTCCCGTTTTCCACTTCGTTGAACTACTGCTTCGATTTTCTGGATTGCCAGTGAGAAGAGCTGAAATCCGTCTGTGAAACGGGTCAGCGAAGCGTTGGCCTCAACTTCATCACCTAACCGCAACAGATCAGCGCACTTCTCAACTTCCTCGATAAGACGGGCCACCCATTCTTCAGCTGTTTTCAGGGTGTCCAACGCGACCTGTTCCGGAAAACCTGTAGTCAACTCCAGCCGCTCAATTTCTGTCAGCGGAAGCTGCAGTATTTCCTCTTCATGCACACCGGTAGCGTCCAGCCCGTCTATTTTCACTTCCAGGATTGTAGTTCCTCTTTCAGTCAGCTGCTTACTGAGCTGCTTCATCAGCTCTCCGTAAGTATCGGCTGTGGTTGACATCTCCTGCAGGTGACTGTTCACCAGTAATTCCATTATTGCTCCTCCTCCCTGAAACGGGAATTAAGTATATTCATCATAGTTCTTAATCTGTGTTGATAAAGGTGTTCCGCCTTTATTCTGGCTGCTGCAGCGTTCGATATGCTGGCAGCTTCATCTTCGTGTTCAAGGTACCACCTGAGTTTATCCGCAGCTTCTGCGTGACTGTGATACACCACACACTCCCGTTCAATATCAAATAAACGCTCCAGATCCTGGCGATAATCCGTCAGCAGGAGCCCACCGGAAAGCGGGACGTCAAATACCCGCTGGTTGACAGCTGTATTCATCTGGAAACTGGTCTGATTCAGTTGCACTGCATAGCGCTGATAAAATTCAGGCAGCTCCTGGTAATAGTCGATTCGTGGGCCTATGTGACGCCTGTGTGACAAATATTCTGACCACTGACTGTCACCAAATACATCAACCGGCAGGTTCTGAAGCAGCTCTATCCGCTCCCGTTGAGTGGCCTTCAGCACAAGTAGAGATTCGCTGTTGCGTTGAAGCAACTCGCTCTCACCTGCTAATCCCGCTTCCAGCATATGCTGATTGATAGTTACGGATGGACGCAACCGTTGGGCTGCAATCAGCTTTTCTTCCTGCTGCTGCTTTAGAGGTAATCGAGGTTTTTCGCTCCAGAGTCTGATCCCGGTACTATTGCTGCCACCGACAAAAGCACCCTGAGCCAGTCTGCTCTCATGTCCGGGAACCATGTGATGACCGGCTGCCAGTGGTAAATGAGACACGTTGCTGAATCCGGCAGCTGCCAGTTGCTCCAGATAGCTGCGCTCCCAGACAAAGAGATGATGTGAACTATTAACGCCATGTAACTGGCCGTTCAAAATGTAGGTAGGGCTGTCCACATACCAGACAGCTACCGGCAGCTGAAGCTCCTCCAGAAGAGCAGCCAACCGTCCCTCTTTGTCAAACCCGAGATGATTCACAGTCAGCAGCAGATCCGGTTTAAAGGCAGCAACGCATTCCAGAAGCCTGGGCAGAAAGTCCGGTTCAGCCTCGTAACGCCCCTCTTTTCCACCTGGAGCTATTCTGAAATTGCGATGTGATACTTTTACTGTCGTCTGTTCCAATCCGAGTTCATTCAAACCGCTGGTCAGCTCCTGCTGTAGAAAATAGCCTGTGTCCAGCAGCAGTACCCTGTTAATGGTGACTTTGCTGCCGGTATGTGCACTCCTCAGAAACCGGGAGTTGTTTCTACCCGGTTGAAAAGAACGAGTCAACTGCCTGACGAAGGAATTGAAAGCGGCTGCATAGGCAGGATTGATATACAGTACTACATCACAGAATCCGTTCTGCATCTGCCTGCGGGTAATTCGTTTAATGGCCAGTTCACAGTCAGGATCTACTATTATCTCTTCCTGTTCACCAGTGGCTGATTGAACACCAAGTGTCCTGGCGACTTCACGGTCAGGTTCTATAACTATCAACTGTAACTGCAGCGGTAGCCTGCCGATCTCCCGTTGCAGATAACCGAGACCACCACCGACAATGACAACCAGATCACGTTTCCGCAACTGCATGTTTCCAACCAGCCGGGAAGCCTCCCGTTCGGGATTGTAGCTGGAATGTACCTGTCTCCTGCCCTGTTCTGTCTCCAGCCAGAGCTGTGGAATACCGTTTTTTCCTCTGTCTATTGTGCAGCCGGAGGGAAACGTTGTATCAGGCATGTACAGCCTCCTCTTCCGATCTATCCACAGGCATTGGCAGTTCCAACCCCTGCCAGAGTGTTTCCAGCAGCCATGACAGCAGACGGGCTCTAACCTCCACAGTGTGATACATCTTGCGTCCTTCGAGTGCCAGATACCTGATATCATCACTACTCATGCGCTCACGATTGAAACGGTAGAGTACACATAGAGGACGCAGGAACTGATGCTGCATTTCCAGTTGAAACAGCTCACCATCAAGAGCGCTTATCACCTCAACCGCCTGACGCAGGAGATCTCTATCCTTCGTGCTGTCCAGCGTCGAAGCTGCCTTGAAACCACGGTTCCCAAGTTCCTCAACCTGACGCAATACACTTTTGTACTCTGCCAGTTGTGTGGCTGTTACCGGGGCAGCAGCAGGTTTTTCCATAGTGAGCAGCAATTCCAATTGCTCTGAAACAGCATTAGAAGAGATTTCATAGAAATGAGTTTCCTCTTCCGCGCTGGCAGGTGTTCTGTCCAGTACCTGCTTCCAGAGTATTCTGTAGGCAGAGGTCACCAGCTGATCAACATGCAATGTTGTGCGGCTGATTTCCCGCAACTGCAGCATACCATCCCGGTTGAAGGCAGGTATAAAGACATGCAGTTCACTGTTACTGCTGAAGTCCACCACATCACCTCTGATATGATCAATCGCCTTGAGAACAGCGCTGACACTTATCATCTGCCGACAGCGTTGGTGCGGGCAGACAACATGATGACTGCAGGGTGCGCAGTCTATACGCGGCTGAAGGATAATTGTATTTTCAGTATAGGCGCCTGTTTCCTGTGGCAATGCTGTGGCCAGGAACAGTGCCACCGTCGGGGTGTCAACCGCGGCAGCTATATGCATGGAGCCTGTATCGTTGGATATCAACAGTTCACACTGCTCCAACACAGCAGCAAGTAGTGGAATACCGGTTTCCCCTGCCAGGTTGCACACAGGCACCTTTGCCAGGGAGCTTATCTTTTCAGTCAACTCACGTTCATTGGCGGAACCGATCAGAAGCGGTGTAATATTGTACTCTTCATACAGCCTGCGCGTCAGTTCTGCAAAACGCTCTGCCGGCCAGCGGCGGTTATCCCTGTTGGCACCCGGTTGCATTGCCACCAGTGGCGACCCGTCATCAGAGAACTCAGCCAGCAAGGTTCTGGCCTGCTCCCGATCCTCGTCCCGGACTTTCAGCTGCAGCCTGGTGCCCTGCCCTGCTTCCAGATCACCTAAACGCCGGTAAATATCCACCAGATTAAAATCATTAAATCCACGATTGGCGGTTACATTGAAAAAATAATCGATCCAGGGATGTGACGTCAGCTTTCGACCGAGATCATCCAGCAGTATCCCACGTTTCTGCTGACCCCGTAGTGCTCTCAACAGAACTGCACTCTCGTTGGAATGAGTCACATTGACAATAAGGTCATAGTTATTTTCACGTAACGATTCAATTAAATCACGGTGATAGCGATAAGTGGCTGCCAGTGAATCACCCCGGACAATTCGTGAGACAGATTCATCCTGATCCCAGAGCAACACCCGCGATACACCGGGAATCATATCGGCAATGCTCCTGAATCCCTGCATTACCAGCAGGTCAATCTGTGGCTGCTCCCATTTCTGCAGGAGCCCCGCAATCAACGGGGAAGTCTGGACGATATCACCCATACGGGTGAAGTTGATCACCAGAATCCGTTTCATGGTGTTGGTCTACCTCCACTTACAGGAAGTAACTTCTTGCTGCGTGCCCAGCGCTCCACCTCTGCAGCAAACATCACCACCATTTCTGACGAACTCATGTTCTCCCCTGCCCGGATATCCTCATCCAGTTGCGACAGTGTGAGTTCCCTGTCATCGCTGTATCCAGCCAGCAGATCCTGCCACCCCTTATCGTCGGGAAGCTCCCGGCGCAGGTTGGCGACACTGTTTGGAGATTCAGCCTGCCTGAAGAGATCAGGATAGCGCCTGGCTACTTCTGCCAGGAGTTGCTCCATTCGCCGGGTGTAAGTATGATCCCTCATTACCCGTTGATAGCCTGCATTCGCAATCTCTTCACGTTCCCCGGGATGCTGACGGTAGTACTCAATTTTGTTGCGCAGGTCTTCGATATCGTCGTAGACAACAAGCTCACTGCCTTCCACAAACAACTCCTCCAGCAGGGAGCGTCGGTCTACCAGCTGGAATCCACCTGAGGCAGCGATATCGAACACACGGGGATTTACGAAGTCTCCCTCTGTATCAACACCTGCCAGATGACTGGATGAGTGCAGATTGAGGTTGAAAGTAGTCCCATTGAATATCTGGAGATTCTGATCACTGTCTGTGCGGGCAGCATCATTCTGAACGCACTTCCAGAGCGGGTGTCGCGGATTCCACTCAGCCCCCCAGATTTTAAAGTCCTCACCATACAAACCAAGGAAGAACACTTCGCGATTATGATATCCTGCCCCGATAAAGGAAAGCTCACTGCGATACTGCTCCCCGACCGCTTCCGGTTGCAGGGGATGATACTGTGTGACATCCGCTGCCAGTGGCAGATAGCATGGTTCTTCAACACCCAGTTCATGCAGCTGTCTGTGAAACTCCCCGGACTGGATTGTGCAGAAAAGATCATAGTAGGGGGCGATGGCCTGCCAGTAAGTAATACGCTCGTAATCCTCGACAAACCAGTAAGCAGTCCGGATCCCGTTACGGCGTAACTCCTGCAGGGCTGCAGCAGTCAACGGCGCCTGTGCCAGTACTACTACCAGTTGTGGCTGAAAACGTTCCGCTTCCACAAGCACATAATCGGAAAGCAGTTCCACCATCCTGCCCAGCAGATAGCTTTCATGGTTTGTATCCTGAACGCTGTTTTCAAGCTGATCCCGTGCTTCAGCAAAGCGGGAGCAATCTACTAGATTGACATTGTGCCCCAGTTCTGAAAATGCCTCAGCTACCGAACAGGCAATCGGCAGGCTGCCACCATGTATGGGGGAAACCACCTGTATTCGCAGGGAAACCCGTTTCTGCTCACACGCAGCAGCCAGTTCGTTATCCCACTGCTGACATTGTTCCTGATACAACTGTCGCCAGGCGGGCAGGCGCAGGTGTGCAACTTTCCGGTCTGTGTTCAGAGTTGCGACCTGCAGGTGAAGTGTCACACGTTTATCCTGCAACAGATCCAGCAGATTACGATGCTCCAGAGCTGTTCTCAGCAGTGCAGCATCTATGAGCAGAACCTGTATTTCCGAATGTGGCAGTTGCGAAGCCAGTTGCTCCAGATAATACCCCAGTCCCATACCGTGCATAACAACAGGCGCACCGTCCTGTACATTCTCTTTCTCAATCCAGCGTCTGATAAAACGCTCCGCGTCTCGAACCGGCGAGAATGAGGAGTGAAGCTGTACATTATTCACTCTAAGCACAGGCAGCTTATCACGTGACTGTTCAACCGGTAGGGATTCTGCTGTCAACAACGCCTGCATCACTGCGGGTGACAGATAATCCGCGTAGTCCTGCAACCCACTCATACCCGCTCCGTTGTTCGTGAAGCCGGTTGTCTGTCAGTACGGAATATTGTATCACCTATCTGAATCACCTTCAGTTCCGGACGTTCTACTCCCAATTGATCG
The DNA here is from genome assembly GCA_964501185.1 of uncultured Bacteroidia bacterium. Classification (GTDB taxonomy): domain Bacteria; phylum CAIWAD01; class CAIWAD01; order BS150m-G50; family BS150m-G50; genus BS150m-G50. The sequence continues at coordinate 9,573 of CAZCRT010000010.1, forward strand.
AGGAATGCCTCCAGTCGTGAACGCGAGTAGCGCAGTCCGGGAGTAGTGAACACCTCCTGCTCATCACCACCAACCAGACGATCGACATCAAACAGACTGCCGATGATCTTCTCTGTATCACGATCAATGCCGGTACTGTAGCGTCGAGTCTGGCTGTAGGCCATATCAACACCGATCAGGTGAATGGGATTGCCACCCATCTTGACTGCGAGATCAAGAGCTGTACCGATTACTGTACCAAAACCTGATGCCAGCACCCCATGCTGATATTCGCGTGCGAACTCACTGTCGTGGGCACCTTTGAACGCCCAGGCGGCATAGCGCGGCCCAGGATAACGTGATACGTATTCCGGATCTGCAGTGCTGACATAAACGAGGGGAATGTTGCTGCATGATGCTGTGGGTATGTCTGCTCTGATGCGGGGTGAAGGGTCCATTACTACAACCAGATCGGGAGAAATACCCTCATTCAGTAATTTGTTGGCAACCGAGTTACTGGCAATAATAAACGCGGAGGAAGCGAGCTTCCTCAACTCAGGCATATTCTTGTCAAGTGAAGGGCCGGAGCCAACCAGCACTACCGGTTTCTCAATCTGTGACTCGAAAAGTTCGCTTACACCTGAATCACTCTTCAGCATATCCATGTTGCTATAGAAATTGTCCCGCAACAGTTTGCGATTCCGCCGGGAATTATTGCGCCGCACTTTAAAAATCTCGAGGATGCTGTAGGCAATAGGAAAGCGTTCCTTGTATGTCTGAACACTGGGTGTATGCAGAATGACGCGTGGATTATTGTGAATCGTGGCGAATTTATCCTGTAACAGCCGTAGAAAAGTATGGTCGTTTTCGGGCAGGAGCATATGTACCCGCTTGTCACTCAGAATATCGCTGATATCTGAGGCATCCATTGCCGCTTTCATGATCTCCGGATTCAGCTCGATCACAGTCAGCTCTTTCAGGTTGTGCGCTGATTGAAGAATTGCTCTGGCGTGATACCCCAATCCAAGACCAAAAAGCAGCACTCGATCCTCATCAGGCTGGATGTCCTGCTCCTGAACAAACCTGCGTGCTTCCCGCCAGGGATCAATCAAGCTGTGCAACAATTTATTACCTGCATTCATCCGCACTGTATAGTCACCGGAACGAGCCAGAAACAGGCAGTACTCACGATGTGGCCGATAGATTTTCTGTACCAGATCTGGAAATGTCTCCAGTAGAGCACGCATGTTGTTTTCAAAATAGATTGACATCTGCTTACCTCACCTTCCCATTCATTGTCAGCAGGCGATCACGGACTTTTTTCACCACACCATTACTCCCATCAAGACTCAAACTTCGCTTCAGACACCAGAGAGCCAGCTCGGTGTGCTTGAGTTGCAGATAGGTGAAGCCCATCAGGGCGTAGGCGCGGCCTGAACCCGGCAGTCGTCTCAGGTACTCCCTGAATGCTGCCAGAGCCTCTTCGTAACTACCACGATCGTAGTATATCTGCCCCAACCTCAGCGTGAAATAGTCCACCTGATTTGTCTGAGCAATCGCTTTAAGCATCCGCTTTTCTGATGCTTCATATTTCATTTCATCTGCCAGGACTTCTCCCCAGAAAAAGTCCCATTCCGCCTCTTTCAACTGCAGGCTTTCAATTTCCTGCATACGGGGTGGCCGGTTATCGAGTACAAATGCCTGAGCGATATCCGTCAAGCCCTCACCGCGCTGCAGTTGCCTGAAACGGGCCAGGCCAAGATCGTAGCGACATTCGGGATTATATGGATCCAGCTTCACAGCGGCACTGTATGCTTCCACTGCCTGTTCCGGCAGGTTATGTTCAAGAAACAGTCCACCCAGAGCCTGTAAGGCCAGATAATCCCCGGCGTCCTCAGCAAGGGCGAGTCGATAGTAATGAATAGCGTACAGCGGTACTACCGGTTCACGCTGTTCGGTCAGTCCATCCTGAAAACCGCGTCCATTTATACGATAAGTATCCCCCAGCAACCGATGGAACTCACTGTCATAATGCTCCTGCTCCACTTTCTCGATCAGCCGCACACCGTTCCCGGTATCATCCTGTGTGATACATTTAGCACCTTCGGTGTAACATTGGGCAGCATTGTAGCTGTCACACAGTTGCCGATATACAGACGCAGCCACGAAATGAGTATGGTAATAGCTGGAGTCAAGTTCCAGGGAGCGCTTTATTGCAGCCAGTGCCGCATAGGGCTCACCTGCTTCAGCCCGACAGATAGCGGTTTGCAGCCAGGTGTCTGCCGGCAGCAGCGAGCTTTCACCAGCCTCCTGTAAAACAGCGGCTGCGCGTCCCAGTGCTTCACCGGGTGGATCGACCAGCATTCCTGTGCGGAGCAACAGTTTGCCCAGATGGTGTTCAGCGTTAAGCAGGGGTTCATTTTCAGGAAGCTTATGCAAATAGGCTGCCATCTGCGCTGCTCTGGCAATCGCAGAGTGATTCAGCTCCACTTCACGAGAAGCTCTTGCGGTAATCAGGCGCCGCAGATGCTCGTTCTCCAGAACCATCTCAATGGAACTCATCAGGTTTGTTTCATCATAAAACAGAAGATGATGACGATCCTGAAACAGCTCTTCAAGCCCGTTTGAAGTTCTCTCAGCCAGTACGACTGCGCCGTTTCGCATCGCGCTCAATATCCCCGAAGACAGCATATGCCGTGGAAGGCAGTGTATTACAATATCTGATTCACTGTAGACAGCTGTCTGCGCGTGGCTCTCCTCTTTTTCCGCAGCTATATCTACGCGGTTTACTTTGAACAGCTCTGCCAGGTTTCCGGTCAGAATATCAGCACGACGGCGACTGGTTCCATCCCGGGGCGCGACGATTGTTAACAGGTGGCGTCTCATTCTGTTTTGTACCGGTGTTCCACCTTTTACAACTGGTGGTAGCCACTCCACTTCAGTTATTCCATCGAGTACCAGCCGCCTGCGATGTTCGTTCTGCGATACGAACACCCTGTCAAATAGCCTGGCTAATTCTTTGAGACGGTGGTAACCACCTGTAGTTGCCAGTGCCCAGAGGATGCGCGGCTGGATTACTGTATGTATGTCTACCGGTATGAATCGTGGTTCATCAGTGGTACAGAACAGTATCAGATCAGGTTCAAAGATTTCCTGCCGGCGCAGTATACTGGCTATTGTGAACCAGCGGGCAGGCAACCTGAAATCCACACCTGCAGTATGCCCACAGGAGATCACTTCATTTCCCTGCGCTTCCAGAGCAGTCTGAAGAACATTATCACCCAGCAACAGGATTTTCATACCAGCTCCATGCTTTGCTCGTTTTGCGGTTCCAGGGACTGCTCTGCATACAATTGTTCAATATCTCTCAGGAGTTGCAGATGATTCTCTATCCGTCTTATCACCACAGGGTTGCCAGTGGAAGTGAGCACTTCCCCCTGTAGAAATCGTATCACAGATGCCCACTCACTGTAAGCTGTGAGTCCACTGAACAACCGTGACGAACGTAACCTCTCCCGGGAAGCATTGCGGTGTACTTCTGCAATACACTCTTCAAGTCCCTGCAACAAGGCTACTGGCAGGCGGTCCTGTACTTCAACAAGAGTATTCTCCTCCTGCAGCCATGCTTCAACAGGAAGACTGCTTCCAGTTACCAGTGATCGCATTATTACACCTGGCAGTTTCAGCAACGATTTTCCTGAAACAGCATCCACACCTGTTAGCCAGTCTGCTTCAGTGGCCTGCTGGATGACACTGAGTCCTGACTGCCGGCACACAGCAGATTTTGTAACGATCTCCTCCTGATCACCCTGCAGTTGCGCCATGGCGAGTGCAGCTACCGGTTCAGCCCTGAAATCAGTGAAGCATTCCCAGTGACGACAGCTGTTGCTTTCTGAATTGCACGGGTAACAGTCACGGTTTGAAGTGACACACAATGCGCCTTCCTGAAATGGCGCTGTCTCACCCCACCAGGCTGTCCCGGGATAGATTCCGAGTAGTGGTGTTTGAGTCAGAGCGCCCAGATGCAGCACACCGGTATCTACCGCCACCAGGAGCAGGCACTCCTGTAACTGATCCCTCAGTAATGGCAGATCGGTTTCACCGGCGAGGGAAACGACCCCCGGCCCTGCCATCCTGGCTATCTGCTCACAGGTTCGCTTTTCCTGAGGACTGCCTGTCAACCGTACTTCCTGAACCCGCCCGTCAGCTACCAGAATCTGTGCAACAGATGCCCAGAACTGGAGGGGTAACCTGCGTTCAGCAGCCCCGGCACCCGGATGCAATATGACGGCATCCTGATGACGACGATCTGGTGGCAATGCAGAAGCAATACCTCCTTTCAACTGTTTCCGGTAGAGATCCGCTAACAATAGATTGTTACCAGCACGTTGACCGGTGGTACTCCAGAGACTGTTTACCAGCACTGAGGCTGATCCGCTTGATGGGGATTCTCCGCTTTTCCATCCGTAGTGCTCTTCCGCAGTAACCATATCAGCGATCAACCCGGCCAGTGGGTTTATATTCAGATTGAACACCCGCTGCCAGCGACGCTCACGAATCGGTTTCAGCAGATTCTCAATCTCCAGCAATCGTTCTGCCATTGTGGATTCAGCGCTGATAGAACGTTGCCTCAACCGGCGCAGCGGTAGTGCTATCACTTCATCAACCTCAACCCCGGCAGCGCTTGCTGTATCACTATCACAAACCAGCGTGATACGGCCCTGCTGATCCAGACCGGTGCTCTCCGACCTGGTACGCAGGTCCTGCAGCAACGGTACCGTCTGGCAGTAGTCACCCAGCCGGGCAAGCTGAATCACCAGTTGATCGGTAGCTGTTATTCTGCTGGCCTGCACATCATACCCCATTCTCATTTCAGTGACTGCTCCCTTGATTTGAGACATACCGGAACCAGTCTGCGAATTTCATCAAGCAGGTAATCAGCCGTAATACCATTTAATCCGAGGTGCGTGATTCTCTCGGTGTTGAAAATTGCACCCGATTTACGGCTGCCAATTATCACAACCGGGAGTTCCAGTACTTCGGCATATCTGCGGCTGAAAAGGTCCTCTGTCAGATGCAGACTTGAAGTAATCATAATCCTGAAAAGTGTGCGATTGCTGAGACCTGAACTGAAGGTGATTGTGTTTTCATACTCCCGGTCACAGGCCAATTGGACTACAGGCAATGACAACCGGTCAATTACTTCCTGCCAGTGTGGCCAGCGCTCGTTGTTGTCCATTGCAAACGACTGCATTGTCACATACTGACCCGGCAATTGTGGTGGTAATTCTGCCAGATCAGTCCGACGACCCGGCTTGATTTTCCACTTCAACTGCTGCAGCATTTCATAGGCCTTCATATTGTGTTGATCGTCCATCAGCACCTGGTGATAAGCCATCACAGCGTCTTCATACTCGCCTGTCTTGACATGACAATCCGCAAGTATCATCAGGAGTTCCCGGTCTACACGGTGGTAGAGGCTCAGTGTCAGATAAAGCTGATTAACTGTATCCTGAATACGTCCCAGGCTGTAGAGAGCCAGGCAGATCATCCGCCTGACCCTGTATGTATCACGTAACGATAGTGCAGTTTCAAGACTGGCAAGTGCAGTCTGCTCAGCACCACGAGCCAGTTGTACCATTCCCAGCTTCTCCCAGATCAATGCAACATGATCTGAATCCTCCTCCTGAGCAACGCGGTTCAACAGGAGTCGCTCGACCTCCCTGTTTCTACGAACTGCAACCAGGAATTCCGCATGCACCAGATCAACCTCAACAGCATTGCTATATCGATCCAGCACCTGTTGATGAGCCCGTTCATGAGCGTCAATAAGGCTGGCACCGGCGCGTGCGTTTATCTCACTGCGTTCGTGATACATTTCGCGAATTGCTTCTGATTGATCTTTACTGTTCATCATCCTTCCTGAAGGTTCTCCTCTTCGAGAGTTCTCTCGATTTGCTTAAGGCGTGCATCCAGTTCATCCTGCAGCCACTTGAAGCGCCCGGCATAATCCAGAATCCAGGCAACATCCTGCAGTTTCCCCTCCTGCAGCAGACGGTCTGCTTCCAACAACCACTCCTGCCCGATCCGTTGTATATCTTCCCTCAGGACCTTGCCTTTACCACGGGGGACAATCTTGAAACCATCAGCTTCATAGAATTCCAGATCGTCGCGGCGTAATGTATCACGCCATCTTTCCATCAACAGCTGGTAACTGTGTATAAGTTTATCCTGTCGTCCCGCTGATTTTCCTTCCAGATGCACAACCAGAGCCTTTGGTTCGTAGATGATACGCCAACCAGCCTTACGGGCCTGCAGGCAGAGATCGACATCTTCATAGCAGTTGATGTAATTCTCGTTAAGGCCCTTCAAATCAGCATAAACCTGCCGACGGATCAACATACAGGCAGCTGTGACCGCATTGAACTCACGCCTGCGATTTACGCTTGGATGCCGCATCGGGAGCCCCGGATAAATGTGATATGGTGGATGATCACCCTCACCAAAAGCTACACCTGCATGTTGAATGGTCTCGTCTGCGTAAATCAGTCGCGCGCCTACAATTCCCACGTCCGGTTCCAGGCTGTCGATCATGTGAGTCAGCCAGCCTGGCTGTACTATGGTGTCATTATTCAGCAGCAACAGGTATTCACCGCTGGCCACCTCTGCGGCCTGATTGTTAGCTCTGGCAAAGCCCAGATTCTGCTCATTGCGAATGTAGAACAGCTCTCTGCTGTTCTGAAAATATTCCCTGGTACCATCCGCAGAAGCGTTATCAACCAGGATGATTTCATAGTCGTGATACACTGTGTTATCCTGCACCGCCTTTATGGCCTGCAGGGTAAGGTTCAGATTGTTGTAGGCGGGAATTATGATGCTGACTTTCCCGGGGACACCATGGGCAGAGCCATGATAGCCATGCTGGTAGTAGCCCTCAGCGACCTTCAGCTCGAAGTACCGCTGCAGCAACCGGCGTCTGGTTTCAGTGATGACACCACCAAAGGGCTTTTCATCCAGCAGTATCCAGTTCAGTTTCGAGACTTCCGTATCCTGCAATGCCCTTGCAGATTCCTCCAGTCTGACCATCTCCTGACGATCCGGTACTGTACTTACGATAGCGCCAAGGTTCAGATACTTGAACACATCCGGTGCGACTCTTTCCAGAATGCGAGTAGAGCGGCCTACACTCTGCTGCCTGAGGGCAAAGGACTCCAGTGTCATCTTATGTCGGTGATAACCACAGGCTGCGGCGTTATAGATGATTCGCATCTGTCGCTCTACGGACAGGCGAACACCAAATTCAATATCCTCAAGTGCAGCACCGGGAAACTCGGTCTTAAACAATTCAGACATTGAGTGCAGCAGCTCCGCTTTGAGAGAAATATTGGAAGTGTAGAAGAACTCAGGTCCTATCTCCCGCCCGTCCTTCAGCTTGTTGAAGCTGAACTGCTGGCCATTCTCATTAACCAGCTTCATAACCACATTCACTTCCATATCTTCAGGCCACTCAATGTGCCCCAGTATTGCCACGTTGCTCTCGGGATGCTCCAGATGCATGCGAAGATGCTGCAACAGCATGTCCTCATGCGGTTCGATATCATCACCAGTAATGAGAATCACCTGCCCGGTTGCTTTCATGATACCAGCATTGCGGGCAGCTGCCGGTCCTGCGTGTTCGATTGCATGGTACACTACCGGCAGGCTGTCACTGTACTCCTGACATAGCTGTGCGATTTCGGGATCATCACCGTCAGCAACCAGAAGCAGCTCCCAGCGGTCCGTTGCCAGTGACTGCTTACAGTATGCTTCCAGAGTACTCCGCAACGAATCTACTCGCTGGTATGTCGGAATTATCACTGATAACTGCGGACTGGAAGTGTTCGATTCCCGGGGAAGTGAAAAGTGGTAGTCGATCCTCAGAAGTGAACTCAGGTCCTCCAGTTCGTAGTCTGCGATAGTCAGGGGATGCTTGCGTTTTCCTTCAAGAAAATCAGCCAATGATGTCGCCAACGGATCTGCTGCCAGTTGAGCAGCACTTTCAGGCAGCCAGCGGGTATGTCCACGACCATACTCGTACTCGTCCACCATGGGAAACGGTACCGCATAACGCAGAAACACTGTCAGCAGGTACTTTCGAGCCTGACAACTGATTGTACCACTGTTTTGATCTCCTGCACCATTCAACGCAGTCAACAATTGTGCCTGATAATCATCCCTGCTTTTACAGTCTATAGTGAATCCTTTACCTGAGAAATGCGCCTGGCCAACCATCACAACGGGTTTACCCATGGCGGCCATCTCGAGACCGGCAGTAGTACAGAGCACCACGCCACAATCACTCTCCGCCATCAGCTGATAAGAGTCCACTTCCGCTTCAGGTGGTATAATGGTGATATTATCAGGCAGGTCGTGCGTCAGCAGCAGATGTTCATAGATTGAATCCAGTGTCGGATCATACAGCAGTTTTGTCTCACCAGGATGTACCCGGACCACCAGACTGTATTCCTTATGCTCTCTGAACCATTCGATTGTTGCAGCCAGCCAATCACGTGGTGAATCAAAGATGCCCTTTTGTGATACAACTGAGGAATCCCATGTGAGATTGGTGAAAAGAACCGCCTGTTTCCTGGCATCCCCCTGACCAACCTTGATCGGATTGCGGGAGCGATAATCAAAGTAGCTATCCAGATTCTGACGGCGTGATTCCAGGAAGCCTTCTACCAGTAGCTTTTCATCATACGTCAGTGGTGTATCTTTTTGCCGTAACCAGGCGGTTTCCACATTCATCATATGTGCAGGTTCGTCGTCACTGAAGACCAGCGCATTATGGAAGGGACTACGTTCATAGTTAACAACTCGTACGCCTGCAGCTCGTGCCATCCGCCAGACGATATTTTCACCGAAAAACTGACTGTTCAGGGTGATAACCAGTTCCGGTCGATCCTGCCGCAGTATCTCATTCATCGCGTGTTCAATCATCAACGCGGTATATGCATAGTTCTGCAATACTTCAGGAGGTGTATGTTCCGGATTATGATTACCAACCCGGAAATAGCGGTAGAGAGAAGGCCGTATTATCTCAAGCAGGTTTGTATCACAAATCGGGTACTTCAGCAAATCACGATTTTCACTGCTCTTGACAAGCAGCTCTATGCGTCTCAGTTCCTGACGGGATACATACTGAGACAGTTGCAACATATTGACTTCCTCAGCCAGGTCGTTCCGAAAACTACTGTAACAATCCCGGCAGTAGCTACTCCGCCTATCCACGCTGTTGCTGGTATTAACGTCATAGGCTTCGCAGGCTCTGAAGAAAGGATATTGACAGGTGAAGAAACGGACATTGTATCCACGTGCTTTAAGCGTTGCTGCCATCACCTTTTCCCAATGATGATGAATTGGCCAGTTCTTGAAGCTGGTTATCAGTACTTCAGACATGTTCTCCCCTTCTCTTCTTCGTACCATAGCGGATCGCCGCGATAACTCTCTCTACAACCAGTTCCTGCTGGTTGATTGTCAGACTCTCACTTGAGGGTAAACAACAGCAGGTACTGGAGAATTCTGTTCCGGATAGTGGTTCCAGCACGAGATACTTCCGATATGGTTTCATTGTATGAAGTGGCTTAAATACTGGTCTGGCTTCGATTCCTCCGGAGGCCAGCTGTGCAATCACTTCATTGACATCCCTGTTTTCTATTTGTATCACATTCATCCAGTAGCTTGCGTGTCCCGGGAACACTTCTTCCAGCAGTCTCACTTCAGGTGCCTGCTGAAACAGCTCTGCGTAGCGCTCGTGTATCTGACGCTTGCGGGTAATCTTCTCAGTCAACTTCTCCAGCTGAGCCAATGCCACTGCAGCCTGCAGGTTGTTTAGCTGGTAGTTATAACCAGCCCGTTCATATACCCAGCGATCCTCTGCACTGCGATAATGATCAGACCAGCGTTTGACCTCCTGAATCAGTTTCACATCACTGGATACTACGATCCCACCGGAACCGCCGGTAACCAGCTTGTTACCATTCAGGCTGAATATTGCGACCTGCCCGAAAGTACCGGTAAGGCGCTCTTCCCAGGTTGCACCCAATGATTCGGCAGCATCTTCAATCAGTGGAACACCGTAGCGCGAACAGATACCGGCTATCTCCTCGATACGGGCCGGGAGGCCATAAAGATGCGCTACAGTGACTGCAGCTACTGCCCTGCCTGATTCCCGATTGTAATTAATGCCGTTGCGACGGATAATTCTGTTACGAAAGAAGTCATCCAGCTTCTCGGGGTCCAGCGAGAGGGTAGACTCATCGATATCCATCAGCAGGGGATGTGCACCCAGATGTATCACAGGATTGATAGTGCCGGCAAAAGTAACGTTCTGCACTATTACTTCGGCATCCGGAGGTACCCGCAACCCACGCAATGCCAGAAACATGGCAGCTGTACCACTGGAAACAGCAGCCGCCCGACAGCCTGGCAGGATCTTCTCAAAACCCTCTTCCAATTGTCGCACATATTGACCGGCAGAAGATACCCAACCACTGTCAATGCAGTTTTCCAGGTATTCCTTTTCCCTGCCCTGGAATAGAGGTTCACACAAGGGAATCATGTTATCAGAATTCAATTTTCTCCCTCGCTTCCGTAAGGTCGATCAGTTTTTTACTATCCTCAGCACGCTGAGTCGCGTTTTTCACCCTGAGATAATCCGACATATTACCAACATCCATCCACTGTTCATGAATCGGGAAGCTGTGTACGCTCAGGTTCTTCTCAACCGCATCAGCAATCAGATCAGTCATATCACATTTCTGCTGAAAGCCTACGCTGGCAGCTATATCTGGGGATAACACATAGATACCGGCATTGATGAAGTAGGTCTGCACAGGCTTTTCAGCGACAGTTACCACTCTGCCCTTATACAGATCCATAACGCCATAAGGCACCTTGTTCTCGATTTTCCTGACAGCTACCGTAATCGCATTGTTATAGGTGCAATGAGTGTGATACATTGCGCTGAGATCGAGATTGGTCAGGATGTCAGCGTTTATCACCAGCAAAGGATCGTGTGGGGATACCTGCATCAAACCCAGTGCGCCGGCTGTTCCCAGTGGTTTATCCTCGAGGAGGTATTGAATGGTGACACCGAAGGCTGTGCCATCCTGGAAAAAGTCATGTATCACATCTCCGCGATAACCCAGTGAAATGTAGATTCTGGTGAATCCATGCTCTCGCAGTCCGACAATAATACTCTCCAGAATTGTCTGACTGCCGATTTTCAGCATGGGCTTTGGTATATCCGCAGTGAGTGGGAAAAGACGGCTTCCTTTACCACCAGCCATTATCAGAGCCTGCCTGCCACTTGTACTCTGACCTATCAGATCTCTGGACAGCACAATGTCCAACACCTTGTTTTCTGTATCTACGATTGGAATCTGCGCAACTGAGTTTGTTCGCGCCAGATGCAGGAGCTGCTTACGGGTAAAATCATCCGTTGCAGTAATCGGACGTGTCTGCATGATGTCAACTGCCGACGCCTCAAGCTGTGTTCCCTTTATCAGGGCACGTCTCACATCACCATCGGTAATAATCCCCAGAAGCTTATCAACACTGTCAGTAACCAGTGCAGCACCTGAGGCATTTCTATCAATGCATGTGATCGCATCCCTGATCGTATCTTTTTCTCCGACCATGAACCTTTGCGGATTCATTATGTCTCCCGGTTATTCCAGTTACCTGGCCACGATGTTATCAGTCATATATTCTGTAATTGACGCCACTATCAATTCTGCAGCTCTGCCATCACCGAAGTGAAAACGCCAGTCAGCTCCATAGTCAGGCGTTGATTTTTCCTGAATGCCATTTTGAATCGCATCAGTAATCTGCTCAGCGTTGCAATCGGTAAAAAACACATTGGCAACATGTTCCCGTTCCAGTTGTCTGTCCCCGGCATTTACAGCCGGAAGCTGCAGATAGGGGGCTTCCAGAATACCGGCACTTGAATTCCCTACCAGACAGGCTGCGTTGCGGAGCAGGTTGACATAGATGTGACGGGGCAGATTGCTGCGTACAACAAGCCTGCTGTTGACAGCACTTGTCTCCTCAATCGCGCTACGAACACCCTGGTGACCGGAATCCGAATTCGGCGAGTTAACAAGCACCTGCAGTCCGGTTGCCAGTGCGCCCTGCAGTACCTGCTTCATTTGTCCGGCTGAGTTATTACGTTGCCTGTCCAACGGATGAAAAGTCACCATCAGATAAGATCCAGGTTCAATATCCACCTTCATAACTGCTGCCAGTTCATCGACTGCTAACGGTGCAGTCATCCGGATACGATCAAGCCCGGGATTCCCGGAATGATGTACTCTTTGAGGAGGAACACCCATTGCAATAATCCGTTCCCGGCTGAGGGCTGTGGCTGTGAAGTGCAGATCGGCGAGTTGAGTGACTGCATGCCTCACTCTGTCATCCGGTGTAGCCCAGCCACTGTCTCCACCAAAAATGTGTGCCACAGGAATATCGAAGTAGGTACCAATCATCGCACCCAGGAGCGGTTCTTCCCTGTCGCCCAGAACAAGAATCATATCACTCTCATCCTGCTCTATTACCCGGGCAAGGCCTGCCAGCTGGGTTGACATGGATGTAATGCGTCCCAGTGGCTCATCCCATGACAACAGAGATGGTACTTCAATCAGCCTGCTCCAGCTGTCCTGTCGTACTTCTTTGACAGTGGTACCGAAAGCGTGTGACAGATGAGCGCCTGTTGCCAGCACCATCAGATCATACTCACTGCTTTCTTCAAGCAACTGGAGTACTGGAAACAGCAGATCATAATCCGCACGTGTACCGGTAATCGCTGTGATCCTGACAGGTTTCACTGCGCCTCCAGCACTGCTTCAGCTGTATTCAGCATTTCGAGAGTAATCTGGGAATCGGCCGGTATTCTAATCTTTGCTGTACGGTCCAGCACCTGTGCAAGCTCACCGGGTGGCAAACCACCGGCTGGCCGCTTCATCCGCAGGTCATCTTCTGCTATACGCTGACCGGATTCGATATCACGGATAGCTGTAATACTCCGCCTGGCTACCAGACAGGTGTCTGCTTCACACCTGGCAGGACGTTTGATGCCGTCACCAAGGATGTGTGCAGTCTGCCGGACCGCTCTCACATAGCGCCTGAAAGGTTGTTCCTCCAGAGAGCATCGATGATCCGGGCCCATGGCATCGCAGGAGAGCGTTATATGCTTCTCAAAAATCACCGCCCCTAATGCAACTGCCAATCGGGCGGAATCTGTACCGGTAGTATGATCAGAATACCCTACCGGGCAGTTGAGTTGCTGCTGCATCCATTTCAGAGCCAGCAGGTTCTGCTCCTGTTCAGGAGCGGGATAAGCAGATACGCAGTGAAGCATAGCGTATTGTGTCTGTCTCAATTCTGATGCAGCCTGTATCACTTCTGAACCGGTGGCCATTCCGGTGGAGACAATAACCGGTTTTCCTGCCGCAGCTATCTTCTTCAGAAATGGATAGTTATTGCAGTCACCTGATCCTACCTTCACAAAATCAGCACTGGAAACAGCTACTGCCTTCAGACTCTCTTCATCGAAAGGCGTAATCCCGATCGCAAGTGACAATTCATGGGCATGGTCACATAATCCCTGTAATGCACTGCCCGGCAGTTCCAGCTCGGCCAGCATTTCCAGCTGTGACTGTTGTTTTCCGGTATTGCGTTGTTGGTAGAACGCCTGTGGTGCTAACTGTGTGACAAGTTGTTCCGCCTTGAAAAATTGATATTTCACAGCGTCAGCACCTGCACGCGCCGCCATCTCCAGCAACAGATGTGCTGCTTCCAGGTCACCATTGTGGTTAACCCCGGCTTCAGCAATGATCCATGGAGGGCTATTGCGTGTTATGGTGCGATCAGACAGTACAAGCATTTGTATCACGCTCCTGTATCAGCAACTCTGCAAGTTTGAAATCCAGCTCCGTATCAATATCTATGCTATCCTCATTATCCATGATGAGTGGCAGGCAACGATCCGCAAGCAATGTCTGGAAACGCAGCAGGTGCTGTGTGCGCACCAGATAAAGCGCTCCGTTCAAATTCCACACCGGGGAGAGATCATGATGACTATTCAGCTTTTCACCTGTCAGCAGGGGTACCAGAAAACCTTCGTTCACAGTCTTCATCCAATTGGGGTGATGGCTGGCGGGAGTGACACTGACAACTGTGCTCACATCACTCTCTTCCATCATCTCGACTGCACGACTGATATGCTCAGCGCGGCGCAGGGGGGAGGTTGGTTGTAACAGACAGATAGCGTCTGGCAAGTCGGCTCTGTTGAACTGTGAAAGCAGATGCACCAGAACTGACACTGTCGGTGTGTCATCCTCGGCTAATGATGCTGGCCTCATAAAGGGGACTTCTCCCCCCCATTGCTCAGCTTCCTGTCGGATGCGATCTGAATCAGTGCTGACCAGTACACGTTCGAAGTTGCCATAAGATTGCGCGCACAGCAGAGTGTAAGCCAGCAGCGGTTTCCCGTTGAGGGGGCGAATATTCTTATCCCGTAATCTTCTGGATCCTCCCCGAGCAGGTATCACAGCCCAGATTCTCATCAGCAGAGCTCCTTATATTCTGTTCTCTCCTGCTGTCTGAGGCGACTGGTTAGATCAGCGACCTGCTTCTCAAGTGCCAACAAGCGGGCCTCATCACGGGAGAGTAACCGGTGGCTGACCGGCCAGGCAGGAACCTCTTCATGACTGCTCACAAAAACCGCAGTCAACTGCAAAGCGGTGTCACCTGTTTTTACGATGACCCCTGCTTCGTTTCGTTCAATGATGCTACCCGGAATACCGATAGCTGCCGGATAGTCGAGCAGAATTCGGGAACGGACAATGCGTATCACACCAGCATCTGCGGTGCAGGTGGCTGCGTATAGCCCTGGCTCTGACAGCGCGCGGATTTTGTTATGGATATTCTGACTTGTATCACGCCAGTCGACAAATTCATCACCCGGGAGTCGGCGGGGGAAGCTGCTGCCATAGTCCAGGTGACTATATGAGTCGGGAGCAGGCTCTCTTCCGATGGTCTCAATTTCTACCATCGTTTCATCCATTATGCCCGGAACATGTTCAATAAGCCTGTCCAGCGCCTCGGCAAGTGTCTCATCAGCTCCCAGTGGGACCTGCTTCTGCAGGATGATCTCTCCCCGATCAACCCTGTCACTCATCCAATGAGTGCACAGTGACAGGTTTGAGACGCCGTTGATGATCTGCCAGATAACTGTTGCTCGACCGCGGTAAAGTGGCAGAGGAGAAGCGTGAAGATTTATGAACCCGAGTTCAGGTTGCTTCAGTAACCTGCTGCCGATAATCTGATCATAGGATACAGAAACACAGAGATCCGTTTGCAACCTGCCCACCTCTTCCCTGAAGGATGCTGAGTTAACCCTGGCAGGGGCATACTGTGGTAGTGAACAGTCCGATACGAAACTGGAGAATCGGTCAGTTGTCGGTTGACACCTGAACACAACACCGATAATCTCATGTTTCACCATGAGAGAACGCAATGCTGCTGTTGCCCAATCACCATCACCAAAAAAGAGAATTCTCATGCTGATGCCTATTCGGCCTCTTTCTCACACTGAATTGCCCGGTAGTATTCCGGATCCAGGCGGGTCGAGGGTTTGTTAGTGATGAATTCATATTCATCCGCATCGAGCTCTTCCATCACTTCATACAGCTTGTCCAGGACTTCCTCAACACTCTGTCCCACCATGAACTCCACATCTTCTGAGAGTTCCTCTCTGTCATGCCAGCGTTGACGTTTGAGTGTCTTGTCGAATACCTGCTCATGCTTCTCGATAGCATAAATCCTGGCTGTTGAATTCTTCCTTTTAAGTAACGCTTTCAATTGATAGCCCAGCCCCGTACCGAGCAGGAAAAGCGCTTTCTTATTCTTGATTTTGGAGCGTTTCATCGCTTCCTCCTTTTTACACACAGCTGTGTGATGCAACTTGAATGCCACTAAGGGGAGTACGATAAGATGTTGATATTCCGAATATTACAAGTTGGGAAGTTCGGAAGCTGTTGAGGATGGGACTTACGTCTTGTGGAATTATATTCCTGCCAGGGAATAGATTGCCACAGTTTCAAACCGGGCTGAAATACTCCCGCTGTGCTGAATCGGAGTTAGAAATTCCCGGATGAGACTGCTGGAAGGCCAACAGTGCAACCTGAACCGGTAATCGTACAGGTTAACGATCACACTCAGAGCTGTGAGCTGTCACTTTCCCTTTGCAGAATTGTATCACGTTGCCAGTTAGCGTCATCGCGCTCCGGGAAATCATGACGATAGTGAAGCCCCCGTGTTTCTGTGCGCTGCAGGGCAGCCTTAATGATCAGATGCGCTGTAGCAGCCAGATTACGCAGTTCCAGCAGTGGTGTGGACAGGCGGGTTTTGCGGTAATAATCACGAATTTCCATCCCGAGCATATTGACCCGTCTCTGTGCTCTTTCCAGACGCAGCCTGGAACGGACAATTCCGACGTAGTCCCACATGACAGTCTGGAGCTCCTGCAGGTTATGTTGAATCAGCACCCACTCTTCAGCGGTGCCGGTACCGGTGTCATCCCACTTCGGAATACGGTCCTGAGCTTTGTCGAGTGAGACCATACCGGTGCGAGCACTTCCCGCAGCGTTATGTGCCAGTACCAGCGCTTCCAGAAGAGAATTGCTGGCCAGCCTGTTTGCCCCATGCAGGCCTGTGTGGGCTACTTCACCACAGGCGTGGAGTCCACCCAGAGATGTGCGGCCTTCCATATCAGTGATGACACCACCACACATATAATGAGCAGCTGGCACAATCGGAATCGGCTGTTGTGAGATTTCGATACCGTAACCAGCGCACTTCTGGTAAATATTCGGGAACCGTTGCCTGAGTTTTTCGGCAGCGATAGCGGTAGCGTCCAGAAACATATGCGTGGAGCCACTGCGCTTCATCTCCCCGTCAATAGCACGAGCGACAATATCCCGTGGAGCCAGTGATTTCAGGGGATGATCTACGAACTCAGCACCGCTGTCATTGCGCAGAACAGCTCCTTCACCCCGCAGAGCTTCGGTGATGAGAAACGATTCAGCTTCCGGATGATAGAGTGTGGTAGGATGAAACTGCATAAACTCCAGGTTAGCCAGCTTCGCACCGGCACGATAGGCCATGGCAATTCCATCACCGGTAGCAATGGTTGGATTTGTGGTATGCAGGTACACATGCCCTGCCCCACCTGAAGCCAGCATGGTCAGGCGTGCCTGAAAACGGTGCACTTCATCTTTACCGCACTCCAGTATATACGCACCATAACAGTTGATGCTGCTGTTGCCGACCAGGTCCATATGGTGTTCAGTGATGAGGTCAATAGCTGTGTGATTTGTATAAAGTTGGATATTGGGGTGTGCCTGCACCAGTCCTAAAAGTACCCGTTCCACTTCACGACCGGTCAGGTCCTTCACATGGACTATCCGGTTACGGCTGTGTCCCCCCTCACGGCCGAGCGCCAGCTGATTCTCGGCATCACGATCGAACTCGACACCCCATTGAACCAGCTCACGGATGCGATCCGGTGCTTCCTGCACTACACGGTTGACAACATCCGCATTGCAGAGTCCTGCACCGCCGGCAATTGTATCACCTAAATGCTGTTCAAAGCTGTCTTCGCTTGAAAGCACTGAGGCAATTCCACCCTGTGCATAGTTGGTACTGGACTCCCAGCCTTCCTTTTTCGTAACGATGTTGACTGTAGCCCACTCAGCTACCTTCAGCGCGAAGGTCAAGCCAGCTATACCAGAACCAATAACCAGAATATCAGATTCATGCTTCATCGACAACTCCCAGCTGCCATTTTTGCTCCAGTACCAGCAGCCTTAACTCAGCTTGTAGTGCTGGTGATAACTTCACAGCGTCCTTCCAGGTTGTGACAGCCGTCTGATTGCCATCTCCTGTCAATTCACGCACCTGTCTTAATTGTTGCTCGTTATAGGACGCATGATCCGGTAACGTCAGTGTGTTGCTGCTGATACCGTATTCAGCAGACAGAACAGCAAAAAAATGTGATGGGTCGGCCAACCCGGCAAAGGCGACAACAGGTACTGCTGTTGCTGGTTCACCACTCCACACTTCCAGTAACTTATAGTCTACGGAACCGGTATAGAGGCATCTTCCCTTAAACCAGGGTGTGATACGCTTAAGATAATTCTTCATTTCTTCAGAGGAGTCACAGTGATTAAGGAGGACTATCTGTGCCCGGCGCAGGCTGCTGTAATGCTCCCTCAGGCGTCCTGCCGGTAGAAGTCGTTCCCCGGGAGCGATCGAGCAATCGATAATCACCAGATCGAGATCACGCGCAAGTGCTCTATGCTGAAAACCATCATCGAGCAGAATGGTATCAACACCATACTTCTCCACAAGCAGGCGTGCACCTGTAATACGCCGTTCACTGACCACTACCGGAATATTACCACACCGGCAGGCAATCATGTATGGTTCGTCACCGGCAGCGTGTGGTGACAACACTGTCTTCTCGCCATCACTGACCACCTGGCACCCACGAGTAGTGCGCCGATAGCCACGCGAAAGCACACCGATACGTTCAGACCCTTCTAATAACCCGAAAGTGGACTCCCCCCGCTCGAACCGCTGCAGCAATTGTACAATCAGTTCACTCTTGCCACTACCACCCAGGCTGATATTTCCAATGGAAACGACGCGCGCATTGACCGAATGACTACGCAGAAGACCGCGATCGTATGCGGTATTCCGCAGCTTCACTCCACTGCTGTAGAGCCAGGCAAGTGGGCGTCCCCAGAAACTCAATCTTTTCAGCAGCTCAAGTGATTGCATTCTTCTTCCAGTTGCAGCATTCTCGTTTCCACCAGATCGATACCATCCTCAACAGACATCTCCGGTGCGATTGTTATCGGTTCTCCTGCCAGCAAAAAGGTGCTGGAGAAGGGCTTCCAGATTGTGAACCGGTCCCAGCTGCCGAACTGGTACAACCGGTTTGAGGTGAAGGTCAGCGGCAGGATCGGCACTCCGGTACTCTGCGCGATTACTATAGCACCTGCTTTCAGTTTATGCCTGGGGCCAGTAGGACCGTCAGGTGTTATCAACGCTGTCTGATTCTCTTTTATCCTATCCTGCATCATATTGCGTGCCTCACTACCACCACGGGTTGAAGAACCCCGCACACAATGATACCCGAGTTTCTGCAACACCCCGGCAATAACCTCCCCGTCACTATGCATACTGACCAGTACCCAGATACCGCGGCAGCGTAAATAGTAAAGCGGCATCAGCATCTTGCCATGCCAGCAGGCAACCAGGCATTTCTGCCCTGTGTTAAGAATCTGTTTTCCCTTTGCGTCACCGACTACGGAAATCCTGGTCAGCCGTCCCAGTAGATGCAACAGCAGGTGTCCCTTACTACCGCCCAACCGCTGCAGGAGTGATTTCATCATTTACCGGCCTCTGCAGGCTGCTCCAGGAAGGGTGATATTTTTTTTGCCAGCCGTTCGATAACTCCAGGGGCACCCAGTCGTTCAGACAACTCCGCGTACTGGCAGGCATACTCCTCGTCTGATTTTTCCGGATGCTGCAGATAATCATCTATCCCGGTAACCAATCGCTGTGTCAGAGAGTCCTGCAACAATTCCGGAATAGCCTCCCGCTCGAGTACGATATTCACCGGACTGGCATAATCCAGCTTCACAAGTCTCCGTGCGAGCTTCCAGGTGAAGAGGTGAAAACGGTAGTACATCAACTGTGGTGTACCTGTGAGTGCGGTCTCAAGATTGGCAGTCCCCGATGCGACTGCAGCAAAATCACTGTGTGCCATCGCATTATGTGAATTGCCGGTAAATGTAACAAGCCCTGCTCTGGAAACGGCGGAGGTGTGGCGTCCGGCCAGCTGTGTGGAAGCCAGATGGACTGCAAATTGCACCTGCGGGTGAGTTTTTCTCAGTGCATTTACTGCTTCAAGTGCCGGGGGTAGCAGATATGCCACTTCCTGTTCACGGCTACCTGGAAAGAATGTGACAAGTTTCTTTTCAGGCTTGAGGTGATACTGTTTGAAGAATGTATCACGATCGAGGTCAGCTGCAACCAGGTCAACCAGGGGATGCCCCTCATAAAGGGCACGACCACCTGCTCGTTCAATGTGCTTCGGTTCAAATGGGAATATACAGGCGACGAGATCAGTCAGACGAGCGAGCTTTTTTACCCTGTTATATCGCCAGGCCCAGAACTTGGGGCTGATGTAATAGACTATGGATGGCAATGTATCACGCAGACGACGGGCGAGGGTCAGGTTGAAACCCGGAAAATCCACCAGTAGCAGCAGGTCAGGATTGTAATCACGAATATCCTGTTCGATCTGCCTCAGAGCGTGAGACAGGGTTCGCCAACGACGCAGTACCTCTGTCAGGCCCATCACGCTTATCTCCTGATGGTGACGAAAGAGGGTAATTCCAGCTCGCTGCAATTGACCACCACCCACCCCACGCAGCTTCAGATCAGGGTGTAACCTTCGCAACTCAGTGACCAGTGGAGCGGCCAGCAGATCACCGGAAGCTTCCCCGGCGACGATATAGACCCGTTTAGAATCCTGAGCAGGCATGCCAGTTCCGGACGATGAAGATCAAAAGTACTGTTACCAGAATTGCTTCCTGAGTGCGTTTTTCAGAACGGAAAGCACGCCTCCAGTCCATAGTTGATTCCAGATCTTCCCTGTCGCCCCGCCAGGGCAGAAGGCGGGGAATGATTCGTGGTACATGCCTGCGATATTGTTCGTACTCATCGCCAAAAAGCGTGACCAGCTTCTCTTCTTCCAGTTGTACAATCAGTGTGTATTGCCACAGGAACCAGACAAACACCAGAAGCAGCAGCCAGGGCCATGATGGTGACATTGCCAGAACCATTCCACAGTAAATCAGCATATTACCGGTGTAGAGCGGGTTGCGTACAAACGCGTAAGGGCCTGTAGTGACCAGCCGGTCTGCACCAACATTACGAGTGCGGGTCAAAGAACCGGCATGTCCAACTGCCCAGAGACGTAGCAATTCACCGGCAACAATCAGCGCCAGCCCCATAGCAAAACCGGTCCAGTTGAAATCCAGCAACCAGAGTCCCCAGAGCAGGAAGGGTATTGGCGTGTAACTGCGCATTTTAAACAACAGCTCTTTCATGGCAGATTCCCTCTGGCAGCACCATCCACACGGGAATCAGAGCCACCCATTTTATAACTTGTTACAGGATCAATCATTACTCCCTGAGCAGCACTCCAGTGTTCAGTAGAGTTAACACGATAACCGTACTGTCTGAGGTTCCACTGTACATCTTCAGGGATTTCCGGTTCCAGGCGCACATAATCGGGACGCCATTGATAATGAAAACGTGGCAGGTCTATGGCGGCCTGAATATCCAACTCGAAATCGATCACGTTGATAATCGTCTGCAGTACAGTAGTAATAATCTTTGAGCCACCGGGTGAACCTATCACCAGCAGCAGTTCACCTTCCCGTGTCAGTATGGTTGGTGTCATACTGCTGAGCGGGCGTTTTCCCGGTTGAATGGAATTGGCTTCAGAGCCTATCATTCCGTAGTAATTTGGTACTCCGGGTTGCTGAGCAAAATCATCCATCTCATTATTCAATATCACGCCGGTACCGGGCAGGATTACTCCTGAGCCAAAACGGGTGTTAATGGTAGCTGTCATACTTACCGCATTGCCCTGTCTGTCCACGATCGAAATGTGAGACGTGTGGTCGCTTTCCTGCCAGGGCAGTGGATCGCCAAAGCCGGGAATATAAGGTTTCTGCACCGGATTGTATTTCTCCCGCTGCGTTGCCGCGTACTCCTTGCTGGTTAATCCGGCTACCGGCACAGCAAAGAAATCGGGATCTCCCAACCAGTGCGAGCGATCAGCATAGGCATAACCCATGGCGCAGGCCACAGTATGGATATAACGTGAGGAGAGAATCCCCATCTGTGAAAGGTCAAAATCCTCCAGGTAATTGAGCATCTGGATCAAATGTACACCACCGGAACTCGGTGGCGGCATTGAATAGACATCGCAACCACGGTAAGTTCCATGAACAGGTTCAAGTTGCCTGATATTGTAATCAGCCATATCCTGTATGCACACGAGACCACCGTTGTCCTGCATCCAGTCATCCAGCCTGCCGGCGAATTCCCCGTGATAGAAGTACTCCAGATCCTGCTCCGCAATCAAGCGCAGTGTACGGGCAAGTTCAGGCTGCTGCAGGTAATCACCCAGTACCGGTAGGGTACTATCCGCCTTGAAGAACAGGTCTCTGGTGCCACGGAAAGCCAGCAATTTCTCCCTGTTATCATTCAGCCTTTTGATCCAGGTAATATCGAGTGGGAATCCATCTTCAGCCAGGCGGGTTGCCGGTTCAAGCAAAGTTGCCCAGGGAAGCTGCCCCCACCGCTGGTGCGACTGGAAAAGCAATGCTACCTGGCCGGGTACAGCCACTGACATGGCGCCAGCCAGTGAAAGATCAGGACGTGGCACACAGGTAACAGGGTCAAGAAACATATCAGCTGTTGCTGCCGCGGGGGCTTTCTCCCGCCCGTCCAGAGCTGTGACTTCACCACTGCTCCCGTTATAATGCAGCAGAAATGCACCACCACCGATACCGGAGGAGTACATTTCCACAACACCCAGAGCAAAAGCAACAGCTACTGCCGCATCGACAGCATTTCCACCCTGCTCCAGCATGAGAGCACCAGCATCCGTCGCGTACTGATTGGGGGTGGCCAGCATCCAGTCACTGCTCCACTCTGGATGTGGTGCAGCAGCCTGCAGGCTGAAAGAGCCTGTCAGCAGTAGTACCAGGGATATGCAACCAGTTGAACGTTTCCTGATATATTCGATAGCAGAGTCCTTTTTACCTTGGAGGTAGTATTTCATAAGTTGACTCCAATTCCACAGATTCACGCAGCATGGCTGTAGCAGAGCAGTATCGTTCTTCAGAAAGCTTGATCGCTTTCTCAACTTTGGCACTGTCAATCTGCTCACCGTAGAATAGATAGTTCAGACCGATCTTCGTAAAGACCTTGGGATGCTCCTCAGCTCGTTCACTGCTAACCTTCAACTCAAAATCTGATAGTTTGACCCTCATCTTCTCCAGGATGGTCAGTACATCCATCGAAGTGCAACCTGCCAACCCGATCAGGAACAGTTCAATCGGCCTTGTGGCGGCACTGTAGCCTCCGAATTCCTCCGGTCCATCGAGAGGAATCCAGTGATTACTGCTGCTCTTGCCAACCAATGTCATACCCTGACTGCCCACTCGCTTTACCAGTGCTTCCATCCACTGCTCCTTTTATTCCATTTCTATATTCAGTAATCCAAACAGTCTTTCCTGCTTCGTCAGCACAGCACAGGCCTCTTCCAGAACCGGGTCCTGCAGCAGGCTGGCCCGCACTCTACCCTCATTTCCCTCCAGGCGATCAGCCAGCTCGAGCAGTAGCAGACGCTCCAGCTCCTCCCGGTTCCGTTCAAACTCATCTGATACATCGCTCTGCAATTGCCCACGCAGAGTCTCCAATGCTTCCAGCGTTGCTGCGGGGAATTCAGCCCGTTCAATCTTCGCTTCCAGACTGTCCAGCTCCACAGCCCCGACAGGCATCAGTTCGAAATCACAGTCCATCAGGAAACTGCGCAATCCACTCAGCTGTTCGTCCGTAACTTCGACAGTTTCAGGTAGCCCCTGTTCTGTTTCGATACTGGTCAGATAATCGAACACCTTGCGTTGCCGCCAGACCTCACTGGTAAACCGGCTGAGTTGCAAGGCATCCACTTCGATGTCAGGAATAATCCCCCTGCCCGAAAGCACGTCGCGGCCGTTATTCGTTTGAAACAGAGTGTCGCTGGTAAAGTTTATTCCACTGAGTGTGTGATTGAGGGTTTCATTATCACGAAAATACTCGATACGCTGAATCAGGCGGCCGGAAGGAAGATAATAGCGTGCTTTTGTAATCTTCAGTGTTCGATCATCCGGTAGATTGATAACTCCCTGTACCAGGCCCTTACCGAAAGAATTGCTGCCAAGGACCAGTGCCCGGTCGTGATCCTGAAGTGCGCCGGATACAATTTCTGCAGCCGAAGCGGTACCCTGGTTCACCAGCACCGCCAGCGGCATTTCCAGAGGCAAGACCGCCTTCCTCCTGCCGGTGTATTCATCAATCAGCTCACCATTACGTCCCCGTGTTGAAACAATGGGTGCTCCCTCAGGCAGGAAGAGATCCGTAACATCTACAGCCGCATTCAGGAGACCGCCCGGGTTTGAACGGAGATCCAGTACCAGCGCTTTCATACCCTGCAATCGCAGATCTACCAGTGCTGTTTCCAGATCGCGTGCGGCATTCTCAGAAAAAGAGTTGAGCTTGATATAACCGACACCATCCTCCAGCAAAGCAGCCAGTTGTACATCGTGTAGAATGATCACATCCCTGACCAGGTTGAACTCCATCGTGCCCTGACCGGGACGGTCTATCTGCATGATTATAGGAGTCCCCGGCCTGCCACGCATATATGTAACAGCTTCATCCAGCGGCATGTCAGTGACATTAATCGAATCAACTTTCAGGATTACATCCCCGGGGCGCAGGCCGGCACGCGAAGCCGGTGTACCATCAAAGGGGGCAATAATCGTGATACGTCGCTCATCACCCTGCAAGCCCACACGCATTCCCAGGCCACCGTATTCACCTCGAGATCGATCACGCAGGCGTTCAGAACCCTGTCGGTCAAAGAACGAAGTGTAGGGATCAAGCTCATCCAGCATGCCATCTACTGCTGCCTGGATAAAAGGCTCCGGATCCACCACATCTACATAGTTCTCGATAATGTTGCTGTATATCTCTGCAAAAAGGTTGACGCTGTCTCTTGTATCACGATAGTACTCATCAGCTTTGGATGCGGAATAAACACTGAGTGCGAGAGTTGTCAATACCAGCAGAATAATGAGTGATTTTCTTTTCATAGGTCCTGTCCAATCATATTTGTATCACATTTCAGCCAGGGCTGTCAGCGTCTGGTTGGCAATTATCGTGTGCAGTTCCTGCCGCTCCAGTTTGCCATCCAGAACGAGAAAGCGATCAGGGTTGGCAGCTGCCGTTTCCAGGTAACCGGCACGTACCCGCCTGAAAAATTCCAACTGCTCCATTTCCATACGATCCCGTTCTCCCTGCAGGCGCCCCAGTGATTCAGCGGGTGGAACATCTATGAAGAATGAAAGCAGCGGCTCCACACCATCAGCGATCACCCGATGCAATTCATGCAGCAGATCGAGATCCAGTCCACGCCCGTAGCCCTGATAGGCGGTGGAAGAATCATAATAACGATCGAGTATGACAACCAGCCCCTCTGCCAGAGCCGGACGAATCTGCTCTGCGATCAGTTGAGCGCGACTCGCTTCGTAGAGCAGCAGTTCAGCCAATGCATCCATTTCCCTGAGGTTTACATCAAGCAGTAACTCCCGGATCCGTTCTGATATAGTAGTACCACCCGGCTCCCTCAGCACTATTACCTGCCGCCCACTTTCACCGAGCAGATCTGCCAGAGCGCTGATCTGTGTGGATTTGCCGGAGCCGTCCAGTCCTTCAAATGTCAGCAGAGCACCTTTTTGCATATGTCCCTTTGTATCACATTTCCTATTACCGGCAGCAATAGTCCTGCATGGGTTATCTGATTACCTCATCTTCAGCACGTCGCTGGCGTTTATCATACAAAGCTGTACCCTCAAGAACCAGCACGTACTCACCTCTTGGAGTTCTTTCCTGCATCTCCTGCAACAATTCTGCCACGCTTCCCCGCTGGAACTCTTCATGTGCTTTGGTCAGCTCCCTGGCAATTACCAGGCGCCGCTCGGGCACCAGCTCGGCCAGCCTTTCCAGGGCGTTCAGGAGGCGATGTGGCGACTCGTAGAAAACCGTAGTAACGCTGTTCTGCACCATGGCAGCGAAGCGACTGCTACGTCCTTTCTTGCGTGGGAGAAAACCTTCATACAGAAAGCGATCCGTTGGCAGGCTGGATGCCACCAGAGCAGCGGTATGCGCGGATGCCCCCGGAATTGGTGCTACTGTCAATCCTGCTTCAACCGCAGCTGATACAAGTCGATACCCGGGGTCGCTGATACCCGGCATACCGGCATCTGATATCAATGCGCAGCATTCACCTGACTGCAGCCGACCCAGCAGGCGGGAAAGCACACCGGAGCGGGAAAAATCGTGATAGCTGGTCATGGGAGTATCAATACCATGATGTTCCAGCAGCCGTCGTGACAAACGGGTATCTTCCGCAGCGATGAAGTCCACCTCCCGCAGAATACGGATGGCCCGGAGTGTTATATCCTCCAGGTTACCGATCGGCGTGGCTACCAGATAGAGATCAGCGGTTTCCTTCATTCAATTCCTGCAGTTACTCTCCGGTGAGTGTATCGAAGTGATACAACGACTGAAATGAGACAGGACTCAGTACTCTGCCTCAGTTAGCGGTAACGACCTTCATTCAGTGGAAATACTGAAGCGAATATTGAATCCAGAATTTAATATTCTAAGGAGCAGCGATGAGATCTTCTACTCCCTCACGATGCTGATCGCTTCAGCATTGCGTCCAGTACTCTGTCAATGCACTTCATTAGCTTAAGAGTGGGAATACTAAAGCGATTATTGAATCTACATTCAACAAGCGAAGAAGCAGCAATTCTATTGTCTGCTTTACCTCGTTTCCTGGATTGCTAAATCCAGGAAACGCTTTAGGAATTGCCACTTAGAAAGCTGCCTCTGGTCAACTTTCTACCGGTAATTATCCCGGTTGAGGTGAAAATCAATACCGATTGTGCGGGTGCTCAGCTTCGGAATCAGCGGCCCCATTCTCTTGAACTGAGTACGGCTGATCAATTGGTGAACATGTCTGACCAGTTCTTCCTTAAGTCCCTGTTTAAGCGCTTCCTCAATAGTCATGCGGTTATCGACCAGAACTTTCATCACACAATCCAGCTCTTCATATTTCCAACCGAGATCCTGCTCGTCAGTCTGCCCTTCGATCAGATCAGCACTTGGAGGTTTGAGACATATCTCCTGTGGCACATCCAGCCACCTGGCCATTTGATTGATCTGAGTTTTATAGAGATCACCCAGCGGATTAATCGCACTGGCCAGGTCACCAAAGAGAGTACCGTAACCCAGCATTAACTCTGATTTGTTACTCGTGCCCAGTACCAGCGCTTCCTGTTCCTGAGAGAGATCATAGAGGGTCAGCATTCGCATCCGCGCCATCAGGTTTCCGCGCCTTAGAGCATCTGCTTCCGGGTGCTTTTCCAGATAGGCATCAATCATCACAGTTACCGGCTCCAGCCGGGTTGCGATACCGATGCTTTCCGCTAAGAGATCAGCGTGGGTTACACTCTCCGGACTGCTGGTACGATATGGCATCTTGACACCGAGAACATTTTCCGGGCCCAGAGCCCGGGCTGCCAGAGCTGCTCCCACTGCTGAATCAATACCACCGGACAATCCCAGCAGTACCCGCTTGAAACCGGTGTTGTGCACTTCCTCACGGATGAAGGATGTCAGAACACCTGTAACCAGCTCCGGATTTATTGCCAGTGACTCAAGGCAGACTGCTGGTATCCTGGTTTTCATAATTGATCCCATGTTGCCAAAATAACGACAGCGCTTTCCTATTTCTGTAAGGTTTTGCGTATCAGGTCGATTCCCTCGTCCAGTTCATCACGGGTTATATTCAGTGAAGGACGGAAACGAACCGAATTATCCCCACAACCGAGAATGACGACACCTGCTTCGTACAGAGAACCCACAAAATTATCCCGCTCTTCACCACTGGGAAGATCGAAAGCACACATCAGCCCCTTGCCACGTGCGTTACTCAGCTGCGGGAACTCCGACTGGAGCTGTTCCAGTTGTTGCAGGAGATAGGCGCCCTCAATGGCAGCGTTGGTGATCAGGTCTTCTTCCTCTATCACATCCAGGTATTTGCCGAAGCGCACCATGTCGATCAGATTACCGCCCCAGGTCGAGTTGATACGGCTGGCCTCTACGAAGACATGCTTCTCAACTTCCTCAACCCGGCGTGATACAAGGACACCGCAGACCTGTGATTTTTTGCCAAAGGCAATAGCGTCCGGCTGTACTCCGAAATGCTCATGTGCCCAGAACTTGCCGGTCAGCCCGACTCCACTCTGCACTTCATCAAAAATGAAGAAGATCTCCTCCCGGTCACAGATGGCACGCAACTGCTGCATGAACTCCGGGCGGAAATGGTTGTCACCACCTTCACCCTGAATCGGTTCGATAATCAGAGCGGCGATATCATACGGATTAGCTTCGATGGCTGACATGATCTGAGCCAGAGCTTTCTCCTCCGCCATCCTGACCACAGCCAGATTGGCTTCGTTCAGTGGGAAGGTTACCTTGGGATTGTCGATACGGGGCCAGTCAAAATAAGGGAAGAACATCGTCTTGCGGGGGTCGCTGGTATTGGTCAGTGAAAGTGTATATCCGGTCCGTCCATGAAAAGCCTGTTGGAAATGTATCACCTGCCTGCCCAGCTGATCCCCCTTGCCGGCTGCGACATTCTTGCGCACTTTCCAGTCAAAAGCTGTCTTGAGCGCATTCTCCACAGCCAGGCCGCCACCGGCAACCATGAAGAGATGTGGCAGATAGTCAGGTATACCAAAGCTGCTGAAACGCTCAACGAAGGCAGCCATTTCCTCTGTGTAGAGATCTGAATTGGTAATGTTGTTCACTGCTACTTCGCTCATATGACGCATGAATCCCGGTTCAACCAGCGCGGGATGGTTGAAACCGATCGGAGCGGATGCGAAGAAGGAGAAGAAATCGAGCAGCCAGCGTTCACGCCTTGAGTCATAAATTCTTCTACCCTGACTACGACGCAGGTCGAAAACAAGATCCATACCGTCAGCCTGCATATGAGTGGCAATTGTTTCGTGCACAGTGGCAGGTGAAACAGCTTTCATTTCTCCTCCGATAAGCTTTTTTTAGTTAGTGATTACACTGAGTTTTGACAACAGAACAACCTGTCATTTTTCAATCTAAAAATGTGCGCCCCTGCCGATTGCGAGTCAAGTTTTGTCGTCCGGCAGTGGAATTTCATCAACACTGATTACACCTTATAGGCAGGCAGGTCAGGTTCCCGGTTTCCTTATAATCATTCCATTCTGCAGTTAAGTCAGGGCTGCCTTAGTTCGATAATACAATATATATAGTTTCGTTGTTCAGGGAATGATATTTCACTGGACATTAATATCATTGAACAGGTAATCATTATCACTCATAAGGGATACTTATGAAAAACCATACCGGTAAACTGATCGGACTTATGGTACTGCTCTCGTTGCTGCTGGTCAACTGCTCCCTGGAGGATTACAGCAGTGATGACCTGCCCAACTGGACTTCTACTCTGGAGTTGCCACTGCTGGCGGCGTCCATCAATCTCGCGACACTGCTGGATGATTCACTGATTCATACCATGCCTACTATTGATGGTGATTCGATTTACGCCTATCTGGACACCCTGGAGATGGAGGAAGTACAGGTAGGGGATGAACTCCGACTCGATCCGATGCTGGAGAACTACACACACTACGCCACTGATATTGCGCTGACTGTAGGTGATACTTCCAGTGTCAGTTATGATTCAGTAGGCCTGGCGGATATCAGCGAACAGATTATTGCCGAGGTAGGGCTGATTGAGATGGACAATATTGATCCATTTACTTCAGATCCGGTTCCTTTCAGAGCGATAATGCCGGAGGATCTGGTCGATAACCTGGAAGCTATGCTGGCTGATTCCGGCGGTTCCGCCCATGTTGTAATTGATCCGGTTGAACTGCAGCCTTTACAGAGTGAGTTCGCTTTCGATTCTTTCAATGAACTGGTACTGGCCTCCGGGTTCATGGATCTGACCATCAGTAATGACATGTTTGTCTACCTGGGTATGCCACTGACAGTAACCCTGCTGGATACTTTCGGAGTGGAACTGTTTGCTGTCCCCTGGCCTGAAGAGATTGCTCCCGGTGCAGTATCAACCGAAAGTGTGGATATGAGTGGTCGCACTTTGCCTGGCGCAATGCTGTTGGAGATCACAGGATCGTCCGCCGGTACTCAGGGAGAGTCGGTACTGATTGATGAGTCCGATCTGGATTCAGGTTTCACAGTCAGCATGGAAGCGAGGGATTTTATGGCTGAATCTGTCTGGGCACAGATCCCCTCGCAGACGCTGGAGGGTGGTGACCAGATCCAGCTGGAGGATTCAGAAACCAGAATTGAGAACGCGTTGCTTGAAAGCTGCGATCTGACAATTGATCTGACTAACGGCATGGAACTGACCGGTGACCTGGTTGTTACAATTCCAGATCTCCTGTCACCTGCCGGGGAGCCCTGGGAAGTAACTCTGCCACTGCCCACAGATGCAAGCCAGTTCCAGGATGACCTGAGCGGTTGGTATCTGCAGATGGAATTGAATAATCAGGAGATTGAATACAGTTACCTGATTGTTACAGATGCCACCGACCCTGATTTCGCCCATCTGGATGAAAGTGATACAGCCACCCTGGATCTGCTGATTGCGGATGTCACCTTCAGCCAGCTGACAGGAACTATCGAACAGCAGGTGATAAGCGATGTCAAGGTTATGCCCCTGTTGAGTGATACACGCATCCTGACAGCCACCATTGAAACCGGAGTGCTGGCAATAACAGTGCTTAACAGTATCGGTGGAGATATGGAGGTTGATCTAACGATACCTGAACTGCTGTTTGACGGAGTTGAACTGACAACGACCCTGCAGGTTGAACCCGGTTTCCAGCTGTTTCAGATGGATATTGACGGTTACAATCTCGTTCCTCCTTCACTGGATGACCAGGTGATCAACTTCGAGACCATAACTACAACAAGCACTGAGTATGGTGAATACAACCTGCTCGAGTCTACCCTCTACAGTCTGGTGTTTCCCGGGATTGTTTTCAGTGAAGTGACCGGTGATTTTTCCAATACCGAAATCGTCGAAGAGGATTCCATCGCCACTGACAGCGAGCATATAATCGAGCATGCCGGTGTCTTATCCGGTACTGTCACAGTAGAGCTGTTGAACGAAACCGGTGTCCCCACGGAAGTAAACCTCTTCATTGAAGAGCTGACCCATGCCGGGGAGCCATTCGACCGTAGTTATACCGTACCTGCTGATGCTGAAAATTATATTCAGGAAATAGTATTGGACGGCTACCGGTTGCAGATGCCCCCGGAGCGACAATTCATTGACTACAGATCCAGCATGACAATTCCATCAGATGAGATAATTACTCTTTTCAGGCGGGATTCACTCTCTGGTGAAATCGGTATCGACACTCTTTTCTTTTCCGATCTGACAGGAACGGTGAGTTCGCTGACAGTGGAGAGTGATACTACAACTGAGGAGATGGAACTGCTGCCGGAAGAGCTGGATGGAATCCGGTTCCACAATGTCAACCTGGCTGTAGCGCTGGAGACAGATATCGGAATCAATGACAGCGACAGCCTGGATATTCTGCTGTCACTCGGTATCCGTGCCCTGAATCCGGAGGGTGAAGAGGTTGTTTCGCTGATTAACAACTGGAACATCCTTGACAGCAACAGGGTAGCGGTTCCGAATGCTACGGAGATGCTGAATCTGCTGCCGGACCGTTTCGAGACCTGGGGCAGCGTTGTTATCGACGGTCGTGCTGTGATCAACGCTACTGAGTTCATACGGGCCGATCTGGAAATCACCCTGCCCTTTGAATTTGAAATACTGGAGGATGCCTCAATAGATCTGGATCGGGAACTGCTGGACGAGGGTATCCCGGAGGATCTGGCTGAGGCGTCACTGATGCTGGAGGTGGATAATCAGTTTTCGTTCGGCAGCCGGTTGACAGTGCTGGCATCGGCTGACACCAGTCGACTGATTGATGGCACTGCAGATACGTTGCTCTCTCTGGAACTGAATCCGCTTTCTGAACTGATAGATACAATCCGTCTGGCAGATGAGCGAATGGAGCTGCTGATCGGTGACTCCACCTGGATAAAAGCTACAGTTGATCTTATGGGTTTGGAAGATGACAACGGCAATCCGCTGGTAACAAGGATACTGGCCAGCGACTCAATGAATGTTGACCTGCACAGTCGATTCAGATTCCATCTG
Organism: uncultured Bacteroidia bacterium; assembly: GCA_964501185.1. Lineage (GTDB taxonomy): Bacteria > CAIWAD01 > CAIWAD01 > BS150m-G50 > BS150m-G50 > BS150m-G50. The sequence goes on from CAZCRT010000010.1 coordinate 41,821, forward strand.
GATCCGGGAGAAGAATAATGAGAAAACGATACGACTACAGCTCCAGGCTGCGAATTCCTGCAATCACTCTGATAGCAATAATGCTGTTCAATCCAGCGCAGGCCGGAACCGGCGGGCCACAGAATACCAGTATGGCAGGTGCCTTTATGGTCAGCGCCCGGGGTGTGGACGCCGCTCTGCTTAATCCGGCCAATCTGGGCTACAGCCTTGATCATACTCCCGATACACCTAACACTTCGATCACTTTCCTCGGACTTAATGCTGAAGCGCACAACAACGCTGTTTCTCCCGGATGGCTCAACAACTCCCTTTTCGGTGACCTGAATCTCGATGAAGGTAATAACCGGAGCGACTTTCTGAGTGTCTTCGATGAGGATGGCTGGGATCTGGCAGCACTGCTGCAACTGCGTATGTTCGGAATCTCCTGGAGAAACTTTGCACTGACGATCACACCTGAGTTGCAACAGACCATGAGTCTGCCGACTGATCTGATGCAGGTGGTTTTTGATGGCATTTACTTCAATGAACCGATTTCGCTTAGCGAAACCAGCAGCCACATGCAACTGGTAGTACCGGTTTCATTCTCTTACGGACAGCCGCTACAGCTACCCTGGATTGATGACTATATCGGGGATTATGTTGATGCAACCTATGTGGGTGGGGGTGTCACAACCCTGTTCGGTATTGCCTGCGCAAATATCGATCACAGTGAGGGAGAGCTGCTGTCACGCTCAGATTCCATTGCGGTAAACAGTCGTGTGCTGGTCAGTGCAGTTGGCTTACCGCTGGATGATGAAAGCGATCTGGCACTCGGAGTCAATGGCATGGGATACGCCTTTGACCTCGGTCTGGCAGTTGATGTCAACGATCGGTTGCATTGCGGACTCACTTTTAACAACCTCTTTGGACGGATTCACTGGAGCGATAAGCACGCCCGCAGTTATGACTTTGGCTACCGGTTGAATCTCAGCAATGCGGATATCGAAGAGATCAGTGGTTACAGTGAAGCGGAGATGGATTCATTGCAGGAAACCTGGGCAGTTGCCGACAGCAGTTTTGCCCGTGATGGCTTCCGTACTTCCTGGCCCTCCTATATGCAGCTCGGCGCAGAATACAGACTGCTTGACTGGGTTTCATTCTCAGGAGTTTACCGACAGGGATTCAATCCGGTTTTGCGCAGCGGTATTCGTCCAAGGCTGGCTGTTGCCGGTGAAATGAACTACCTGCCCTGGCTGCCGCTGCGGCTGGGACTGGCTGTTGGCGGTATGGAAGGCTTCGAATGGGGTACCGGTTTCGGGCTGGCGTTTACTCATTACCAGCTGGATTTCGGCTTCGCGCAGAGTGGTGGTATGTTCAACTGGGCTAAAGGAGTGACATTCGGGCTGGAACAACGGATCATGTTCTAGGCTGAAGAAACAGCAACAGATATATCGAATCCCACACCCACTTGCATTAACCGCCTCCCTCCATTACCATTACTGGTAAATCATTTCAGGCGGAGGGCAGCATGACATCATCCACCAACTGGTTCGATACCTTTCTGACCATGCTGCGCGACCCGGTTTTCGGGAGTTTCATCATCTATCTGCTGGTTATCCTGGTGGTGGGATTTCTGACCTATCGGCTGACCCGTTCGATGGGTGACTTTCTGCTGGCGGGTAGACGGCTGGGGCCCTGGCTGACGGCATTCTCCGAAAGAGCTTCCGGGGAGTCGGCCTGGCTGCTGCTGGGCCTGCCCGGTGTGGCGTTGGCTGCCGGAATGGCTGATTTCTGGGTTGTTATCGGCTGCCTGGCCGGTATAGCCTTCTCCTGGCTCTTTATCGCCCGCCCACTCAGGCGGGAAACAGCACGGCTGGAAGCGCTTACGCTGCCACACCTGTTTGACCGTAAATTCCCCACCCTGCCCCGTCACCTGTTGCGGATAACTGCCACCCTGATCATCACATTTTTCTTCACCTATTATATCGCCGCCCAGTTCAACGGCGCCGGCAAGGTACTTCACCAGACCTTTGGCATCGGACAGTACTGGGGTATGGTCATCGGTGCGGTGATCATCCTCTTCTATACAATGATGGGTGGTTTCATAGCTGTGGTCTGGACCGACCTGATTCAGGGAGTCATCATGATCGTAGCGCTGGTGCTGCTGCCGGTAGTCGGGATCTGGGAGATCGGTGGTATTGACGCGTTGACCGGTGGACTTGCCAGACTCGATCCCGCCGCTATCTCAATTTTCGGTGGTGCCGGGGGCGGAGTGGCACTGTTGCTGGCGATCAACGGCCTTTCCTGGGGGCTGGGTTACATGGGGCAGCCGCATCTGCTGACACGGTTTATGGCAATTCGCAGTGAGCATGATCTGAAAAAGGGATTCTATATCGCCATGGCCTGGGCGATTCCCGCCTTTGTCGGCGCCTATTTCATCGGTCTTGTTGGCTGGGTAATCCTCAACGGCGATCTCAGTGTGATCGGTGGTGATCAGGAGCGGATTCTACCCTGGATGGCCCGTTCGCTGTTGCACCCGGTACTGGCAGGTGTACTGATTTCAGGTGCAATTGCGGCGATGATGTCAACCGCTGACAGTCAGCTGCTGGTAACAACTTCCGCCGTCGCCGAGGATGTTTATCATCGCATGATCAAACCGGAAGCATCACAATCGCATCTGGTCGGCCTTACCCGTGTGATCACGGTGCTGGTCGGGATCTTCGCGTTCATCATGGCGATAACCACCCAGGATCTGGTGTTCAAGATGGTCAGCTACGCCTGGGGCGGACTGGGGGCCTCCTTCGGCCCGGCACTGTTGCTTGCACTCTGGTGGAAGCGCACTACCGGCTGGGGTGTGTTTGCCGGTCTTGTGTCCGGGACCCTGATGACAGTTATCTGGCCACTGATTCCTGTGGTGGGAGATGCACTTTCCTCCCGCTTTGCGGCGTTCTTCATTGCGTTGGGGCTGGTGTGGGTTGTGTCGATGTTGGATAGGAAAAAAATTCACCACGAAGGACACAGAGAGCACGAAGAGGAGAGAGATAAGGTTAAATCCTGAGAAATGGGAAATGGGTTCACATAGTTACTAATGAATACTTTTCTCTGGATCCAGATCTTGCGACGAGACGCGAAAAACCCTTTTGATTTATTCATAAACCAGTAATATGCTGCGTGACTTTCGCGGTGAAAAATCGAGAATAGAGGTTAGTCCCTTCTGATTCAATATCCAGCAGGTTCAAACTTCCCCACACATAACCATGTTTCATTCTTATTCGTGTTATTCGTGTCCTTCGTGGTGAATATTCTTCTCACCCCAGAGGATCCGGATCGATGTGATCGACGATACCCACGATGGCGGCGTCGATAGGTGTGAGGGGATCCGGCATCGGGATTGCGGCCTCCTTTGAAGAGACGAAGAAGACAATTTCACCGGTACCGGGACCAGCGCCCACAGTGTCCACTGCGGCTATCCGTTCTCCAACATCGGTATAGTTTTTGTCCAGTGGCTGGATGATGAGGATCTTGCTTTCCTCCAGACTGGGGTCCTTCCGGGTTGCCCAGATATTGCCGACGATACGGGCGAGATTCATTTGGCCAATTCCTGTTCCACCAGATCAATTTTGTCGATAATTGCCATAATGACCGCGTCTACCGGTTTCTTGTCGGTGTTGATTGTGAGGCGGGCACTGGAACCGGATGCGTAAAGCACCTCCTCCCCCACTCCCGCACCACAACTGTCCACAGCAACCACATAACCACTCTGCGGTGTGCGATCGAAATCGAGATTGCGGACGATGAGAAATTTCATCCCGACCAGCTGTTCATCCTTGCGGGTCGCCCAGACTGTGCCGATAACTTTTCCCATCTTCATATTGTTGTCCTTAAGATTGGCCTGCTGTTGATTGCGGCTTGACGACAGCCTTCTGCAACTGCGTCAGAAATGATTCTCCCGACAGATCATGATTGATATCAAAATAGTCCGCTATCGTCACCGCCAGATCGCCAAACGATTCGCGTATTCCGAGTACCACTTCCTGCAGTCCCGGTGTCCAGACCAGCAGCGGCACATATTCACGACTGTGGTCGGTGCCGGGCCCGGTGGGATCATTGCCGTGATCTGCAGTCAGTACAAGATAGTTATTTTCACCCACAGCTGCCAGCAACTCCGGCAGACGGCGGTCAAAGTCAATCAATCCCTGCCTGAAACCGTCAGGATCCATCCGGTGGCCCCACAACATATCGAAATCCACCAGGTTGAGAAAAATGAAACGATCGCGGTCAAGAGGCCGCTGCATAAGCATCAGAGTTATGTCAATACCTTCCTGATTTGAACGGGTGTGAAGTTTTTCGTCCAGTCCCCTGCCGTTGAAAAGATCGTCGATCTTGCCGACACCGATCGTCTCCACCTCCTGCTGTTGCAGTTGATCCAGCAGAGTTGGTGCCGGTGGGGGGAGTGAGAAGTCGCGCCGGTCGGCAGTCCGGACAAAACTGCCAGGCTCTCCTTTAAAGGGGCGAGCGATTACACGGGAGACGGCATCTTCTCCGGTCAGCAGTTTCGTGCGGCAGATTTCGCAGATGCGATACAGTTCGGAAAGCGGAATCACATCAATGTGTGCGGCAATTTGAAATACGGAATCAGCGGATGTATACAGAATCGGCCTGCCGCTCTGCAGATGCTCCGCTCCCAGATCCTCGATGATCTGTGTCCCGGAAGCAACAGTGTTACCCAGGCAGCCATAACCGGTCAGCTCACTGAAACTATCAATAATTGCATCGGGGAATCCACGGGGATAGACCGGAAAGGGGTGCGGTGTGATCAGACCCGCCAGCTCCCAGTGACCGGTAGTGCTGTCTTTGCCGGCAGATTTAGCTGCCATGCGTCCCCAGGCAGCTGGAGTTACAGCGGGAGGTAGCCCTGGAACTGTGGTGATATTGCCCAATCCTAATTGCTGTAAATTCGGCAGGGGAAGAGAGGTGGAAGCACCGCCGATATGCGCCAGAGTGTTGGTATCAGAATCGCCATACTGTGCGGCATCTGGCAGGGCGCCCACACCGACGCCATCCAGTACTATCACGATCCATTGCCGTGGTTCTGCACTCGTACCCGGAGAAACGATGTGAGAAGCCATCAGAGTTGACCCGAATAACGATTTCTTATGGGCATTGCCAGATCAGCCCAGGATTTCTTTTTCGTTATCCTTGGTGATCTTGTAAGTTTTCTTCTTCAACTTCAAACTGTCGCCACTATCGTCGTACCAGACAACCTGTACCGGACGGGCAGCTTTGGCAGCCTGAATTTTAGCCTTATCGGCAAAAGTCTGTTTCTTGGCCATCGTGGCCTCCTTCTATCAGAATTTCTCAGATTGTATACAATTTTTCGAACATTAATAATAGCACTGTTACCGGGTGCAGCGCAAGTGATTTCTCAGAACAGATTATTAAGAATAATGTGTGGGTAGAAGTGAATTCTGAATCACATGATGAGAGAGGAGTCACCAGACTGGTGAGTCGGAGGAGGAGAAGAGACCTGATTCTACTTTTTCTGGTATCGCTTTATCAGTGCACTTTTTGTGTGCTACTTGCTCAGACCTCGTTTATTGCCGAAAATAACCTCTAACGGCTGGTTTACAGCTGTTTTATCGGTCCAACTATTGTAATAACAATAACAAACCGTGGTCCGACCCCGGGATTGTGTAAGTTCTGTATTTACAATTAAATGAAAATATTCATAATCGACACAGAAAGCGGTTCATTTTTCGGTGGCCGTCACTGTCTGTAATCGGTCATTTGCGAACAATAGCTTTTGGGAATATTTTAATGATATTAATTTCTTATAACAGAATTATAACATTCTGATGGGCATAGTTGTTGCTAGCTGTAGTTACGTTAGGAAGATTCTGTTGATAGAGATTCATTTTGCAGACAGGAACCTGCTCTGTTTCCTCCCGGACTCAGGGCAAACATTTACAGGTACGCGATCAATTATCAGACTGAGTGCACTATTGATTGTCCTTTCGCAATGGAATTACACCGGCTGTATTTCAGCTACTTAATATTAAGCCAAACCGAGAACATTCGTATATACACCCTTAAATCTCAACGAAGGAGTAATTCATGAAGAAATTATTCACTATTCCACTGATGACACTGGTTGCAGTTGGCAGTGCGGCACTGGCTGTTAATACCACTGCACCGGTTGTTGATTCCGGTAACCAGATTCCGGTAACCCAGATTACACAGGTAGGTGATGACACCCAGGTGAAGCATCATAATGCAACCATGGAAGATCGCAACCCGTGGGATTTTGAAGATGGTGAAGATGGTTTTACCCATTTCGGCAACGGTATCCAGGAAGACTGGTGGCATGCGGACACAGAGCATGCATGGGATGGTAATTCCTGGTGGTCTTCTGATGCTGCAAATGGTGGCTATCTGAATGACAGCTACATGGTGCTGGATACCCAGCCCTTTGATCTCACCGGCACAACCAGCCCGGTTCTTACTTTCAAGCTGTTCTGGTACTATGAGACTCCCGGTGGTGAACCGGCCCCTTATAATGGCTGGGATGCAGGTAATGTCCGGGTTTCTACAGATGGTGGTGACACCTGGACACCCATCTCAGGTACTCCGGCATACACTTTCACCAGCGCCTACTCTTTTGGTTACCAGTTTGGTGAGGGAGCAGGTGTTCCGGGGTGGGGTAGCGATTCCCATGGCTGGAACGATGCCTCTTTCGACCTGAGTGCCTACAACACTTTTCCAAATGTGATGGTACGTTGGGCCTCCTGTGCTGACCCCGGCTTTGATTCCACCGATGATCCCAACCTGATCGGTATGGTTATTGATGATGTCTCGATTGATGACGGCGGCACAAACATTCTCTGGTTCGACGCCGATACTACTCCACCAGAATTTGTACCGACACACGGTTATGTGACAGGTAACGACTTCTGGGAACGTGATGATGAATTTGGCGGGCACGAAAGTGACTGGAGCTTCAGATGCGAGGACGAGCCAAACATCAATCCTTACTTGATGTCCCCGGAGATAACACTGACCCCTGATATGACTATTTTCCTCAGCCAGTGGGTCTGGTGTGATGTGCCTGATTCCGATGGTGATGATAACGGTTTCCTTGAAGACTACTATCATGTACATCTTACCACAGACGGTGGTATTACCTGGACTGACCTCTGCTACGACTATGCCCGTGACTATAACAGCGCCGGTTTCGGTCTGATGGATCAAGCTGCCATTTTTAACGGCAGTCTGGAACTGACTGATTACGCAGGACAGACAATCCAGATCGGATACAGTTTGGGTACTGATGGGAACGATGACGGTGGTAACGGTTTAGGTCTTTTCATCGATGATGCAACCATCCTTGAGACTGATACTCCTGCTGACGATTGTGGTATTTCCAAGATATGGCTGGATGCACCCCGCACTGAGAACCTTGAACGCAATGTTGGTGTTCAGCTGAACAACTTTGGCCTTAACAGTCAGTTCAATATCCCTGCCTTCTATATGGTTGAAAAAGAGGGTGTGCCGGTACAGGCCATGACCGCACTGGCTCCCTTCCAGACCGAAGTGGGAGCACTGGATTATGTCCGTTATTACGGAACCCTTGCACCCTTTACCCCGGTTGATGGTCCCGGCATATATACTTTTATCGCCTGGACTCAACTCACTGGAGATGAGGACCAGAGCAATGACACCCTCTTCTACGATTTCAATGTCTATGAAGATGGTCGCGTACTGTTCATCTATGATGATGATATCTCTTCCGCCTGGACTCTGGACGAAGCTGACTGGGCTCTGATTCGTGTAGATCAGGATCTCGGCTTTGGATTTAATGCCAAGTGGTTCACCGCTCTGATGTACAACATGGAGATCGGTGATGACGTGAACGTGGTGATCTATGACGCCGGTGTTGATGATGAAAATGTCGGCGCCCAGATTGCCGACCTCACCTACCAGGTCGGTGCTGTATATCCCGATTATGACCATTTCTATATCGGCGACATTCCAGAGTTGCAGGGTCGTACCACTGACTTCTGGATCGGTGTACATGGCCCCTGTGGCATTGTAGGACTCAACGAAGTATGGTGGATATCTCATTCCTACTACGGTTATGATGATGCTGGGTTTGTGATCGAACCGTGGGGTGGTGATTTGAGCATGCTGGTTGAAGGTTGCTATGGAGATGGCTGTTTCTATTATGCAAATATCCATCTGGATATTATCCACGTAGGTGAGGAGCCTCAGCTTGACTGGAACGATATAGACAGTGCTGACAGTTACAGTATCTATCGTTCCGACGTGCCCTATTTCACACCTGCTCCGGAGAACCTGCTGGTCGACGGTATTCTTGTTTCCGAATACGAGGATACAGGTGCTACCGGTAAATACTTCTATGTGGTAACTGCTGTCCGGAATGATTAAGAGTTATCTCAGGTGACGGAATGCCTCCGTTAACCTGATCTGCTTTAACAACAGCCGGTGGGTATTGCCTGCCGGCTGTTTTTTTCTATGCAGCTTCCACATACTTCATAGAAATGCCCGCAGTATCAGCTGTGGGTATGCTCATTTGTTTGAATTCACAGACTGCAGATGTAAACTGTACCTATTCTATTGAACATCATCCGGGGCAGAACATGCGTCTACTGATCGAGGGACCTCGCAAACTACAGGGGGAGTACATTCCCCAGGGGAATAAGAACGAAGCGCTGCCGGTACTCTGCGCGGCGCTGCTGGCTGACGAGCCGGTTACTCTGCGCAACCTGCCACTGATCGGTGATGTCAGGGTCCTGCTGCAACTTCTGGAGCGGCTGGGTGTTGAGCTTGAGCAACAGGGCCATGAAGTGCGGCTGAGGGTTAATGGCAAACTGGACCCGCGTCCTGATTTTGAGCTGGCACAACAGATCCGTGCCTCCCTGCTGCTCGCACCACCCCTGCTCTACCGCCAGGGTTGTTTTTTCCTGCCACAACCGGGTGGTGATAAGATCGGCCGCCGTCGTATCGACACCCACCTTCAGGTTTTCAGTGCTTTTGGTGCTTCCCTGATTGAGGGGAGTGAGGGGCTGGAAATCCGCATTGACCGTCCTTTCCATGGCACTGCAATTCAGCTGGATGAAGCAAGTGTGATGGCGACGGAAAACGCCATGATGATGGCCGCGGTCGCGGTTGGGACCACTACCATAAGCAATGCCGCCTGCGAACCACATGTGGTACAACTGGCTCGCTTCCTGCAACAACTGGGAGCTGAAATCGAGGGAATCGGAACCAATTGCCTGGTAATCACCGGCAGGAAGCAGCTGGATGGTGCCGATCACACGATTGCTGAGGATCACATTGAGGTCGGCAGCATGATTGCACTGGCTGCTGCAACCCGTAGTGATCTGATTATCAACAATATCACTCCTGACAATTACGGTATGATCGGGCAGACCTTCTCTACGCTGGGTGTGGAATTCATGACTTCCGGTAACCGGATTCTGATACCGGGTAATCAGAAGCTGGAGGTGACCATGGATGCCGACGGTCAGCTTCCCAGACTGCATGAAGCACCATGGCCCGGATTTCCCCCCGACCTGTCAAGTATGGCAATCGTACTGGCAACACAGGTCGAAGGTCCGGTATTATTTCACGCCTGGATGTTTGAATCGCGCCTGTTCTGGGTCGATTCCCTGATCAGTATGGGGGCTCGCCTGCTGCTGTGTGATCCACACCGGGTGCTGGTTATTGGCAGATCGCAACTTTATGGCCGTCTGCTCACTTCACCTGATATCAGGGCTGGCATGGCATTGCTGATTGCAGGCCTGCTGGCCGAGGGTGAGACTATCATCAAGAATATCAACCAGATCAATCGTGGTTATGAAGATATTACAACTCGACTGAACGCGCTGAGTGCCGGTATTCAACTGATTGAACACTAGTATCCTGTCCATCGATCAAGACGTTTGTGTGTAAATATTCTGAACAGTTAACCTGGATTCCTTACCGGTTGGAAAGCTGAACCGGACAATTCCATACCTGCCCCCTGACCAGAACCGGTCTGCTCAATTCCCCGAAGGCAGTTTCTGTATGCTGGGCATCACTGAAGCGACAAGCTATCTTTATATTTAACATATGCATAGTAGGCATCCACACACACCGGACCGGTCTATCAGCGATTGACAGGTCTGAATTGTGGGATAACTCATCTTGAGCAGTGAGAAAGGTATAATTTTTGCACAAAAGCCAATGATAACTGTATACGATTCTGGCAGGTTCAGGTTATAAAAACTTCAGCCTCTGGAATCATAAGATTTGCCCAACTATTCATAAATATCGGTGATCATCATCACTATCTGGCGCCCTGAGGGACCACTTCATGGTGATTGCCATTTATCAGGAGGATTAATGTTTCGCTTCAAGGTAATTCCGGTATTTACATTGCTTTTTATCATGGCGGTATCCGCTTATGGTACCATAGACCTGGCACCACTGAATGGCAGTCTGATCTTGAACAGCAGCGATGATTCAGGTTTAACACTCACCAGTGAACTGGCTGAGATCGAGCACCAGACTATCAACACCCCTGCAGGTATTTTCACGCTGTTAGAGGTGGCTGATTACAGCTTCAGTCATGGTATCGGTGAGCCGCAGCTGCCGGTTAAACGTACTATCATAGCTGTTCCCCTGGGTGCTGAAGTAAGCGCCGAGATCACAGAAAGCTGGATCGAGCAGTTCAGCCTGTCCGATTGGGGTATCACCAATCCGGTCATCCCTGCCCAGCCTTCGCTATCCAAAAGCCAGCTGCAGGAGGATGTCCCATTCGCCTACGATGCTGATGCCTATGGCAGCTCCGCACGCAGCCCGCAACCAGTGGTAAAGCTTGAAGAGCTGGGCATAATGCGTGGCCAGCGCCTTTTTGTTCTTGAGCTGGCTCCTGTCCAGTACACTCCCGCAACCGGACAACTCAGCATTTACAGCCACCTTGAAGTTGAGGTAGTATTCAGCAATGCTGACCTGGCAGCTACAGATGAGCTGCGAGCCCGGACCTTCTCACCTTACTTTGAATCACTGTATCAGAGTCAGTTGTTCAACTATCGTCCTCTGAACGATCGTGATGACCTGACTCGATATCCGATCAAGTATGTCATCGTGGCTGATCCGATGTTCGAAGCTCAGCTGGCACCATTCATCGAATGGAAGACGCAGCAGGGTTATAATGTCATTACAGGTTACATCGGCACAGATTTCTTTTTCAGCACTGCCAGCATTTCCGCCTGGATTCAGGATATCTGGGATGCTGCAACACCTGAAGATCCTGCACCAAGTTTTGTGCTGTTTGTCGGTGACGATAGTGAAGTGCCTGCTTTCAGTGGCAACACCGGTGGTCATATCACCGATCTGCATTATGTCACCCTCGAGGGTGGTGATTACATGCCGGAAATCTACTACGGCCGCTTCTCCGCCCAGACCCCGGCGCAGCTGCAACCACAGATCGACAAGACACTCGAATACGAACGCTATCTGATGCCGGACCCATCCTATCTGGGTGAAGTGGTCATGATTGCCGGTATGGATTCCGGCCATGGCAGCACCTGGGGTAATGGCCAGATTAACTATGGAACAACCTACTACTTCAACGAAGCACACGGAATAGACTCACATACATATCTCTATCCAGCCTCCGGCGGCAATTCCGCCAATATCATCGCTGATGTCAGCAATGGTGTCGGTTATGTTAACTATACTGCTCACGGAAGCCAGACCAGCTGGGCTGATCCCAGTTTCACCATCTCCAATATCAACAGCCTGCAGAATGACCATGAGTATCCGACCGTGGTGGGCAACTGCTGCCTTACCAACGCTTTCGATACCGGCACCTGCTTCGGCGAAGCCTGGCTGCGTGCGGAGAACAGGGGGGCTATCGGTTACATCGGTGGCACCAACAACACCTACTGGAATGAAGATTACTGGTGGGGTGTCGGTTCCGGCAGCATTGTAACCAATCCGACCTACGAAACACATGGCCCCGGTGCTTACGACGGCATGTTCCACGATCATGGTGAGGTTTTCAGCCAATGGTACACTACCCAGTTTGCCTTCATCATGGCCGGGAACCTGGCGGTAGTTGAAGGTGGCAGCGGTATGGTCGACTACTACTGGGAAATATACGCGTTGATGGGCGATCCTTCCCTTTCCACTTACTTCAGCGTGCCAGAAATCAATAATGCCAGCTACCCGACTTCCGTTTTCATCGGGCAGAGCAGCATTGACATTCAGGCGCAACCCTACTCCTATGTTGGATTGAGTATGAGTAATGAACTGGCAGGCGCAGGTCTGGTTGACTCCGGAGGCAATCTTACACTGGATTTCACCCCCTTCAACACTGATGGTACTGCCAGACTGGTAATCACCTGCCAGAACCGTATACCGATTATTGCGGATCTGCTGGTAACCCCCAACGATGGTCCCTATGTAACACTGAATGATTATTCACCGGCAACCGCTGAGTATGGTCAATCAGTTCTGCTGGATGTAGTACTGGAGAACATCGGCACCGTGGATGCTCTGGATGTCAGCGCTATCCTCAGCAGCACCGACAGCTATGTTGCCATTACCGACAACAGCGAGAGTTTCGGCGATATCAACGCCGGCAATACTGTCAGCGGCAATGATGTTTATGGATTTACTGTTGATGGTGTCGTACCGGACCAGCATCAGGTAAACTTCACCCTGACCGTCACCGGCACTGCCCGTGATGAGTGGGTGTCCTATCTGACCGTCACCCTGGACGCACCGGAAATGGCAACCGGCATGATGATCGTAGATGACAGCGCCGGTGGTAACGGTAACGGCCGCCTCGATCCGGGTGAAGATGCCCTGCTGATCGTACCGATCAATAACAGTGGCCATGCAACTGTAACCAACGGACTGGCTACATTGGCCAGCAGCAGCCCCAATGTTACCGTAACTGACAACGCTGACTACACTGCCGCCATTCCTGGTGGTGGCAGCGTCAATGCTGTTTTTGGTGTTACGATCGCTGCGGAAGCGGAAGTCGGTGATCCGGCGGAATTCGATTTTGAATGGAATGCGGGTGACTTCAACCTTACTGACGATATTTATCTCACAATCGGTCTCGTTCTGGAAGACTTTGAAACCGGTAACTTCATCGCCTTCCCCTGGGAGATGAGTGGTAACGCTGACTGGATTATCAGCACTTCCGCTTACGAAGGAAGCTTCTGCGGTCAGTCTGGCGATATCGGTGATAATCAGACTTCCAGTCTCAACCTGACCGCCAATGTTGTCGCCACCGGTGAAATCTCTTTCCAGTACAAGGTTTCTTCGGAGAGTAACTACGACTACCTGCGCTTCAAGATTGATGGCTCCGAGATTGCCAGCTGGGACGGTGAACAGGGCTGGGCTGAATTCAGTCACAGCGTATCCATCGGTGAGCATACTTTTACCTGGGAATTTGATAAAGACTACTCCGTCAGCAACGGCAGCGATTGCGGGTGGATCGATTATATTATTTTCCCACCCCTGGGTGCTCCCGCCTATCCTGAAATTTCCGTCAATCCGACAGAATTTAATGTAACCCTGGAGCCGGGTACTACTACTACCGAGCCACTTACCCTGACCAATGAGGGTGACGGTGAACTTAACTACACAATCCTGGTTGCTACCGACAGTGAACCTGCTACTGCCCCGCACCTGAAGCTGGATAAGGGTGAAGCTGACCCGCGCGTGGGTCAGGTTGCCCGTGACCAGGGTGGGCCGGACGGTTTCGGTAACTTCTGGATTGACAGTGACGAAACAGGCGGGCCGACCTATGACTGGTTTGAGATCAACAGTATCGGCACCAGTCCCGGTGATGGTGACGACGGCAACTACGGTCCCTTCAGTCTCGGCTTCAACTTCGAGTTCTATGGTACTACTTACAACGCTGTCAACATCTGCACCAACGGATTCATCTCTTTCACCTCGACCTCCAGTGAATACACAAACCAGGGCATCCCGAACAGCGCTGATCCCAACTGCCTGATCGCCCCCTTCTGGGATGACCTGAATCCCTCCAGCGCAGGCACAATCTATTACTATGCCGACGCTGCCAACCAGCGCTTTGTGGTAGAGTGGGATGCTGTAGTACACTACGGCAGCAGTGATCCTGAGACCTTCCAGGTGATCCTGAACGCTGACGGCACAATTGTCTATCAGTACGCAACAGTGACAACTACTAACGGTTGCACTGTAGGTATCGAGAATCAGAGTGGCAGTGACGGTCTGCAGATGGTGTTCAACAGTACTTATCTGCATAACGGCCTGGCGATTCTGATTGACCACGCTACTCCCTGGCTGGAAGCTGATCCGGGTAGTGGTATTGTAGCGCCCGGTGGTGAAGCGACAGTGGATGTGCTTTTTGACGCAGCCGATCTCACAGAGGGCATTTACTACGGCAGCATCACGGTCAATTCCAACGACCAGGATGAGAGTAGTATCGATATTCCGGTGACACTCAATGTCGGCACAATCTACCTCGACCCGGTTGACGACCTGGCTATCGCAATCTATAGTGGTTATGTCATGCTGAGTTGGAGTGCCGTAGAGGGTGCTTCCAGCTACGAGCTCTGGAGTTCTGCTGAGCCTTACAGTGGTTTCGAATATATCGGAACTTCCAGCTTTACTTCCTGGACCTTGCCACTGACTGATGGAATTCAGTTCTATCAAGTGATAGCCACTGACGAATAGAAGATTCTGATACAGGGGAGCCGCAAGGTTCCCCTTTTTGTTTTCACAGTTTCGGGTGCAAAGAAAGTAATGATATTTAACCCTGAACAAGCCTGACAGGGCTGGGAGAATTTGATGAGAACTTTCAGAGGATTGCTGATAACTACGCTGATGGCCACGCTGCCGCTGGTAGCTGTTGCAGAGATCATCCAACAGGATTTCGATTTTTCCAGACCACAACTGGCTGAGGATTTCGGTGGTAACATTGTTGTAATGGATAATTGTCGAACTTCTGGTGCACCCGGAACACCTGCATTGCCCACATTCGGTGTCCAGTTACTGCTGCCACCCGGTGAGACAGCAGTTTCCGTGGAAATCGCTACTGGAGAAATGGAGCTGCTGGGCAGTGGTATTCAGGTCGCTCCCCATCAGCAGCAGGTCCCTTTGAGTTACGATGGCCCGGCTGTTGTTGTTGAGCAGAATGAGGAGATATATAACAGCAGCGCGCTCTATCCCGGGCAGTTGAGCAGCGAACCCCGCACACAGTTCTACCGTGGTCATGGCCTGGCTTTTTTTCATATCAACCCGGTGCGTTACAATCCGGTTACGGGTGAAGTATGGTGGTATCCTCACATGCGGGTAGAAGTACATACTGCTCCGGCTGCAGAAGCTGCCATCAGTATGCGGGACCTGTATCGTGGAGATGCAGAAACCGGGTACGCGCTGCGCAACATGGTCTCCAACATTGAGTTGCTGCGGGAGTATCCTGCCGATTCCCAAGACCGTATCGAGGATCTGGACATGGTGATCATCACCAGCGATGCGCTGCAGGCGAGTTTTGAGCCGTTGGCCGAATTCAATAACCGCCGTGGAATCCACACAATAATTGAGACCACCAGCTGGATTTATGCCAATGTGGCCGGTAACGATAATCAGGACCGCATCCGTAACTACATCATCAACTGCTACCAGGATCTCAACCTGCAATATGTGTTGCTTGCCGGGGACGGTGACAGTTCCGGTGGTGGCAATATCATTCCTTACCGTGGTGTTTATGTCAACACGCATTATACACTCCGTACGGAAGACTACAACCTGCCCTGCGACCTTTACTACGGTGGACTTGATGGCAACTGGAACAGTAACGGTAACGGCCAGTATGGTGAGGAGAATCCGGAAGAGGCGGATTTCATCGCCGAGGTCCATGTAGGCCGCGCCGCGGTTGACAACGCTACTGAAGCAGCCAACTTTGTGAATAAACATATCGCCTATCAGCAGTCACCGGTTACAACAGAGTGTGACGAAGTGTTGCTGGCAGGAGAGTTGCTCTGGGACGACGATGGTGGTGACTGGACCTTCGGGCGCACTTACATGGAAGAGTTGCGCCTCGGATCCTCCAGTCACGGCTACACGACTATCGGCCTCGATAATCCTGCCCTGGTGGACACACTGTACGACCAGTATACATACTATCCGAGTGAGTGGACCCCGGCGTCACATCTGCGCCCCCGTCTGAATAGCGGTGTCAACTACCTTAACCATCTCGGCCACTGCAACTGGAACTACATGTGCCGGATGACAAATTCAGATATCAATACCGGAAATTTCACCAATAATGGTGTCAACCATAATTTCTATATCGTCTACAGCCAGGGTTGTATCTGCGGGGCTTTCAATGAAAACGACTGTTTCTCGGAGAACTGGACAGTCGGCATACCTACCGGTGCCGTAGCGATCGTCTCCAACTCCCGCTACGGCTGGGGTTATCACTACTCCACCCGTGGTTCATCACAGTACTTCGATCGTGAATTTGTCGATGCAATCTACGGTGAAGGGATCACTTCCATCGCACGGGCCAATGACGATTCCAAGGTGGATTGCCTGCCCTGGATCAACAATGACGACATGGCCAACCGCTGGTGCGCTCTTGAGCTGAACCTTTTCGGTGACCCCTCACTGGATATCTGGACCGCGGAACCGGGTGTACTGACAGCTGAACATAATGCTGCCTACATAATTGGAACCGGTATCTTTGATGTGACAGTACCCGGTGTGGAGGGTGCACTGGTTGCGCTGACTTTTGATGATGAGCTGGTCGGGCGCGGACAGACAAACGCTAACGGCAACGTGCAGTTGCAGCTGGATCCAGCACCACTGTTACCGGGTGAAATGGAACTGGTAGTAACCGCCCATGATTACCTGGAGTACAGCGGTTCGGTATCTATTATTCCACCGGAAGGTGCTTATGTGGTTGTCGAGAGTTGTGTGGTTGCCGATGCCAACGGTGAGCTCAATCCGGGTGAGTCCCCACTCTTAACGGTTGGTATCCACAATGTTGGTATCGAAACGGTCTTTGGTGTCAATGTGACAATCACCACTGCTGACAGCTGGGTGGCGATGCTGGATCCTACCGAATTCTATGGTGATCTGGATCCTGATGAAATCGTTGTGCTGTCTGAAAGTTTCCAGGTTCTGATAGCGGATGATGCACCGGAAAACCATCTGGTCCATTTCGATGTTGAAGCGACTGATAATGACAGCGGTGTCTGGAATTCCGGTTTTGATCTGCCGATTCTATACATATATGAACAATACTGGTCAGACGACTGTGAGTCGGAGGCCGGTTGGACACATGATTCCCCCGATGACTGGGCTGATCAGTGGCATCTGAGCAGCCTGGATTACCAGAGTCCGTCTCACTCCTGGAAATGCGGTGACACCGGCACCGGTGACTACGCTGATCATATGGATGCCAGGCTGGTCTCACCGGAAGTGGAGCTGCGTCCCTGGTCCCGTCTTTCTTTTGTTCACAGTATGTCGGGTGAAGTTTCCGGTGCTTATCCTGATTCCGCTTATGATGGTGGTTTTCTGGAGATGAGCAGTGATGGTGGTGACAGCTGGAACCAGCTGATGCCACTTGCCGGTGGTTATACCAGCGCTTTTCGCTGGGAGTCCGGAAGCGGCAATCCCGCCACTCATCCTTTCACAGGCGGAACCCGATGCTGGTCCGGTGAATTTGACTGGCAGTCTACAGAGATCAACCTCTCTGACTATGCAGGTGAGACAGTCCGTTTCCGTTTCCGCTTCGGTAGCGACGGTGGAGTCGGCAACGGTGGCTGGTATATCGACGATCTGGCACTGGTGGGAGTTGCCACCGGTGGCCCGGAAGTTGTAACTGATCTCTCTATCGCGATTGCTGGTGACTATGTCACGCTGTCCTGGCCTGCAGTGGAGGGAGCTGTGAGCTATAACATCTACAGCTGCGATACTCCCTTTGGTGAGTTTCAGCTTATCGGTAACAGCGTTTTTTCGCAATGGTCTACAATGGCAGGTGTGACAGAGCAATACTATCAGGTTACCGCGCTGGATTATTAGAAGCTTTTTACAGTAACCAGGTAGATTGATTGAATATGGCCCGGTTCCGATTTCCAACCAGGGTTAGTTATGCCCCTGCGGAAACCGGGATAAACCAGGCGACTGCGGGAACGGGTGATCAATTTGTAAATCAATTCGAGCGCCAAATATAGCTCAAGACAGGTCATCGACATAGTAATGTTCAGACCTGCTACAATGTTCAATCGCCTTTCTGCATCACGACCTGTCGGGATGCGAAAAGACATAGAACCGGGAGGTTTACGATGAAGAAACTATTCAGTTGTATCGCTTTTGGACTCATTTCAATACAGGCCTTCGGAGCCATAGATCTTGCCCCCGCATCTGGCAGCCTTGTACTTACCAGCAATGATGACTCAGGACTTTCACTTGTAAGTGAGCTGGCAGGGATCGAGCACACAACGGTCAACACACAGTCCGGCCTGTTCACACTGCTGCAGGTGCCTGATTACAGCTATACCCATCAGATCGGCGCTCCTCAGCTGCCGGTCAAACGGGAGATCATAGCGGTACCTCTGGAGGCGGTGGTAACTGCAACTGTAACCGAAAGCTGGTACGAGCAGTTTAACCTGGCCGATTGGAACATCAGCCACCCGGTCATTCCGGCCCAGCCTTCACTATCCAAGAGCCAGTCACCGGAAGATGTGCCTTTTGAGTACAACAGTGACGCCTATACACGCGTTGGTTTTGAACGGCAACCACTGGTCCAGCTGGAAGAGCTGGGTATCCTGCGTGGTCAACGCCTTTTCGTGATAGAGCTGGCACCGGTTCAATATTCCCCGACCACCGGACAGCTGCGTGTGTACAGCCATCTCGAGGTGGAGATTGCATACAGTGGTGCCGACCTGGAATCAACCGATAATCTTCGCGCCCGTACCTGGTCACCCTATTTTGAGTCGCTTTACCGGAGCCAGCTTCTCAATTACCGCCCGCTGAATCAGCGTGATGATCTGACCCGCTATCCGATCAAATATGTTATCGTTTCCGATCCTCTATTTGAAGCTCAGCTGGCCCCTTTCATCGAGTGGAAAACACAGCAGGGCTACGATGTCATCACCGGTTATCTGGGTGATCCCGATGTCGGCTACACCACTACCAGTATTGCTGCATATATCCAGAGTATCTGGGATGCTGCCACTCCGGAGGATCCTGCACCCAGCTTTGTGTTGTTTGTCGGTGACGATAGTGAAGTTCCTGCTTTCAGCGGGAGCCAGGGTGGTCATATCACTGATCTGAACTATGTCAGGCTGGAGGGTAGTGATTTCATGCCGGAAATCTACTACGGCCGCTTCTCCGCCCAGACCCCGGCACAGCTGCAACCACAGATCGACAAGACACTCGAATATGAGCGTTATCTGATGCCGGACCCATCCTACCTGGAAGAGGTAGTAATGATCGCCGGTATGGATGGCTCTTTCGGCAGCGTCTGGGCTAACGGTCAGATCAATTATGGTACCACCTATTATTTCAATGCCCTTCATGGAATCACATCACATACATACCTCTATCCTAATTCCGGTGGTAATGCCGCCAACATTATTGCTGATGTCAGTAACGGTGTCGGCTATGTCAACTACACTGCCCACGGCAGCCAGACCAGTTGGGCTGATCCCAGCTTCACTATCTCAAACATTAACAGCCTGCAGAATGACCATGAATACCCTACAGTGGTGGGGAACTGCTGCCTTACCAATGCTTTTAACACAGGTACCTGTTTTGGTGAAGCCTGGCTGCGTGCCGAGAACAAAGGCGCCATCGGCTATATTGGCGGTACTAACAATACCTACTGGGATGAGGATTACTGGTGGGGTGTAGGCTCCGGCAGCATTGTTGTCAATCCGACTTACGAAACACATGGACTGGGTGCTTACGACGGTATGTTCCACGATCATGGTGAAGATTTCATTGACTGGCACACTACTCAGTACTCCGTCATTATGGCAGGTAATCTGGCCGTGATTGAAGGTGGCAGCGGCCTGGTCAACTATTACTGGGAGATCTACGCGTTGATGGGGGACCCCTCCCTGACTACGTTCTTCGGTGTACCTGCTGTGAACAGTGTCAGTTATCCTGAAAGTATCTTCCTGGGACAGACCGCTATGACCATCCAGGCGGAAGCTTACTCATATGTCGGATTGAGTATGGATGGCAATCTGGTTGCCGGTGGGCTTGTTGGCTCCAGTGGCAGCCTGACACTGGAGTTTGAACCAATTGCCAATCCCGGAGTTGCCGACCTGGTTATCACCAGACAGAATCATCAACCAGTTATGGGAACTGTTGAAGTGATTCCCAATGAAGGGCCCTATGTTGTTCTTGATGGCTGTGTGATCGAGGATGATAATGGACAGCTCAACCCGGGTGAATCACCCCACCTGACCATCGGTATCCACAATGTCGGTGTCGAGATTGCCACGGGTGTCAATGTCAGCGTGACAACAGCTGATGCATGGGTTACCATGCTGGATGACAACGAATACTACGGTGATATGGATCCGGATGAGACGATCACAATAACTGACGGATTCCAGGTAGCTGTTTCTCCCGATACTCCTGAAAACCATCTGGTTCACTTCGAACTGGAAGCTACTGACAACGGTAGCGGTGTCTGGAACAGTGGTTTCGACCTGCCGGTGCTGTTCATCTATGAACTCTACTGGAGCAATAATTGTGAAGCTATCGGTGACTGGACACACAGTGCTGCTGATGGCTGGAGTGACCAGTGGCATCTGAGCAGCGAACAATACCAGAGCCCGACACACAGCTGGAAATGTGGTGATACCGGTACAGGTAACTACGCCAACTCGCTCGACGCCCGGCTCGTCTCACCAGCCGTAACTTTACGTCCAAACTCCACCCTTTCATTCCAGCATCAGCTGGCGGGTGAGGTATCGGGCGTATATCCCGATTCCGCCTACGATGGCGGTATCCTCGAAATCAGCGACGATGGTGGTTTCAGCTGGTTACAGTTGACACCGGTCAGCGGTGGTTATACCAGTGCTTTCCGCTGGGAATCCGGTGGTGGAAGTCCTGCAACGCATCCCTTTGCAGGTGGTACTCCCTGCTGGTCAGGTGAATTTGACTGGCAGGAAACTCTGGTAAGCCTGGCAGATTATGCTGAAGAGACGGTACAGTTCCGCTTCCGTTTCGGCAGTGACCAGGGTGGCGGTGCCGAGGGCTGGTATATCGATGATCTTAGCATTTCAGGCCTGGCGCTGGGTGAGCTGCCACCGGTTACCGATCTCACTATCCAGATCAGTGGTGGTTATGTCGTGCTCAGCTGGTCTGCTATTGAGGGAGCTGTCAGTTACAACGTTTATGGCGCGGATACACCATACGGAGAGTACCTGCTCCTCGGCAATACCGGTATTACCCAGTGGACACTGCCGTTAAGCGGTGGAGCCGGTTTCTATCAGGTCACTGCCCTGAACTGATAGTCCGACAGAGATCAGAAGCTCATCTCAAGTGAGCCCTGCCAGCATCGGCTGCAGATTGCTTGAGATGAGCTGTCTATACATTGCCTGAGAAATTTAATGCCCTGAACCCGGCACTTAGCTGGCAACCCATCATTGAAGGAGATAGAGTATGAGAAAACTTATCCGGATTGCTCTGATCCTGTCAGCATCCCTGCCCTGCCTGACCGCCTCTGCAGGCGCAGCCGTTATAGAGCAGCTGTACACATTTGAGCGGCCGCAGGTGACAGCGGAATTCAACGGCAGCATCATTGTGATGGACAACTGCCGTACCGGTGGCGCTGCAGGCGCTCCCGCGCTACCCTCCTTCGGTGTCAGGCTGCTGCTGCCTGCAGGCGAGGAAGCAGTCAGTGTGAATGTATTCCCGGGGGAACCACAGCTGCTGGCTGGAAACCTCCAGATCGCTCCCAATCAGGAACAGCTCCCCTTCAGCTACGAAGGTGATATTGCTCTGATCGGGGAGAACAGCGAAATATACGACCGGGACAAGCTCTTCCCGGCACAGTATTCCACACCCGTGCAAACCCGGTTTTACCGTGGCCATTCAGTAGCATTTTTCCAGATCAACCCGGTCCGGTACAATCCTGTAAATGGGGAAGTATGGTGGTATCCACAACTGCGGGTGGAATTGCGCACTGCCCCGACAGCTGAAGCTGCAACCAGTTTCAGCCAGTTTTATCGATCTGATCAATCGACCTGGAACCAGTTGCAGGGCATGGTAGACAACATCACCCTGCTGGAAGACTATCCTGTACTGCCTCAGGACCGTATTGAGGATATGGATATGGTGATTATCACCAGCGATGCGCTGGTGGCGAGCTTCGAACCACTGGTGGAGTTCAACAATCGTCGTGGCATCCACACTTTTATCGAGACTACCGGCTGGATCTATGCCAATGTTGCCGGTCTTGACAATCAGGATCGTATCCGTAACTACATAATCGACTGTTATCAGAATTTGAGTATTCAGTATGTCCTGCTCGGTGGTGATGGTGACAGCTCAGGTGACGGGAATATCATTCCTTACCGTGGTGTCAAAGTTACCACGAATTACCTGGTGCGTGAAACCGATAGCAATCTGCCCTGCGACCTCTACTACGGCGGCCTGGACGGCAACTGGAACAGCGACGGTGACGGCCAGTACGGTGAACCGAGTCCCGAAGAAGCTGACTTTATCGCTGAAGTTCATGTTGGACGGGCAGCGGTTGACAACACTACTGAAGCGGCAATCTTTGTCAACAAGCATATCAGCTATCAACAGTCACCTGTAGCAGCTGATTGTGATGAAGTACTGCTGGCGGGTGAACTGCTCTGGGACGATTCTCCCGGGGAATGGACTTTCGGACGTACTTACATGGAGGAGTTGCGTCTCGGGTCATCCAACCACGGTTACACAACTACCGGTATCGATAACCCGGGACAGATTGGAACACTCTATGACCAGTACGATTACTATCCTGGTGCATGGTCTGCCGCTTCTCATCTGCGTCCGCTGCTCAACAACGGTGTTAACTATCTGAACCACCTCGGCCACTGCAACTGGAATTATATGTGCCGCATGTACAACTCAGACATAACTACCGGGAACTTCACCAATAACGGAACCAACCACGGTTTTTACATCGTCTATAGCCAGGGTTGTATCTGTGGTGCTTTCAATGAGAACGACTGCATTTCTGAAAACTGGACAGTTGGTATACCAACAGGTGCTGTTGCGATCATCTCCAACTCCCGTTATGGCTGGGGTTATCACTATTCGACACGTGGTTCTTCGCAATACTTCGACCGTGAATTTGTAGATGCCATTTATGGCGAGGGGATAACCTCCATCGCCCGAGCCAACGACGATTCCAAGGTTGATTGCCTGCCCTGGATCACCAATGACGATATGGCTAACCGCTGGTGCGCCCTGGAGTTGAACCTGTTCGGTGATCCTTCACTGGATATCTGGACCGCAGAACCGGGTGTACTGACCGCTGACAATAACGCCGCCTACATTATTGGCACAGGTTCTTTCGATGTTCAGACACCCGGCGTTGCCGGTGCTCTGGTTGCCCTGAGTTTTGAGGGAGAACTGGTCGCGCGTGACTTCACCGACGCATTGGGAAATGTATCCCTGGTTCTCAACCCGGAACCGCTGACAGCAGGTGAGATGGAACTGGTCATTACTGCCCATGATTATCTTGAGTACAGTGCTGCTGTTTCCGTAATACCGCCTGCGGGCCCCTATGTGGTTTATGAAAGCCATGCTGTTGATGATACCAATGGGGAACTCAACCCCGGTGAATCACCCTGGCTCAACATCACGGTTAATAACTGCGGTGTCGAAATTGCTACTGATGTTACACTGACTATCAGCGAAACGGATGACTATGTAACAATCCTTGATAACAGCGAATACCTGGGTGACCTGCCGGCTGATAACAGCGCCACACTGATTGATGCATTCCAGATCCAGGCGCTGCCTACCCTGCCGGACGGCCATCCTGTCACCTTCACACTGACGGCCGGTTCACCTGACCGCGAGACCTGGGAATCCACTTTTACAGTTATCGGTCATACACCTGATCTGGTCGTCGGGGGTGTTACTGTCAACGATGGAGACAACAACAGGCTGGACCCGGGTGAAACAGCAGATATTGTTGTAACAGTTGATAACAGTGGTACCGGACTCGCTGCCAATGTGAGTGGAATACTCAGCAGTGGTGATTATTACATTACCATAAACAGTGTGATCGATAATGCCGGCAATCTGCCGGGTGGTGACAGCGGCACTTTAACTTATAATGTAACTGCTGCCCCGGGGACCCCGATTGGCCGGGTGATACTTTTCGCAGTTGATTTCTCCGCCGATGGCTACAGTGGAAGCGATAATTTCAATCTGACTGTCGGTCTGATTCTGGAAGACTTCGAGAGCGGTGGTTTCAACAGCTATGACTGGGTAATGAGTGGAAACGCACCCTGGTTCATAAACGGCGGTGCTTTTGAGGGAAGCTGGTGCGCTCAATCCGGTAACATTGGTGACAACCAGACATCTACTCTCAGCCTGAGTGCCAATGTAGTAAGTGCCGACGACATCAGTTTCCATTGCAAGGTCTCTTCAGAAACTAACTACGACTTCCTCCGTTTTTATATCGATGGCAATCAACGGGGTAGCTGGGATGGAGAACAGGGATGGCTCGAAGTCAGCTATCCGGTGACAGTCGGAGAGCATATTTTCAGCTGGACTTTTGACAAGGACTATTCAGTGAGCAGTGGCAGCGATTGCGGCTGGGTGGACTACATCATCTTTCCACCTCTGGGAACGCCACCCGCACCTGCACTGGCAGTCGATCCGGAGGAGTTTGTGGTATCGGTACCTGATGGTGGTTCCGATCAACGCGTTCTGACCATAAGCAACAACGGTGATGCTGATCTCAGCTATAACCTCTCCGTTACGGAAACCAGCCGCAATTTCCAGGATGATATGGAAAACGGAATTAACGGGTGGACTCATGACGGAACCGGCGATCTCTGGCATCAGACCACACATCGTTACAATTCCAGCAATCATTCCTGGTACCTGGGTAATGAAGGCAGCTGGGAGTACAACAACAATCAGCACTGCTGGCTCGTGAGCCCGGAATTCTATGTTGAACAGGGAGCACAATTCACCTTCCAGCACTGGATGGATGCGGAGATCTTCGATGGAGTGGAATCCTGGGACGGCGGTATCGTAGAGATATCCACCGATGGCAGCAACTGGACACAGATCACACCGTCAGGCGGCTATCCGTATCAGATATATGACAATCCTGCTTCCCCCTTCCCGGCGGGAACACCCTGCTACGCCGGTGTAGATGTCGATTGGTCGATGGAGACTTTTAATCTGACTACTTACGCGGGACAGACCGCTCAGGTCAGGTTCCGTTTCGGCAGTGATGGTTATACGGTTGAAGAGGGGTGGTATATTGATGATGTCGCGATCATCGGCCAGTCTATCAACTGGTTGGAAGTACTGCCTGCCAGTGGTGTAATTCCACCCGGTAACGAAACACCGGTGACTGTTACTTTTGATGGCAGCGATTATTCTGATATTACTCTCACCGGGCAGATAACAATACTTTGCAACGACCCGCAGCTACCGGAGATGCTGTTGCCGGTGACCCTGACTGTAGGTATTGAACCGGGAGAACCGATTAATGATCTGACTGTTACCGTCAATGGGCCGCTTATTTCCCTCAACTGGTCCGAAGCTCAAGGAGCGGCTTCATATAAAGTCTATGAGAGCGAGGATCCTTACAATGGCTGGACACTCATCGGTTCAACACCGGAAACCAGCTGGGACCTCCTTTACACCGGTGGCAACAGGTTCTATCATGTGACCTGGGAATAACCGGGAATAATTCTGTCAATTTTCAGTGAGCCCTCTGTTAACGCAGGGGGTTTTTTGCAGAAATGTATACCAAGATTACTCTGTGAACAGTTCACTCATTTTGTTATACTCGAATCAATCAGCGTGACTCACTTCAACGTTCTGACAACAGGCTGAAACCTGAAATGAGTATACGCAAACCAACAAAGCACTGACAAAGCAGGGGGTTCACGATGAGTACGATTTCTTATCCACAACAGAGCTTACGCCGGGCATCATTTATGGTGATGGCAATCTTCATTACTGCCCTGCTCTGGGCCTGCAGCGCCAACAAAACTTCTGTACAACAGGCATACGAACTCCGTATGCAGGGAGATACAGATTCAGCGCAAACCATACTTGCTCAGATTGTTATCGATGATTCAAGCAACGCCGCAGCCTGGTTTGAGATGGCCCGGACGAAACATCATCTGGGGCTGGGTAATCCTCGTGCGCTGTTCGGTAACCTGGAAGAGCTGGTGAATGCCGCAGAAAAAGCCACCGTACTGGAACCTGATAATCTCACTTATGCCTGTTACTATGGCTATATTTCCTTCTTCAACAGTTATATCGCCTTCATGGGGGATCAGGCTCTGGCACAGGAGCGAGTTGCAACAACAGTCGCTGTCTTCGAGCGGATTATCGAGATGCAGCCGGAATTTCTCGAACCACGCCTGTTCCTGGTTGAATTACTCACTGCCCCGGCCGAACTGGGTGGTGATTCTCTCCTGGCACAACAACAGGCCTCAGAACTGGCAGAGCTGGATCCGATTATGGGTGCCAGGGCGAATGAACTGCTGCTTCCGGATGAGATTAATCGAATAGCATACTGGAAAGATCTCCTGAATACCTATCCGGACGATGCCATGATTATTGAACAGCTCGGTAAGGCCTACCTTTATGAGAATCAGGTTGAAGAGGGTATGCGACAACTGGAACTGGCCCATAAAACCGCACCGGGTAATCACCTGCTGTTATTGGATATGGCCCGTTTCTATCTGATGACCAGTCGACAGGATACTTCACAGGTTATGACAGCTCTCCCCAGAGCTGCATCTGCTATTTATCGCTATCTGGATACCATGCCAATCAATCCGCTGCGTGCATTTGCAGTTAATATGCTGTCCTGGGTTAAAACAGGTCTGGATCTGGAACAGGAGGCTGCTGAGCTGCGGTTGGAAGCAGCGGAACTTGATCCCAGTGTTTCAAAAGCGTTCGGAGTACCACCATCGTTGTTGTTCAGCGGGTTGGAAGAAGTATCTCATTATCACAGCTACTTTTTCCGGCCGTTTTAGGGGGAATCGGGCCGGATACAATATCTACGTTGGTTTTATTGCAGAAACCACCGGTATATCAGTCCAACTGGTCGTATAACGGGGTGAACAGAATTGCCGTCGCATACTCCACTTCTGCTCAAGGCCGGCTGCCAGCAGACGCACGGTTCCCTGGCCATGCCGGTCATTGAGGATATCCAGGGAGTTCATTAACTGTTGCGTACTGTCACGGTCCTCCTGCTCAAACAGATTCTGATCCACCTGCGACTGTGGAACCAGATCATCCAGCTGCACACCCACTTTACGATAGCGAAAACCTCTGCGATAGATCTGCTGCAGTAACTGTCCTGCCAGCCGGGCCAGCAGTGGTGTGCTCCATGTTGCCGCTGGTAATTCCTGTGACCGGGAATCGTAGTAGTGCGGCCCCTCACCAAAACGACCGGTCGTGAGATACACTGTCAGCATGCCGGTGGCCAGTTGTTCCCGCCTCAGTTTCAGCGCAGCGCGGGAAACATAATCAACCACCGCTTCACGCAGATCAGACAATCGCTCCACCGGTTTACTGAAGGAACGGGAAGAACCGACTGACGCGCGTGGTGAAGGTGCGTCTTCCATTGGCAGGCAGGAGATACCACGCAGCTCCCAGACAGTGCGCAAACCGGTCACACCCATTTCGCGCCTGGCCAGACTGTCATCCATATCACGCAGATCGAGTGCATTATTGACTCCCTGTTCACGCAGACGACGGCTGAGTTTGCGGCCGATACCCCAGACATCCCTGATATCCACCAGGGAGAGCGCCAGAGCTGTATCCGGTAATGAATCGAAATTCATGACTCCATTTGCCCGCACCGATCTCTTGGCAATCCGGTTGGCGATCTTGGCCAGTGTCTTGCTGGGACCTATACCGACGGAAACCGGAATTCCGGTCCATTGCTTTACAGTTTGCTGGATACGCCTTCCCTGATGCTCGAGGGAATCATCCCGCTGCGGGTGAAGCTCCAGAAAGGCTTCATCAATAGAGTAAATCTCCAGGTGTGGTGTAAAACTGAAGAGGGTTGACATCACCCGGCGTGACAGGTCGCCATATAGTGGATAATTGGAGGAAAACACCCGCACTCCCATTCGTTCCAACTCGTGGCGCACTTTGAACCAGGCACCACCCATCTCCACCCCGAGCTGTTTGGCTTCAGCCGATCTGGCAATGATGCAACCATCGTTATTTGAGAGGACGACAATCGGAGTTCTTTCCAGCTCAGGTCTAAAGACCCTTTCGCAGGAAGCATAGAAGTTGTTGCAGTCAACCAGGGCAAACATCACTACACTGTATGAATGATCCGGGTAACCACACCCCAGATAGACTGTTCATCGGTAGCTGTTTCGTCACGGGCATAGCTCGCATCCGGTTCCGATACAAGGCATAGCTGGCCACGCAGTTTTCGCAATCGTTGCAGTTGCAGTTTACCATCCTGGATCGCAACCACAATCCTGCCATTTTCCGGAGACAGGGAGCGATCCACAATCAATAGATCACCCGGATAGATACCGGCGCCCCGCATCTCATCCCCTGCTGCACGCATGAAGAAAGTGGCTGCAGGATGTTCAACCAGCAGACGATGCAGATCGAGTGTCTTCTCCAGATAGTCCGCTGCCGGTGATGGAAAACCGGACGTCAGCTGTTCCACATTACTTCGCGACGTTAAACCGCTTTTGTCGCCATTCATAATTCCCTCAATTCCCAGAGTTATCGTGCGACAAAAGTCATCCGGACGTGGATTGTTCCACATTACGCCGCGACGTTGTACCGATTCTCGCAGAAACACCTTCTGAATTCTGCGCACTCAAATTGCGAGAATCGCTTTTATCACCATCAGAAAATTCGTTATCTGACCATCATCGAGTGATAAAACCAACCGCTTTTGTCGCCATTCATAATTCCCTCAATTCCCAGAGTTATCGTGCGACA
>CAZCRT010000010.1:71119-81511 GCA_964501185.1 uncultured Bacteroidia bacterium
AACCGCTTTTGTCGCCATTCATAATTCCCTCAATTCCCAGAGTTATCGTGCGACAAAAGTCATCCGGACGTGGATTGTTCCACATTACGCCGCGACGTTGTACCGATTCTCGCAGAAACACCTTCTGAATTCTGCGCACTCAAATTGCGAGAATCGCTTTTATCACCATCAGAAAATTCGTTATCTGACCATCATCGAGTGATAAAAACCAACCGCTTCTGTCGCTACTTATAAACTCTCCTCTCAGAACAACCACCACTACAGCATCAGGTGAAGATTATGATGAATTCACCAATATCAGAACTGTGTATTGTACTACTCTATACTGCTATTCTGTACAGTATATTATAATACTATTATCACCTTTTGTCAAGTTTTGCAGGTGGTTCTTCGGGAATTGACGGTTGCCGAAATGAATGGCGATGGTTAAAGCACGAGTACAGGTACGGAAAATTTGAAACCTGTCTGTTGTATTTCAGGGAAATGGTGAGAGAAACCAGGAGAATACTTCCAGGTGATTACCATCGTTTCTCGGTTTCTTAACAGCTTGTTATTACAGAACATATTTAGAGCGCTTTTTTTACCCTGAAAAAGGCCTTATAATGGCCATTATAAGGCACATTTATCAATGTAACTGCTGCAATAACAATAACAAACCTTGGCCCGACCCCGGGTTTTCGTATATCCTGTATTAACAGTAGAATAGCAACTCGTGGATGGATATATGAGAAGAGGCTAAACTCCCAGCAACTCAATCAGCCCTTTCAACTGATAACCAGCGGTTTCTCCGTATTGGTGAAGTAGTTCGATACTCGCAGAATACGCCTGAATCGTTTTCTGCGAGAGCGGTTCATGACTCCCGATACACTGATTGACCAATGGCAACCAGTTGAGCAGCTGGTGATACATTTCACGACTGAACCAGCTGATATCTTCATGTTCATTTACACCCATAAACTGCTGAACTGCTTTCAGTTGCAAACCGGCTGACAGCAGCCTGGCCAGTTCCTTCCGGAAATCGGGGGGATCCGGAAAGTCATCAGTGTCATCAGAGACCCCCAGTTCCAGCAGCGCGCGCAACAGGGAAAGTGTTCCTTCAACGCCACCGGCTGCCGATATAGATGCCAGTTCTTCCCGCAGTACGCTATCCAGCCCCCAGCCCGCCAACCAGTCCGTATCCGTTTCCAACTGCACTGGCAACTGACTCAACCAGGAATATGCCAGCAGAAGCTGCCATGCTGATGAATTATCATCTGGATTGGCAAATGTGTCACAGAGCCACATTCCCCAGCCTTCTTGATTCTGCTCTTCTTCAAGCACATTGGATAGATCATACAGAAGTGCAGCAACCGGTTCTCCTCCAGTCAGGTCTTCAGCACGTTTCCTGCAACCACTATCCGATGCTGCCTGTAACAACCGCTTCACAGATTTGTGATACATTTTGCTACTGCGTGTTTCACCCTTCTGCAGGGCATGAAACAGTTTTCCTGCCACCTTCCCGGACAGCAGATGCCTCAGCTCCTTCTGTAAAGGCCGGCAAAGCAACCGCTGCAACGCGATTCGCAGGGAGGGTACACCTCGTCCGTGAAGCTCCTGCGCCAACCGTGACCAGGGCTCGGTTATGCTATCCTCTACTGATCTGAAATCCAGGAATACATGGTAGCTGTAGGCAAACAGTTCAAAGCGTAACCCTTCATTCTGTAATTCAGCTGCCTTACGGAGATATTCCTTACCGGTAACATGATCACGAAAACGACACAGACCGGCAGTCGGCAGATTCAACGCTCTCATAAGATCATGGTTGCGATGATTCTCCCCGTCAGGTTTAACCTCCACTCCCTCCTTTATCCATCCGGAAGTGGTTGCATAGCAATTGTGATACACTATCAATGCAGCATCGTTACCGTGCCGGTTGCTGTAGGCATATACATTTTCATCAACTGAACCATCATCACGCTTCAAATCATAGAGCTGAAAATTACTTACCTCTGCGAAGAGTTTCCGTTGCCTTAACAGCGGATAGAGCAGCCGTTCATGCCGTGCCATCAGTTCCAGGTCGGGTTGTTCAGCTGATCGGGGTTTGAGAAACTCCATACCGTATTTCTCTTCCAGGCCTTCCGGTTGCCCATGGCCGAGCATCGGTAATCCCGGCAGAGTTGCCAGCAGTATGGCTATACCCATGTACTTGTCATCACGGCCGAATTGTGTCACGGCCGCTTCCTCATCGGGATTACTCATGAAGTTGACATAGCGTTCCAGCACACGTGCATCCCAGGCCAGTGTTTCCTTCAGGGCTGCCCGGTATTTACTGTTCTCTTCATCCCGCAACATATGCATGAAGGCACTGTTGTAAACCCGGTGCATTCCCAGGGTTCGCACGAAGTACCCCTCCATCAACCAGAAGGCCTCCGCCAGCAGCAGTGTATCAGGTACTTCCGCCTGTACCCGGTCCACTACCTCGCGCCAGAATTCAACCGGAAAGCGGTTGACGAATTCCACATTGGCCAACCCTCTTTCCGCCCTGGAGGGGATATCGCCACCAGTACCGGGAGCCGGATACCAGAGTCGCTGGAAGTGCTTACGAGCCAGTGTCATGGCAGCATCAAATCTGATCAGCGGGAAGCGTCGTGCCACACTCAGGATTTCCTGAATGACTGCCTCTCTCACTTCCGCCTGCAGCATATCAAGCTGAGCTGTGTCGTTCCATGGCATCTGCGTGCCATCATTACCGTGATACAGATAGCGCACTTCACCACTCTGCCGGTCCTCCCGCCTGAATACTACCGCCGCATCATCCCGTCTACTGTAACCGTCCTCCAGCCTCAGATCAACACGTGGATCACCGCTGAGATTCTCACCACTGAAACAGTAATTCGGATAGGGGGGTTCCGCCAGTTGTACAAAGCGGCCAGGATAATGCCTGACCCAGTCGGAGTCAATTCCCGTATGATTTGGAACCATATCTCCTGCCAGCCGTATTCCCAGAGCAGCAGCGCGTTCACGAAGATTGCCCAGCGCTTCTTCACCGCCCAGCTCAGCCGCAACCTGGTAACCGTAGAGAGAGTACGCTGAAGCCAGCGCTTCACCATCTCCCATCATCTGCTTGATCCTGCGGGATGCCGGGCTGCGTTCCCAGACACCGATCAGCCACAACGCTGTGATACCGCGTGCAGACATCTTTTCCAACTCCGTATCCGGAACTCTATCCAGTCCAGTGACATGATAACCGAACTCGCGACTGAGCTGTTCCAGCCAGACATGCGTATTCTTGGCCTGCATTACAACCCGTGGCATCCAATCGCTGTCGCTGCTGTAGCGCTGCTCATCCTCATCACCGACAGCCGGTGTCCACACATCCGCTACAGCTGGTCCACCCGCTCCATGACGTCCGAGTTTCTCCTCTTCCTTCACAAGATCCAGTGCCCGCAGTAACAGCTCATTCCAATCACTATCCAGGAATTCCCAGTTTTCACTGATGTATTTCAGTTGTCCTGATAATGAATCCGGGCTTGCCACAGCAGGAGCCTGCAGCAATTCAAGCAGGTCTTTATCGCCTTCTTCCAGCGCAGGCTGGGATCTGATTATAAGTTCCAGGCTATGGATCACATCGTTGTATTTTGTATCACGTCGCAATTCCCGGTCATCTATCAGTTCCCGCAGCGTGCTACAGGCCGGATTGTCATTGTCCAGCCGCAGCAGTAAGAGCTCTTCCAGAGCCATTTGCAGATGTGATGTGCCGCTACTCTGTTGCTGCAGCCATATGGATGGATTCCCCTCTTTTTGTAACATGGACAGGGGTGGAAATCTCTCTGTAAATGCCGTAAGTACTTTCAACAGTTCCTGCTGATTGTACTCCTCCTCCAGCTCTTCCTGCACCTTCGCCAGGAATCCACTATCTCTTTCATCCAGGTAATAGATGAGTAGCTGGCGCTTCAACTCATCCAATAATCCCAGGGCATTAATAGCAGCTGCGGTGACCGGCTGGTCCCCCTGATGACGGCTATTCAGACGCTCAGCCAGTTCGCGGATTGCCACGAGGTCTGTCTGGATCGTTTTCCCCCGGTGCGAGAGAATTGCACTGTCAATCTTCAATTCTCTTCTTAAATCACCCCGCAGACGTAGTTCATGCCAGGGTTGTATAACCTGAGCATCGTGATCTTTCTGATCAGTTGATTGCTGTTTTCCTTCCGGCAGATCTGGTTTCATCGGCAGTTACAACATTTCGTTTATGTCTTAATTGTATTGTTCTGATTACCAATCTATACCGATGCTCATAATTAACGACCTTTTTAAAACTTCTAATGAAGCATCGGCCCATAGCTTCGAACAACGCAACGAGGTAAGCAATACTATAGAAAACCTGCAGGTCTCTCTCCAGAGTATTTCTCAAGTGTTTCTACAGGGTTGACTGTAACTTTTTTACCACGCTCCTCTTGATTGTCTCACAATTGATTCCGTTATTATTCTGAACCTGTTCTGGCAGGCTGTCCTGTCAAAGGATTCCTGCGCAACCTACACCGGGAGCATACCATGTTTGATTTCCATCACTACTACCAGACAGAAAACAGTGCTGTTCTTACTGACTATCAACAGTCAATCCGGCAGATAGAGGAGATCTGTGCTGCCACCGCAGATAGCAATCAGGGTGGCAAAAAGGAATATCACCATTTCTTCCATACACTGGGCACACACATTCTGCACATGACTCGGTTAGAGAAGAAGCTCAGTGGTGAATATTTCAACGATACCCCCTTTGAGCAACTACTGGCTGAGAATCAATCTCTGTACCACGAATTGCAACCTGCCAACTACTCACGGTGCTACGCAGACCCCCATCACTGCAGTGAGCTTTTCGGGGATAAATTTGGACCGCTGATGGCCGCTGTTTATCAGCGCTTTCGCCAGTATATCACCTTCAGTTTCCAGCATGAACTTTTCAACCTGCTGGAATGGAACCAGCTATATATATCCGCCTGGCAATATGTCTCACAACAGACAATTCAATACGAAGAACTGCGCGAACTGTTAACCAGTGTAGTCAGAAAACACACTGTAGAACACAATGTGCGCAATCTGCGGCAACAGCATGATCCAGCCTGGCGTCCCTGGCGGGATGTAATCGAGGTATGTGACCTCCAGGACCTGCGCTACTTGCTGCGCTATGGTTCGCCGATTACTGAGAACGAAATCCGCACTGCCCGCTTCCTGCTGGCCTATCCACAGGAAAAACTCCAGGAGCTGGCGGACCAGATCGCGGCTGCTTTCCTGACAGGATTTATCAGTGATAACAAAAAACGGGGTGAACGCAATCAGGTCATGGTCATGTATCAGTGCGGTCAGGAGCCGTTGATACGGGTGTTGCTGGAAGCGCTGGAACAGAGAGATCTGATTCCGGTTGTCATGCATCCCGCCTTTACACCTGTCAATCGCCAGTATTATTACGATCACCGTAATCAGGCAGCTCTCTGGGTAGATTCAGAAGGTTTAAAGGAGAGTGAAGAGTGTTATGAGACTGCCTGCAAACAGCAGTCTCAATTGTTGCACCATTTCGCCGGCTCAGTATATCTCGATGTTTTTGGTGAACCACCCTTCTCACCTGTGGTAAAAGCGGAGTGTCCGGAATTCAGTGATGAACAGAAGAAGCTACTCAACCAGCACCGTTATCAGATGTCACAGATTTCTGAACGCTACAAACCGCGTGACAGTACCAGTTTCTGCATGATTGCCTTCCCTTCACCCCTGGTTGGCGAGCGGTTTGAGGAGATCTTCGCTGACATCATGCAGGTCAATATGCTCAACACAAAGGACTACGAGCAGATTCAGCAACATCTGATTGACGCACTCGATCAGGCTGAGCATGTTCATCTGAAGGGGCGTGGAGACAATCGTACCGATGTGAAGGTCAGTATGCAACAGCTGGATAATCCGGCTGAGCAGACAAATTTCTGTAACTGTGGAGCTGATGTTAATATTCCGGTCGGTGAGGTATTCACTTCACCCCGACTCCAGGGGACAGAGGGGACGCTGCATGTCAGCCGTACTTACCTGAATGAGCTGCGTTACGATGATCTGGAACTGCAGTTCAAGGATGGCATGGTTGATAACTACAGCTGCGCGAATTTCGACAATGAAGAGGAAAACCGGAAATACATCAGGGAGAATCTGCTCTTCCCACACGAAACGCTGCCACTGGGTGAGTTCGCTATCGGTACCAACACCCTGGCCTGGGTGATTGCAGAGAAATACGATATTCAGCACCTGCTGCCGATTCTCATTATCGAAAAGATGGGGCCGCACTTTGCCATCGGTGACACCTGTTTTTCGCAGGAGGAGGATCACCCGGTTTTCAACAGCCTCGATAATAAGGAGATTACCGCCCGGGATAACGAAAAATCCATACTGCGTAAGAGTGACCCGTCGCAGGCTTACACATTCTGCCATACAGATATTACACTGCCCTATGATGAAATCGGATCAATCGCGACGATAACAAAGGAAGGTGAACGAATAGAGATTATTCGTGATGGCAGATTTGTCCTGCCGGGTACTGAAGCGCTTAACAAACCACTGGATGAAGCCGGGATGTAATTGTATCACAATCAACTGAGGTAGCTATGAGAATTTCAGTACTTGCTTTCCCACTGGTTCTGGTTCTGTTGTTGAGCGGCTGCGAGCAAACTGAGGATGAGGATCTCTCAAATGCACCTGAGATCCCACCATCCTCTACATTTGTAATGGACTTCGGTTCCTTCCCCGGTGGTGGGCAATCGGATCATCCGCCACTGATTCCGGTCAAGGGGCAACAGACCTACACACAGGTGCATTTCAACCATGCAGCATTTTTCGTGGGGTTCTGGAACCTGGCAATCGCGGTAAATATGATAATCCCGGTAGCTGCTTACAGTACGGCTCTTCAACAGACACCGGAGCAACAGGACGACGGATCCTGGCATTGGACTTACGACTTCGGTGCTGCTAACCAGCAATACACTGCCCGTCTCGAGTGCCTTGTAGACGAAGCCGGATTCAATTGGGATATGCATATCTCACAGGATCAGACCATAGACCAGTACCTCTGGTTCAGGGGCTGGTCTAACCTGACACTCTCCGAGGGAACCTGGACCCTGAATCGATCGCCGGAAGAGCCGGAGCCTTACATCGGGATAGAATGGCAGCGTACACCGGCTACTGATCTACGGGAAATCAGATACACCAATATCATTCCGGGTGATCCGGCTAATGGTGGATACATCTGGCATGGAATTGTTGCTGAACCAGCATATGATGCGTTCTACGATATCTACGGTGTGGAAGAGGACCGTCTGCTGGAGACCGAGTGGAATCGTGCTACACAGGTTGGTCGTGTGCGTGATGAGGTTTTCTTCGAAGACAGTGACTGGCGCTGCTGGGACGAAGCACTGCAGGATGTGGATTGTCCGTAGAAAGGACCTATGCTGCCGGCATTGCTATTGGAAGTCTGACAATAAAACTGGTTCCTACTCCCTCCTCCGTTTCGAACGTAAGCTTACCATCGTGCTTGACAGTCACTACATCGTAGGCGATAGTCAGCCCCTGACCGGTACCTTTTCCTACATCCTTTGTCGTAAAGAACGGGTCAAAGATATGCTCCTGCGCTGAAGCGGGGATTCCGCCGCCATTATCCTCAATCCTGATTTCCACCCAGTCATCCCGAACGGAAGAATTGACTTTGATAAGCCCCTTACCATTACCGTTACCATTACCGTTGCCGCCAATTGCATGAGCGGCATTGACAATTATGTTCAGAAAGACCTGTCCGATTTCATCGACCAGGCAGTTCACCTGTGGGAGATCAGCTAACAGGTCCAGCTGCATCTCAGCGACATACTTCCATTCATTGCGGGCGATAATAACAGTAGTCTCAATAACCTCATTGAGGTCCTTGGGAGTTTTTTCCCTGTTACCGGGATGCGAGAACTCCTTCATGGCCCTTACGATATTCGAAATCCTGTTAATTCCATCCTGAGACTGCCCGATAGCACTGGGGATTTCCTCTTTCAGGTAATCCCAGTCAATCTCCTCCAGCAGCTGCTCAATTCCTTCGATTTCCCCGGTAGACAGGGAGCGTTCCTGAGCGATGTTTAACATATTCTGGTAGCCGGCTATCAGCTTAAGCACATCTTCCATTGACTCTTTGAAGAAGTTGATATTGTTGCTGACAAACTGTGCCGGGGTATTAATCTCATGGGCGATACCAGCCGCCAGCTGCCCGACAGATTCAAGCTTGCGTGCCTGGCCAAGCTCAATTTCCATCTGTTTCCGGTCCCTGATGTCGATAAGGGCTTCGAGCAGCATATCTTCACCATCGAAATTGACCTCCATCACCGATTTGATAATCGGAATTTCTTTCCCCTCCCTGGTTCGAAGCACACGTTCTGAATTATCCACTTCCTGGTTAAGATCCAGGATAGGGCATTCTGATTCCCCTGCTCCGCAGAGGTAATCGCCACATTTCTTACCGATGATATCATCTTCAGAACCCTCATCTATCATCTTCAGTACTGCGTGGTTCAACCAGCGGATTGTTTTCTTTTTATCGATCAGCACAACACCGAAGGGAACTTTAGCCAGAATATTCCTGAGTGCACTGTGTGAACGATTCAGCAGTGTTTGTTCCTGATTGAGTTGCTGATTTCTGTCTTCCAGTTCCAGCTTAGCCGCTGCCAACTGATTATGAAAAGAAATCAGATGCTTTTCAATATTACCGATATGATACCAGAAAAATCCTAACAGGATTAATACAACCAGGATCGCTGTCAGCAGGATTGTCCTCATCAATACCAGTGAACTGAATGCCTGATCGGTCGTATTGAGAAAGGCAACAATGCTGCCGACCTTTCTTCCACCAGCATCTCGTAAAGGGACAAAACTGGAACGATACTTCTGATCTGAAACTTCAGCACTGAAAACCAGATCTCTGTTTTCAGTGATATCCTGTGAGATCCAGGGCTGGATCTGCCCCGCAGGTATATCAATAGTACGGCACATTACCACCTTCTGTTTGTACTCATCCCAGTCTTCGTGCCTATCTAACAGTCGCTGTCCATTGGCCCAGTTCTCGTATCTGATAAACTGCTTGTCGATCAGAATTATGAAATCCAGTTCCAGTGCCGTTTGTAAGCGTTGTGTAATATGCTCGATCTCCTCACCGAGCTCAATGTAGCCGACCAGATCACCATCTATCAGCCAGGGAAGCACAACACGCAGCGTAAAAGTTCCCAGCTTCCCCAGTTCGATGCCATGAGTGGTCTTCCCTTTCTCAACTGCACTTCCCATGGTGAACCGTTTGATATAATCACTGTGCTTGTCAGGGTTGTGTACGCGCAGGAAATTCACCCGGTCCAGATCGTGGAAATAGAAATGGGTAATCTGATACCGTGATCGGATATGTTCAAATATCGGTTGGGTGCTCTTCAGCAACTGCTCGCGATCAGCAGCCAGCCAGGCCTGACGGATAGACTCATCCTGCTCAATGAAGTCCAACAGGCCCACCATGAATTCCGCATCTCTTTCAATCTCCCATTGGAACTGCTCCGATACGGCGTTCACCAGTGTCAGGACTTCTTCATTATTCTGGTTTGTTTTGACACGATAGAACGTATACATGAAGCCGGATAAGAGGATGACCAATCCCAGCGCCAATGGTATCATAATCGGGCGTCTGATTCTGTCATTCATGATGGTATTCCCTCTTTTTATCCATGTCAACAGGTCATCCGGAAGGGAAATAACCACACTGGTTTGACGGTTTGCCCAGCCTGGATGGTTGTTTCAACTTCCAGCGTTCCTGCTATCCTGCGGTAGTACTATGCTTATCGGCAGGTGAGCTTTCCATTATTACCCCTAACACTAATTCGATACCAAGAATTATAAGTTAGGGGAGTTCTAAGTTAGCATTGCGGTATGAAATATCTGCCCTCTGCGTTATGAAGTACTGATGGATACAATTTGTTATTATCAGATACACACTGCCAGCTGTCCTTTTAACTAAACAGTGCCTTTGTTGTTGCCGACAAATATACAACAGGGAAAGCCCGGCAGAGCAGCCGGTTTTATTCATCAGGGTGCAACCATTACCGGTTTATTGCTCTGAAAACCCGCTTCCAATCATCGAAGCTGGAGGGAGTATGAAGACACAGCTGAGAGTGCTAATTGTTGATAATGTCGAAGCAGATGCTATCCAATTGATGCTGGAACTTGTCAGGGGTGGTTTCGATACCGATTACCGGCGAGTGACCACAGCTCTGGAGATGCAGCAGGCCCTGGCTGAGGAAAAGTGGGATCTCATCCTGGCTGATTTCGAACTTTCTCAGCTCAACGGAACCGAGGTTTTGCAGCTGTATAGAAAAAAAG
>CAZCRT010000011.1:0-39364 GCA_964501185.1 uncultured Bacteroidia bacterium
GGAAATACTCGCAGCTTAGGAATGCACCCATACACAACATTTGACATTAACTCAAATCGCGATGGGTAAGAGATTACCGAAAGAGCCAGGTTCTTCAACAATACTATCATTCCGGGACTTATCATTGTATTTGTAGTAGACAGCCCGGATTGGATTAATCGTATCTACATTACTCCTGTGTCAGAGGAAAAAGAATCTGTGTCTCCAACTGATCAGGTGCGGTCCGGGTAGGATCATTCAGATACATCTCAACTGCTACACCTGTCACTGACAATCCTTCCGTTGCAACCCATTCAGAAAGCGCCTTGTAGGCAGGTTCGATAGCGTCATATGGCCCCCGGTGAAGACAGGTAGCAACCTGCCCACCCGGAATGCCACTGGTCTGGATCCTGTCACGTCCGGGTAACTCGCGAGCTACCGGAATGCCAATCTCAATATCGAGATTCTCCATATCCATATTGTAATAGGCAGCGTATGGTGGGCCGGCTGGTGTTTCTCCCAGCTCCTCCAGATAACTGACAATCTCACTGAAACTGCTGCCGAGCACTTCAGACAGCTGTTCTACTGCAGCATGAGTACGTATCGACAGGGTCGACTGATATGGTTGTTCCAGAATTCTGCATTCAATTGTCATCTGATTTCCTTTCGTTCGCAACTGATATGATCAAATCATTACGCACGGGTATACTCGCAATTCTACTCCCCGAACTGATCCTCGTAATCAGCTATTGCTGCTTCTATCACTTTAACGGCGTGATCGTGATTATACACCCGGGTGATGGAGACATCGGACTTCTCCCCCGGTATCATTTTGTAGGTCAGAAAGTAGTGTTGCAGGCGTTCGATATATAATTCGGGAAGCTCCTCGATATCTGCAACACCGGCCCAGAGGTTGTCATTTTCAAGAACAGCGATGATCTTATCATCCGCCTCACCATTGTCTACCATCTGCAATCCACCGATGACCCTGGCATTGAGAATTATCTCCGAACGATTAATCGGCCGCTCACTGATCACGCAGATGTCAAGTGGATCCCCATCAGCCTGCTCTGCTCTGTCACAGAGTGCAGCTACCCTCTTACCACAGAAGGTCCGTGGAATCAGTCCGTAAAGAGATGGTGGTTGCGAAGTAGCACGTTGTGGCCGGTCGAGACGCAGATAACCGGTCTCTTTATCGATCTCATACTTGACCAGATCAAAAGGGGTCAACTCGATATAGGCATGTACAAGCTGAGGTGGAGCCGGTCCCACAGTAAGCCCGTGCCAGGGATGAGGACGCCAGCGGTAGAATGATTGCGGAAATGACATTTGCTACTCCTCACTTAAGCTCGAGCTATTCAGAATTTCCCTGATACCTGCCGGGTCCAGCTGACAGGGGCCGCACCAGCCTGCTGCGGTAGATCATTAGTGTCCAGTCGCTCCAGAGTGCAGGCGTTCTCCCGGTTAACAGCTGCCAATCCTACAGAAGTGGTCAAAGCCATACTACACCCTTTTTGCATCAACAGATCGATCAAGGAATCATTATACGAACCATTGGGATAACAGAAAACCCAATCCTTGCCGGACATGCCAGCCCGGCGCATGAACTTGAGGGAAAGATCTATTTCCTGTTCCTGCTGCTCAGGTGTCAACTGATCCAACCAGTAATGATCGTAACCATGGCTGCCAATATGCATTCCATTTTCCACCATCTCCTGCAGCTGTGCTGCGGAGAGGTATAAATCAGAAGCAAAATCGGCTTCATCAGTGGTCACAAAACGGTCAAACAGCTCTGATAGAATCCGCCTTCGCAATATCTCCGGCAGGGCTTTCTGCAGCATGCGCTTCAGAAAAGCAGTCTCAGCATCATCATAACGGCCGGGGTGAGCATGTTCACTATGATATTGCTCATTGCTTTCGAGATTATATTCGCTGCGATAGTAATCAAGCTGATCATACAGGATCGGAATCAGCTTTCTGCTACCGATAGCTGCCAGCAGGAAGTGAATCTTGTTGACATCCAGTACGATTTGTTCCTGAATCGCCCTGGCCATAGGAAAGAAAGAACCTTGAATCCCCCGCCGCCGCAACTCTGGAAAGACAGTGCGAAAATGATCACTGTAACCATCATCGAAAGTCATCAATATACCATTTTCAGGTAATCTGTCACAGCTGTCATCCTGAATCGCCTGGATCAGCTCTTCGATTCGCAATGGTTGATAGTACTTCTCTATGTAATCCAGCTGCCCGGTGAACTGTTCCACAGTCAGTCCCCTGATGTCGGGATAAAGCGACTGCTGCAGTTGGCGTACATAGTGATACATGACGATTGTGATCTGGTTCATCATTCTCCAGTGGCTGGCAGGCAGTTGGGACGATCCTGGTCAGCGTCACCCCGACACATGCTGAATTCGGAATTCGAGGGCGCCTTACAGGTGAAATCCAGCTCAATATTCCGCTGCTCAAACGGTTCGTAGTAGTTCGGAATAATAATATCTGAAGCAGGAGTGCGTTGCAGAAAACCGGCTACAGCAAGCTGCTCCGGTTCCAGGCCGAGATTGTAGAAGTCGATATACTCCGCATCATATTCCTGTAGCAGGTGCTGGAATTCAGCTACAGTTCCAGCCAGCGCCCGGACATCACCGTAGTAATCCACCCACCGCAGTGCACTGCTGCCGGCGTGCTCAGCCTGTCGCAGGACAATAATCCCCCTGATCGTATCGTCCGTTTGCAGACCGTAGAGGTGATAACGGTAACCGGGGTGTTCCAGATACCGGCGACGCAGATATTGTAATGATTTGACAGGGAGAGCAGTCTGACGCAAATGTTCCAGTTGTGGCTCTGCCTTCTGGAAAGCGGGCAGGTCAAATTGAATAAAGCGCTTTTCAGCTGTCACGGTAGTACGGTGCTGCCATCGACCATTGAAGTTACCAACCAGTTCAAAATGGGAGCGCTCATTATTCAAAAGGTAGTAGTGATTCAACTGACCGACTGTGAATCCGAGATGCCGGTAGATCGGAATAACCTGACGGCTGAGCCCGAACCCTGAAACGGATCGCGGTTTAAGCTCTTTTTCCAGATAGCGTAGCATCCCCAGCCCCACCCCGGTTCCCTGCAGCTCTTCAAGCACCTTCCAGATAGCGAGCCAGATATCTACCTGTTCGATAGCAGGGTCAAACTGGCTGGTAGGGATGAAACCGAGCATCCCGTGCAGCTGGCCACTTTCCTGATGACGGGCGATGACAAAATTATAGCTGTTAGTTTGAGGATTATAATGCTGCCAGTCCATTAACTCACGGCTGAGCACCAGTGGATGCTGTGCTCGCCAATGCTCTTCGATAAATTCGAGTAGTAGCGGCAAGTCATCCCGGTGACATATCTTTATCTCATAGCCGGATTTAGTTTCATCCACAACAATGGCATCCTGTATTGTGATACAAAGTAGAATATGAGCACAATGAGATCTGGAACTATGATGCAAGTTACTTTGTTGAAATGAAAACAGCAAGTTGGGAACAGAAACGGGCTGGGCAAGAAGTCTGCTTATTGAGGAAGGCCATCCTGTACGCGTTTCACACTGAGATAGACAAGTAGACTGTAGTCGAGACCATGCTCTTTAATAAACGATTCCTCCAGCTCCCAGAAAGGGGGCCAGATGGTTTTCCAGAAATCAGAAGCGTTTTTCTGAATGCTGGCATGAGTGAGAGCGTTTTGTTCCAGCGAATCTACAACATTTTCTTTGCGCTCGGTTGCCGTCTCTTCATTGGTCAACTCTACTGCTTCATCAACTTCTACTGGAACTGCTTTCATCAAGTCCAGCGCCTCATCAAGTGTATAGTGATGTCGATGATGAAACTTCCGGATTGCCATCGACATTTCCTGGATAAATGATGAGATGTTCTTCGTGACTTCAGCGGGATTTCTATTCTGGAAAGCATAGTCGATAAAAATCAACTGACAACCCGGCTTGACCATGGAGACCATTGCCTGTAATTCGCTGATCGGAGACTGGAAATGATGCAGGGCAAAAGTTGACAGCAGCAGATCAAACCCCGAGGAATCCACCAGTTGCTGATACTCATCACTTTCACGATCAACATAATGAGCAACAGGGCTGTCATTCTTCCGGGGATCATTATCACAAAAACGGTTGAAGTAATCGATGCCGGTCAGCTCCAGGTCACTGTTCAGTTCATTCAGCTTTTCCAGTAGTTTTCCATCTCCGCAGCCGTAGTCACAGATAGTCCGGCAATCTGTTTGTTCGATTACCGGAATTATTTTCTTCAGAATAAAATTATTAATCTCGGCCATTTCGTGCGCTCTGTTTTGTGATACAAAGTGGAATCTGGAAGTGATAAACTCACGATCTGCCGGGCAATTTACTTATGCGACGTGACAACAGCAAGTGGGGAACAGAAACTGGCAGGAGCATAGAGAGCCCGCTTAAACAGGCTCTCACAT
The DNA here is from genome assembly GCA_964501185.1 of uncultured Bacteroidia bacterium. GTDB lineage: Bacteria > CAIWAD01 > CAIWAD01 > BS150m-G50 > BS150m-G50 > BS150m-G50. The sequence goes on from CAZCRT010000011.1 coordinate 4,441, forward strand.
TTTCGTAACAAATCCAGATACTGGTTTCAATGGTGTTACTGGACCACCGTCAGCTTTTCAAGCGCGTTCCCAATCCGCTCAATCCCGGCTGCTACTTTGTCATCCGTTGAGGAGAACGAAAGCCGGATAAAGCCATCACGGAAAAATGCTTTGCCTGGAATAACTGCTACCAGAGCTTCCGCGAGCAGGTAACCGGCAAGTTCTCCGGAATCTGTGATCGTTTCACCGTCAGGCGTAGTGCTGTTCATGTAGGCAGTTACATCCAGAAAAAGATAGAATGCTCCCTGTGGCGCCATACTCTTCACCAGGGGCAGCTCTGCTGCGAGGCTATGGGCATACAGTGAACGCCGCTCATATTCAGTGTACATATCTAACACTTCGGGCGGATCCTCGCCCATAGCTGTAACAGCGGCATGCTGGGCGATGGCATTGGGACTGGAGGTGATCTGCGATTGTATCACACCGACACTCCGAACCACTTCCGCCGGAGCCAGCATGTAACCGATTCGCCAGCCGGTCATGCAGTAAGCCTTGGATACACCGTTGACCACCAGCGCCTGCTGACGGATCTCCTGAAACTCCACCAGAGAACAGAAACGGTTCTCACCATAGATCATGCGGCTGTAAACCTCGTCACCCAGGATGTAAACTTCCGGATGACGGGCAATAACCTCTACCAGGCCGGTCATCTCCTCCCGGCTGTAAACCATGCCGGTGGGATTGTTAGGAGTATTGAGGATCACCAGGCGGGTGCGCTCAGTAATAGCCTCTTCCAGCATGGCCGGTGTCAACTTGAACTGTGTGGCAGGTGTAGTATCCAGGAAAACAGGCTCCGCCTGGGCGAGATAAATCATATCAGGATAAGCCAGCCATCCCGGAGTCGGTATGATCACCTCGTGCCCTTCTTCACAGAGCGCCATGATCAGATTGCTGATGGAATGCTTGGCACCACTTGAAACCGCGATCTCGCTGAGGTCATAGTCGACCCCGTAATCACGTTGGTAACGTTCTGAGATAGCTTTGCGCAGTTCCGGAGTTCCAACACCGGCAGTATAGCGGGTGATATTCCGTTCAATGGCATCAATACCAGCATCCTTGATATGACGGGGAGTGGGATAATCGGGCTCACCGAGACTCAGGTTGAGGACATCTTCTCCTGCCGCGGCCAGCTCTCGAGCCTGTGCAGCAATTTCCAATGCCAGTGAGGGAGTCATCAGGCGCGTACGTCTCACAAAGCTCATTTTCTATCCTGCCTTCTCGTTATGATTTATCAGATTTGAAGCGTTTCGGACCGGCGTTACGTACTTCGAGTGTACAGCCATCCTCATACAACTTGAAATTCTCGATAAAGCGTGCAGCCAGTGCGTCATACCGTTTCCAGTATTCATTCTTGTCACCCCAGGAGTTGGATGGTTCAAGAACTTCCTCAGGAACATCGGGACAGCTGAGTGGCACTTTAAATCCGAACAACTCATCTTTACGATACTCTACTTCACTCAACTTGCCATCGAGAGCGGCGTTGAGCAGGTTCCGGGTATGACGAATTGAAATCCGCTTGCCTACGCCGAAACGGCCACCGACCCAACCGGTGTTCACCAGCCAGCAACGGGAGTTGTGTTTCAGCATCCGCTGCTTCAGCATCTCAGCATACTCGTGTGGATGGCGGACCATAAAGGGTGCTCCGAAACAGGCGCTGAAGGTAATCTGCGGTTCAATACCCAGTCCGATCTCGGTACCGGCAATTTTGGAAGTATAACCGCTGATGAAATGGTATTGTGCCTGTTCTGCATCGAGACGGGCAATCGGAGGCATCACCCCGGAAGCATCACAGGTCAGGAAAATGATATCGGTGGGGTGTTCATTCACCAGTTTCTCAGGTACCACATTTGGAATAAATTCCAGCGGGTAGGACGCACGGGTATTCTCGGTGATAATATCATCATCCAGGTCGATGTGACGTGAGACAGGATCGAGAACTACATTCTCCAGAATGGTTCCGAAGCGTCTGGTACAGGCGTGGATCTCCGGTTCGTGCTCCTGCGACAGCCGAATGACCTTCGCGTAGCAACCGGCCTCAAAATTAAAGATGCCTTTACTGCTCCAGCCATGCTCATCGTCACCGATCAGATTGCGATTCGGATCAGCAGAGAGGGTTGTCTTACCGGTACCACTCAGTCCGAAGAAAAGCGCAGCATCACCGGTTTTACTTACATTGGCCGAGCAATGCATGGGCAGCACATCCTGGAAAGTGAGCAGGAAGTTGAGTACAGTAAATACACCCTTCTTGATCTCCCCGCCATAAAGCGAATTTGCTACAATGGCGGTCTTAGCAGCGAAATTCAGTACAATACCGGTTTCGCTACGGGTGCCGTCGATACGGGGATCCACCCTGAAACCGGGGAGATCGATAACGGTGAAGTCTGGAATGAACTTTTTATGCTCATCGAGATCGCTGAAAGTACGCAGCATATTGCGGGCAAAGTGGCTGTGCCAGGCTTTTTCTGTAATAATGCGGACTTTGATTGCATACTCAGGATCGGAACCGGCGTAAACATCCTGTACGAAGAGTTCCTCATCCTGACAGTAGGATTGAACACGCCCCAGCAGTGAGTTGAATTTTTCAAGACTGTAGGGACGATTATACTCTCCCCACCAGACATTGTCCTCTGTGCTATCTTCCTTGACGATGTATTTGTCAGAGGCGGCCCGGGCGGTATGCTTTCCGGTATTGACCAGCATCGGGCCTTCGCGTGTGATACGGCCTTCATTCCGGAAGACAACCTCTTCATAAAGCGCTTCCGTGGGGAGATTCCAGTATACCGTGTCCAGATGGTTGAGACCGTGATTGCTCAACTTGAAATCAGACGCTAATGTCTTTGCCTCTTTGATAGCAGGTGTCTTAAACTTGAGATACTTGCTCATGCCCAATCCCTCACAAGTTTGCGGTCACCAATGAATAGCTCATTCGGTGAATCCGGATCCAGAGCCCACTTCATCCTCTCAATACCGTCTGTGATATCCTTGATACTTCCACAGTAACTCAATCGCAGATATCCCTCCATGCCGAATTCCACACCTGGAACAGTCACTACCTGAACTTTCTCAAGCAGCATTTCTGCCAGGCGGGCGGAATCCTTATCGTAATTGCTGAAATCTGCGAAACAGTAAAAAGTACCATCCGGCTGATATGTTTTTACGCCGTTGAAGGAACCGAGACGAGCCATCATCACGTTGCGATTGTTCTCCAGGGTAACCCGCAGGTTTTCCACATGCGACTGGATGCCATTGATGGCTGCGACTGCTGCGGATTGTAACAGAGCTGACGGACCGGAAGTCTGATGCCCCTGAATGTTGGTCATCACTTCGGTCAGTTTTTTGCTGGCGATAGACCAACCAATACGAAAACCGGTCATAGCGTACTGTTTGGAGATACCGTTGATGACGATCAGCTTGGAATTCTCGGAGAGGTCCGTAGCGTAGTCGTAACAGTTGATCGGTTTGCGATTATCAAAAATGAGGCGGTGATAAATATCATCCATAATCAGATAGAGATCCCGTTTCTCGCAGAACTGTACTACATCGGAGATGAATTCTTCCGAGTACATCGCCCCGCTCGGATTATTGGGGCTGTTGATGATGACCGCCTTGGTATAGGAACCGACCTTCTCCTCGATATCCTGAATGCGGGGATAGAAGGTTCCATCTTCAGGTACAACCGGTACCGGTATCGCCTGACAGAGCTTGGCCATCTCGGGATAGCTTACCCAGTAAGGTGCAGGGAAGACCACCTCTTCCTGTGGATTGAGTACCGCCTGCAGAGCAACCATGATAGCCTGTTTGGCGCCACCGGAGGCCATCACATTCTCCGGAGCTACCTTGCGGTTGTAGAATTCCTCAGTATAGCGGATGATCGCTTTTTTCATTGCCCGGGTACCGTCAGCAGGTGTGTAGCGTACAGCACCACTGTTCAACAAACCGGCAGCAGCAGTGATAGCATCGATAGGAGCACTGCTCTTCGGCTCACCGCCACCCAGATGTATAATCGGATCACCCTTTTCACGAAGAATTGCCGCCTTCTCATTCAATCTGAGTGTGGCAGACTCGCTGATAGTTCTTGCAATTTGACTGATACTCATCTTGACCCTCTATTTAGTCTCTTACCATTTGTTTCGTATTTAACCGCTGTTGCATCTTCCGGACTTGAGTGGGGATCACTCTTCTAAGGTTATGGCGTACAGCGTTATTTTGAACACAAAATCTGGGGTAATTTTATACATTTTGCAAGCTTTTTGCCCGCTTTCAGGTATTTTTCTATCGTCATCTATGGGAATGGAGTTAATCGAATAAACGATCTTTTACAAAAACAAAAGCGACCCCATGAAAGGAGTCGCTATCTGTTTCTTATGTTCTATCGGAAAAGTGTTAAGGTCAATCAGCTTTTCGGAGTCACCTCTTTCTTCTCTTCCGGTTTATCTTTTTCTTTTGCTGCCGGTTCTGGCAACAGCCCCAGTTTAATACGTACCTTCTCCTCCAGCTCAGCCAGGATATCTGTATGTTCAATCAGGAAGCGACGCACATTCTCCCTGCCCTGCCCCAGCTGTTCATCCTGGTACGAGAACCAGGTACCACTCTTGCGAACGATTTCATTCTGCACAGCCAGATCCAGCAGGTCACCAACATGTGAAATCCCCTGGCCATAGAGAATATCGAACTCCGTCTGCCGGAATGGAGCGGCCATCTTGTTCTTGACCACCTTGACTCGTGTACGGCTGCCTATCAACTGGTCACCACTTTTGATGTTCTCAATACGGCGAATTTCCATCCTGAGTGAGGAGTAGAACTTGAGTGCGTTACCGCCTGTAGTTGTTTCCGGATTGCCAAACATCACTCCGATCTTCATCCGGATCTGGTTGATGAAGATCAGGCTGGTACGTGACTTGGCAACAACGCTGGTTAACTTGCGCATCGCCTGCGACATCAGGCGTGCCTGCGTCCCAACATGATGGTCACCCATCTCCCCCTCGATCTCGGTCTTCGGTACCAGCGCAGCTACCGAATCCACCACAACCACATCGAGGGCATTACTGCGGATAAGCCGTTCAGCTATCTCCAGTGCCTGCTCACCATAGTCCGGCTGCGCTACCAGCAGGTTATCTGTATCCACGCCCAGATTACGGGCGTAAATAGGATCGAGTGCATGCTCCGCGTCAATAAACGCAGCGATACCACCTGCTTTTTGTGCTTCTGCCACTACATGCAGTGTAAGGGTAGTTTTACCCGAAGATTCCGGACCATATATTTCAACGATTCGGCCGCGTGGCACACCACCGATACCGGTGGCACTGTCCAGCGAGATAGAACCGGTGGAAATTGCAGCTACCTTCACCCTGGCACCTTTATCACCAAGGCGCATTATTGATCCCTTGCCATATTCACGCTCAATTGTGGTCAGCGTGTTGGACAGGACTTTCTTTCGATCAGAACTCTGACCCATGGTATTTCCTTTCATTCTGCTTTACTTCTGTGCTTGAACCAGCCCTATGGTCACACAGATGAAACAGTATGTCCGGTACGGATTATCACCCGGCCGACCACACTACACGCCGTCGGAAGCGACGGCCAGTTAATAAACAAAACCGCTGTGAATTATGAAAATGAATTCCAGATCGTACCGTTATCCGGTCGATGTTTTCAACATATGGCTTGAGATAACGCGGTAGCAAGCACCTTCAGGAAGAAGGGTTGACTGGATCAGCTGGATGGATTCTACCACAAATGGTGATTCCTCGGGCAATTCCGCCTCAAGAAAATTATCTGCCATTTTCTGCTCACCCCGCTTCACCCGTCCCAGCGTAATGTGAGGTTTAAATGCCTTTTCCGCTGACGGAAAACCAGCGCTCGACAACTCATCTTCCAATGTTGCTGCCAGCTGTTCCAGTTGTATCACATTTCCCGCCAGACCCCACCAGAGCACCCGTGGCATACCTTTCTGCCTGAACAGGCCTGGTGATTGCGGATACAGCTCAAGCACGGTATAACTGTCCACCACCCGCTCCAGAATCAGCTGCAAATCTTCAAGACGTGCCAATTCAGTATCGCCCAGGAATTTCAGTGTCAGATGCATCGCCTCCGGCCTTACCCAGGCCACACGATGGCGCTCCTCAATTGTACCATGTCCCATTCGACTCAGCTGTTCGCATATCTGGCGTGGAATATGTATGGCAACAAACAGGCGCAACTTATCCCTCATGCTGCCTGCCAGCGATTTGTATCACGAAGATGATGAAAGAGCATAGCCAGGGCAGTTCCGGCCGCCTGCAGCCTGTTAGTTCCCCGATCACCGTCGAACAGCTTACCGCTGGAGCGCACTTCACCGTCAACGGCAAGTGCATGCCAGACAGTACCGACCGGTTTTTCCGCCGCTCCACCTGTGGGGCCGGCAACGCCGGATATTGCCAGTCCGAAATCTGCCTGTAAACGCTCCCTCACCTGTATGGCCATGCTTTCCACAACCTGTTGTGAGACAGCACCATGATTTTCCAGTACATCTGCATTAACACCGAGCAGATTGGATTTCTGTGAGTCGCTGTAAGTAATCACACCACCAGGATAAACCTGCGAGGAGCCTGGAACAGCTGTCAGCATCTGCCCCAGCAAACCACCGGTACAGGATTCCGCTGTAGCCAGAGTTAACTTCCTGTGTGACAGGTTAGCAATAATTGCTTCTGCGAGCGTCGCACCAGCAGTACTTACCAGGTAGGGAGACAGTAACGACTGAAGCGTTCCTGAAGCATCCGGTGCCGGGTTGCGCACCTCCAGCAGGTGCCCCTGCAGCGACGGGAGAAACGCCACTTCACCCAACATTTTCAATTGCAGGTGGCTCGTAATCAGGTCGTAGAGAGCTGACTCACTGATCCCGACCAACCGCAGGCTGATTACTGGTTGTGGTTGAACCTGCCAGCGCTCCTGCAGTAGTGGTATGACCTGTTCGAGGAGCATTGTCTCCATCTCAAAAGGGACTCCCGGCAACGCAAGCCAGAGTTTACCCTCCCTTTCAATAATATGCCCCGGAGCTGTACCTGAACGATTCGGTAACAGACCGCCATCTTCCAACCGCAGAAACTGGGTACGATTGCTATCGGTCATTTCTCGACCACGGCGCTTAAAAAACCGTTCTACCCGTTCTCGCTGACCAGTATCCTCCACCAGTCTGGTTCCGAAGAACTCTGCCAGCAGTGGCAGCGTCATATCATCGGAAGTAGGCCCCAGGCCACCGGTAGTAATGACCAGATCATGGTTCAGCCATTGTTGTTTGAAAACGTGATACATATTCTCACGCTCGTCACCTACCATGATGGAAGTGTTAACCTGATAACCGGTTTTCGTCAGGGAGTTGTGAATGAAAGTAGCATTACTGTTGGCCCGGGTCCCACGCAACAGTTCGTCGCCGATACAGATCAGGGAAATGCGGGGAAAGGCTGTCGCACTCATCCCAGCAGGATCCGCGCCAGCAGAAGGATCAAACCGCCGGCCAGTCCGGCGAGCAGGTCGTCAACCATCACACCCCAGCCACCACCGAGGCGCTGGCTACGATCAATAATCCCGGGTTTGACGATATCCAGCAGGCGAAACATCAGGAATCCTGCCAGCAACCACCACCATCCTGTAGCACCTGCAATCAGCAGTGTCACCCATTGCCCGACAACTTCATCGATAACACAGCGCCCGGGATCCTCACCCCATTCACGCTCAGCAGATGCAGCGGCAATAACACCGGCCAGAAACACTGTCAGCAGCAGGAGCAGTTGCCAGATCAGTGGCCAGCGGCAGGTAAGAAGAAACAGTGCGATACCTGGCAGGCTGCCATAAGTCCCGGGAGCACCGGGAATATACCCGAGACCCAGTCCGGTAACGAAGATTCTTGAAAGCACTTTCATCAGTTGTCCAGTTTCCTGTTCGCCCGACTTCGATAAGTACCCTCCCGGCGGGGAGCGAGTATGTTTATCCGTAAGTTGATTATTCCGGAGATGATTGTCACGATAGCAGTCAACCAGGCAAAGATGTAAACCATGAATCTCATGCCACTATTGCCGAGACAGCTGAAACCGCTTCCCCATAATTCTACCATGTCAGGTGCTTCAATCAACAGCAGTGTCAGTGCGACAAAAAGAAATTGCAGCATGGTTTTCCATTTACCGGTAATTGTCGTCTTCAGGGGGGACTTATAATAGAAGGCGCGTATACCGTAAATCGCTACCAGCATTTCAATAACCAGTATTACCCAGATCAGTTGAATGGTAGTGGTGTGCCAGTGACCGAATTCTCCCCGGTTCAGGAAGGCGAACAGAACAGAGATGTTCAGAAATTTGTCTGCCAGCGGATCAGTCAGACGTCCGAATTCCGATTCTTCATTCCAGCGCCGGGCAAGGTAACCATCCAGAAAATCACTGATGGCAGCCACTATGAAAATCAGCAATGCCACAAGCCGCATTGCCGGACTCTGGCTGAGAAAGGCATTGAGGAAAAAGGGGATCAGAATGAAACGGAGTATCGTTAACAGATTGGGGAAAGTTGTATACATCTAATATCGACTTTCTCTGGATGTCTGTCAGAACTTGCTGTTGTATACTGTTAGCATATTTCCAAAAGGATCACACCCACCTGAAAACTCAATGCGAACCTGTTAAAAGAGTGTACATCCTGCATTCATCATTTTCACATCTAATCTATGGAGACTTCAAAGAAGTTTCAACCAGAAAGGGACTTTTTAGTATCACCCTGTTACAATGGTGTGGTATACGACAAAGTGTGATTTTGTTCCAGGAATTGCTAAGTCAGGTTGTGTGACATTCAGCAACCGTCAGATTCTCCTGTAGATGAGGCCTGCCCAGAGCAGATCAAAGCTTTTCCCGACTGGAAAGGGAACGGGTGAGTGTCACAGAGTCTATGTAATCGAGATTGCTGCCCATCGGAATTCCTCTAGCGAGACGGGTAACATTGATACCCGATGGCTTCAGCAAACGGGCAATGTAGTTGGCTGTTGCTTCCCCTTCCACAGTGGGATTGGTAGCAACTATCACCTCCTGCACACCTTCCCTTACGCGGATTTCCAACTCCTCAAGATGTAAAGAATCCGGACCGATACCATCCAGTGGCGCTATGACCCCGCCCAGAATGTGATACAAACCATGATACTCCCCACTCTGTTCGAGTACAAGGAACTCGGCGTAACTTTCAATAACACATATCTGACGCCGGTCACGCTCAGGTGCCGTGCAGATCTCACATTCCCCTTCCTGCTCGGTAAGATTAAAACAGGTCGGACAAACCGTAACCTGCTCTTTAAGAGCGAGTAATGCCTGACGCAGGTTATCCAGATCCTCCCCGTTGCTCTGTGCGAGCATATGCAGCACGAGCCGTTGTGCAGTGCGACGACCGATACCCGGCAGGCGGGAAATCTCCTTGACAGCCTGTTCAATACTGGGTAGCGCATGTTTCATCTAGATATCTCCTGGAAATTTCTCACCGAAACCCTAACACAAAAAGATATCACCACGAAGATCACGAAGCAGGATTGCACGACAACATTACTCTATCATACCAAGCGCAATAACTCTTAAACAGTATTGAACTATATAGTTCTTCACAGTTCTTATATGTTTGGTGACATCCGGTAAGTTCAAATTTTCCGTTTAGTAACATCTTTGTTCTTCGTGTCCTCGTGAAGCGTAGCACTTCGTGGTAACTCTTTTTCAAAGCAACCGCGTTTTAAAGCGCTCCTCCAGCAGCCGCAACTCCTCATGCTCCCCGCGCAGCTCCTTCCAGCGGGAGGAATCATCCAGATGCACCTGAACAGCAGTGACAATCCGCTCCTCCTCCGCAATTACACCCGGCTGTAATTCCAACTCCAAAGGTACCCGAAAGAACTCCTGCAGCCAACCCTGCACCTGTGGATGTCTATCTTCCAGGGTCTGGCAGAGCAGCTTATTATCAGCGGGTATCTTCAGCAGGCAGCGGCTGCCCTCGATCCCTACCGGGGCTGTATCATGGAGAAATGCACCCAGGAAAGGACTCTTTTTCACTGCCCGGGTCAGGAACTCCGCCCAGCCTGTACGCACAGTCTCCAGACTGAAGTGTTCATCCGCTAGCACCTGTGCTGCCCGTTTATCAGGAAACCGGTCAACTTCATCATCACGGACAGCCAGAGGTGGTGCTGGAGCAGCTTCAGTTTTTCTGCCACTGCTCTGCCCGGGGTCATCTACAGATGTAGATTCTGGTGTAGAGGCTTCAGCAGATACAGTTGCGTTCCCGGAAACAGGTACCGGTGCGGTTGCCGGTGGAGGTGAAGTAATTACTTTTCGCTCAGCTTTTTTTTTTGCGGGTGAGGATGCTGTTCCACCATTGAGCAGTTGCTGCAGATCAATAGTGCGATCCATTTTTAGAAGCTTCATCGCGAGCATTTCCAGATGCAGGCGGGGCTGGGCGCTGTTCTTCAGTGGATAAATCGCTTTGGTTACCAGATCCAGACTCCGCAACAGATCACCATCATCGAGGATAGCGGCAGTATCCGTATACTGCGAGCGGATATCAGCGGGCAGGTCCAGCAGTTCCGGATTGGCGCTCAGCTTGATGGTCAACAGATGTCGGAAGTGCTCTGCCAGCCCATGCAGAAACTCCACCAGATCGTATCCCTTGAAAACGAGGTCATGAACAAACTGCAGAGCGGCATCAAAGTCCCGATCCTGTATGATCTTCTGAAATTGCAGAAACAGTTCCTGCTGGATCAACCCCAGGGTCTGCACCACCTGCTGTGAAGAGATGCTGCTACCTGAAAAGGAAATCAGCTGGTCCAACACAGATTGAGCATCACGCATACTGCCGTCAGCTTTCCGAGCTACCAGGTAGAGTGAGTCCTCATCGATCTCCACCCCCTCCTCACCGCAGATAAATCGCAGTCTTTCAACCAGCTCCTGCAGTGGAATACGATGAAAATCGAACCGTTGACAGCGGGAGAGGATCGTCATCGGTACTTTGTGAATCTCGGTAGTGGCGAAGATAAACATTGTTCTGGGGGGTGGTTCCTCCAGCGTCTTCAGCAACGCATTGAAAGCACCTGTAGAGAGCATATGCACTTCGTCAATGATATAGATCTTGTAATTAAATGTGGTGGGGCCGTACTGGATATTTGTACGCAGGTCGCGGATATCGTTGACACTATTGTTTGACGCACCATCAATCTCGATAACATCAAAGTTACTGCCATCCAGCAGCGACCGGCAACTGTCACACTTACCGCAGGGATCGGCCGTTGGCCCATCCTTGCAGTTCAGCGATTTGGCAAAGATCCGGGCGATAGAAGTTTTGCCGACACCACGCGGCCCGGTAAAAATATAGGCATGCGCTATGCGATCATGCGCGATGGCATTTACCAGCGTATGTGTCACATGATCCTGACCTGCTACGTCGGCAAACTGCTGTGGTCTGAATTTGCGGGCCAGTACGAGATAAGACATGATTCCTCAAAAAAAGAGGGGAGCACACTGCGGCACATGAAGGTATTGCGTGCCGCTGCTACCTTCCGGTCCTGACGGAGTTTAACAATCCACCATTGCGCAGGGCTCCCCAGTGGAGCTGAGCGGGTTCGAACCGCCGACCCCCACGTTGCGAACGTGGTGCTCTCCCAGCTGAGCTACAGCCCCATAAGATTACAGCGTCCCTACCGGCTGTTTTCGCTGCGGAGAATTAATATAGAGGGAGTTGCCTGAGATGCAAAGGTTAAGATACCATTGCCACAAAAAGCACAAAAAACAATACTGGTATCGTCTACTACCCACCCAGTAAGTGCAACATCTGCTGCAGATCCAGTTCAACCAGTCGTAACAGCTGCTGGAACAGGATAACCATTACCGGTGCTGAGATCAGCAGCAGCAGCAACCCCATACCGATCTTCACCGGGAAGCCGACAATAAATATATTCATCTGCGGAACTGTACGTGCCACAATTCCCATAGCTACTTCAGTCAGAAAAAGGGATGCCATGACCGGGATACCGATACGTAGCGCCCAGGAAAAAACCTGGCCTGACATCCGCACGAGTTCACCGAAAAGCTGGGGATCAATATGCAGGGTCCCTGGAGGAACCTGGCTGAAGCTCTCAACCATCACCCGGATCAGGAAATGGTGACCGTTAATCCCCAGAAAGATGATCAGGAAGAAGATATTCTTCATCTGGCCGATTGTAGAGACCTGCAGGCCGCTCTCCGGGTCCAGAACATTAACAATGCCAAATCCCATCTGCATACCGATTATCTGTCCGGAAAGCTGGATTGCCATGAAAATGAAGTTGGCAACAAAGCCAAAGAAGACACCGATCGCTATCTGTTCAAAAACCAGTCCGGCCCAACTGAAAAAAGTGCGATCAGCGTAGGTTGCGGGATCAATTTCCAGTACCGGGAGCAGGAGGAGCGTCAACACAACACCAAGTGTTATCTTGACACGGCCCGGCACCTGCGTATAGCCGAGCACCGGCATCAACATGATCATGGTGGTAATCCTGATCAGTACCAGCGCAAAGAATTCGAGGTTAGCGAAGGAAATCCACATTCAGGAACCCGTCCCCTCTTAACCTACCCCTGGAATCAATTCGTACATGTGCCGGGCAAAGGCCAGTAGTTTGTTGGTAATCCAGGGAAGCAGTACTACCAGAGTCAGAATCACGGCGATAATCTTCGGAATAAAGGTAAGTGTCATCTCGTTCACCTGAGTTACTGACTGAAAGATGGATATCACCAGCCCGACAACCAGCCCCGCTGCCAGCATGGGCAGTGCGATAATTATCGCGGTGAAAATCGCTTCCTTCAGCACATATATGGCCAGTTCAGGTGACATTGGTCCTCGAAAATTGATTCCAGTTAAAGCCTGGAACTACAGAGTAGATCAATAAGTTCCAGCCAATCCACTGATGCTCTATTCGGAGCATCTCAGCAGTTTCGCCCTGAAGCGAAATCCACGGTTCCGAACGTGCATAACTGCACAGTGCGATGCCTTAGTTGAAGCCTGAAACTACAGAGTAGATCAATAAGTTCCACCCATCCACTAAGACGAAAAGCAGAATCTTGAACGGTAACGATATCATAATCGGCGGCAACATCAGCATACCCATCGACATCAGGATACTTGCCACCACCATATCGATGATCAGTAGAGGCAGATATACCAGAAATCCGATCTGAAAAGCTATCCTCAGTTCACTGATGACAAAGCCGGGAATGACGACAGTCAATGGCAACTCAGAGCGATCAGCAGGAACCGGTTTGTCTGCCAGCCGCAGGAAAAGAGCGATATCCTTTTCCCGGGTCTGCCGCAGCATAAATCCCTTGAAGTGATCGCCAGCTATTGTCAGCGCCTCACTCTGAGCGATATCCTTGGCTAAAAAGGGTTGCAGCGCCTCACTGTTCACTTTGTCGAAAGTAGGCTGCATGATATAAAAAGTTAGAAAGAGCGAAAGACCTATCAGCAGCTGATTTGGCGGTAGTTGCTGTGTTCCCAACGCCTGGCGGATAAAATGCAGCACAACCACGATGCGTGTAAAGGAGGTCATCATGATCAGAATAGCTGGTGCCAGAGTGAGGATGGTCATGAAGAACAGGATCTGCAGAATCAGCACATAATCCTGTTCACCGGTGGCTTTATCAACGGATAGGACAAATTTCGGCAGCGCACTGCTACCCTGTGCCTGCAACAGTTGCGGGAGTAACAGGAGTGCGAGCAACAGCAGTGGTAACAACCAGCGTGATTTATGCATCCCGTTCACGCCGTTTGAATACCGATCTCAGTGATTCAGAAAAATTAGGTGTCATCCCGGGGTTCTGCCCCCGCTCGGTGGTAAATTGCTGCAGCTCCTCAGCATCCAATTCTCCCAGTGCGGAGATATTACGCTCGGTAACACCAATCAAGAGGCCACGTTTACCGATCTGCAACAACTGAATCATTTTTCGGGGACCAACATAGTGGTGAGCGAGAATCCGGATACCGTTATCACTACTCGGGCCACGCCAGCGACGCCGGGCAATCCAGGCAGTCAGATAAATCATAGCGATGATCAGTACCAGTGCCAGGATCAGCTTGAAAGCGAGGGAGGTCAGGGAGGGTGTTACAACTGCCGTTTCCGATTCCTCAGCCACAACGGTCACGTATGTAGCCAGCGTTATCAGCAGCGACGCCCGGATATTCAGACAGCGAGGAAATCCCGTATCACGTTGACTCCGCTTCAGCTTCGGCATCGATCCTCCTTAGGCTTCGGCCAGATGCTGAAGTCGCTCTTCAATTTTGAGGATCTCTGTGATACGAACTCCAAAATTCTCGTCGATGACGACCACCTCACCCCGGGCAAATTTCTTCTCGTTGATATAGAGGTCTACCGGTTCATCAGAATGTTTGTTGAGTTCGATAATCGAACCCGGTCCCAATTGAACCAGATCACGAATCAGCATTTTTGTGCGCCCGAGCTCAATCGCAATCGGTAGTTCCAGATCCATGATTATGGAAACCTTGTCACCGTTAACTGTTGCCCCGGGTGCTTCGTCAGCACTTGTAGCAATCTCTGACTCCATCCGGGCAGGCGGTTCTGAGAACTCCGGGAATTCAGCACCGCGTACTTCGTCAGTTGCAGCCGGAGCCGCTTTCTCACCTGTGTCAGTGGCAGGGGCTTCCTCTTCCGGTACGCTGACTGAACTTCCCAGTGTCTTTAAGAACCACTGGAGCGTTTTGCGGGGATAGAACTTGAAAACGATGTATTCCGGTAATCCCTTAATAGCAATTCTGAAGGACAGCGCTATCTGACCCTCAAAGTTCTGGGCAATATCAGCACGGGAGAGAAGCTCCGGCTTACCCGCGCTGAAATCTACTTCATGCTCCGAGCGGCTGGCAATTTCTTTCTGCCAGCTATCCTGCATCTGCCCCAGAGCTTCGACAATGCCATCCATATGCTCTTCCGGCATGAACTCCACATTGCCATCACCCATAATCATCAGGTCAACGATACGGGCGGTAAGTTCCTTGTCCAGAAGCATGGCCACATTTCCAGGAGGGCCGGTGCGGCATTCCCAGGTGAGACCCACCATCTCTTCTGCCATCTCCTGTATCAGCTCTTCATCCAGCAGCCGGCTTGCGACATACTCCATCGATACATCACGATTGATAACCGTCTGTAGAATAGTCGCCGAAGAAGAGGCATAACCACTCTCGATATCCTTCAGGACCGCCTGTTCCTTAGTGGACAATGTCTCTCCACTGAATTCCTGATTGAGTTCGTCCATCATCTGCCTCTTTATGATATGGTATTGCGTTTTCTATCACGATCTCATCTGACAGGAGCAATCTGCTCTCTATTCAGAATAAATGAATTTTTCCTCTTCCTGGATACGATGTACCAGTTTAACCACACGATGCTTTTTAAGGCGTCCGGGAACACCCAGGAACTTCACCTCACCGTTTATGTATACTTCCATCGGTTCATGTCGACGGCGATCAAGTACCAGTACATCCCCTACTTCGAGGGCAATCAAGCCTTCAATAGTGACTTTAGTACCACCCAGATTCACATTTACCGGCATTTTTGAACTCTTCACCCGTGCCATTACCGCCTCATGGTCCTCCACAGTGGGTTCCTTGATCGGAGCAGTACGTTGCCCGCTGGTAGCCAGATGTGGCAACAGTGGTTCCAGAAAATAATACGGGAGACAGATACGTAGTGGGAAATGTCTGTCTTTAACTGAAATCCGGAAACTTAGCAGTGCGATCGCCTCACCGGGTGGGGCAATCTGCACAGACTGGGGATTGGTTGCCATCATATCGTAAGACAGGTTAAGCGGTATTATTGGATCCCAGATGTCATTCAATCCGGCAACCATGCTTTCCAGCAGACGGCTGATTACATTCTGCTCGATTACTGTGATGTCACGAGACTCCTGCAGCTCATCCCCGGTCCCCCCCAGCAACCTGTCCACGCAGAAGTGTACAAACTGTGTTTCCATCTCTACAGTAATGCTGCCATTCAGTTCTTCCTCTTCGTTACCGGCATTGAGAAGATTCAGGCAAACCGGTTCTTCCAGGGAAGAGCTGTACTCCAGATAGGTCAGCTGATTGATAGTGACCAGATTGATTTCCACCATTGTCCGCAGGGCACTGGAAAGTACTATGCCAAAGGAGTGGGCAAACTGTTCATGTATATTGGTCAGCGACCTCAGCTGCTCCTTGACAATCCGGTCAGGATGCTTGAAATCGAAAGGCTGAACTACAGGCTTGCGCTTTGCTGGAGCAGATTTTCCAACCGCTTCAAGCAGCGAGTCTATTTCGTTCTTACTGAGTAGTTTGCTGTCCATAATTACTGCCGGATAAAGTCAACAATGTAAAGGTTGTATAGCTCGCCATCATGAAGCTCAGAATTGATCAGCAGGAGCAATGTATCACGCAAAGCAGTACGGGTGGTTATATCTGCCAGAACATCTATCGGAACCGCTCCCAGATAGTTCAACAGGCTGCTGCGGATACGGGGCGTCTTCAGATCCAGCTCAGATGCTACATCAGCTTCCTTCGGATCGAATTCACCTACCAGACCGATTTTTACAATACTGCGGCTCGCGCCACCCAGTGGATTGATAACGATATCTTCGAACTGGTAGAATTCACCTGTCACTTCTTCAACCGGTTCAATTTCAGCAGTTGTATCAGCTACAACCTCCCCACTGGTAATACCGGCCGCAGCCTCGATCGCACCCTGCCGTTTAAAGAAAAAGTACTCCAATGCGAAAAATGAGACCACGGCAATCGCCAGGAATATCAATAGAAGTATTAATCCGTTAATAAGTTTCCGTGTCTGCAATGCCATCAATTCACTCCTGTGTAGATTTTCAACCACCTTACCAGAATAACATAGCGATTCTCGAATGGAATTTCGTTTTACAGGCAGCCATCCGTGCTTCGTTGCACATGCGACCTTTTGCATCTCGTGCTCTTAGGTCAACGCTTCAGAATCGCTTTATAGTATTTCCTGATATTGAGGAACCGGATGATACACTCTAATGGAAATACTATAGTTGTAGTTTCCTGTAACTATAGCTCCGTTCAGGTGGTGTATACCTGCCGGGCAGTGTATACTATGTCCCGCGGCGCGGTAACCCACACAACTGTTTAAGCAAACAGTATGCCCAACCGCAAACTGGAGCTGTAACGATCTTTCTCACTGTATTTTATAGTGTTCCAAATGAAAAGGCAAGAAATGACAATTCCCTTAAAGGGCAAATGCCACCCTAGGGGGCAGTTTTTTCCGGAATAGCATATACAGAACGATTGATGCTGGGCAACTCCGTTGGTAGAGGAATTACCGCTTTTTCGATGAAAATCTCGACCCGGCGGTTACGGGATTTATTGGCATCGGTCGTATTGGGAACTATCGGGTGATATTCACCATAGCCCATGCTGGACAAATTGGCCGGTGGAACCAGATTACGGCGAAAATAATATTGCAGGACAGCCATGGAGCGGGCTGCTGAGAGTTCCCAGTTTGAGGGATAAAGTTCGGTTCGAATAGGTGTATCATCGGTATGCCCTTCGACGACCACTCTTTCGTGAGGATACTTGCTGATAATTATGGCAATCTGGTCCAGAACCGGTGCAATATCAGGTTTCAGATCCGCCCTGGCTTCATCAAACAGGACAGGGCTTTTCAGAACAAACCGGATCCCCTTTTCATCCTGGTAATAGTCAACCATAGTCTCCAGCTGCATTTCTTCCAGTATCTCAGTCAGATCACCGATAGAGGATTCCAGTTCCCTCTCCATATTCATCATTGCGTCCATGGAAACAGGGGAAGACCCCGTGCTGGGATCGAGAAAACCGGTACCCCCTTTCAGAGATCCCATAGCTTTACGAAACTTGATGATTTCAGTAGTGGAAAACGAAACAACCAGCACGAAGAAGACCAGCAGCAGTGACATCAGGTCGCCATAAGTGACAACCCAGCCTGGCGCAGTTATCTCATCATCTTCGGCCTGTTTTCTGCGACCCATCTATTTTTCCTCTTCACTTTGCCGCATATTGGGTGCCAGATAGGTGTTGAGTTTATCCTGCACGATACGTGGATTATCACCGGACTGAATAGCCAGGATTCCCTCCACAATCAACTCGCGCCGTTCAATTTCCTCTTTATTGCGGATATCCAGCTTTCCCACCAGGGGAGTTGAAAACAGATTAGCTATGAGAGCGCCATAGAAAGTAGTTACCAGCGCGTTGGCCATACCGAGGCCGATCTGCGAGGGATCATCCAATGCCTGCAACATCTGAATCAAACCGATCAGTGTACCGATCATTCCATAGGCGGGGGCGTATGTTGATATACCTTTCAGCAGCCCTTTGCCCATCTGGTGACGGGCATCAGAGGTGGCCAGGTCAATCTCCAGAATCGTCCGTATTGTCTCAGGATCAGTACCATCAACCGCCAGCCGGATACCGTCCCTCATGAAACTATCATTGATATTGGCCAACTCCCGCTCGATGGCCAGAATTCCTTCCCTCCGTGCTTTCTCAGCGATGGTAACCAGCTGGGCAATGGTATCAGCATTGCTGGCAGCCTTGTGAAGGAAGGCCTTGGTAAGAACAGCCGGAATCCTCATCAGGTAGGTAAAGGGGAAACTTATAATGACGGAGCCAGCGGTACCACCGAACACGATTAATGCCGCGCCTACATCAAAAAAGAAATCCCAGCCGGGGCTCGAAAGGATGGCAAACATCACCAGTCCCCAACCGACGAGTAGTCCAACTATAGTCGATAGGTCCATGTCCTGCCTGTTTGTTAAGGGTCAGTCCACCGCCTGCTTGCCCGACGGTGAATCACTTTCTGGATGGATCGTTGCCGTTCTTATAGTTCCTCTTCAGCATTCCAATCTGTTACTACTTCAATCTGAAGATCAGCGGACTGGCTAACCAGATACGCGGCATCTGCAGATCATGGAATGGTACCGGGCTACCGGATACAATCTATCTATTATTATGAGATATTTCCAAATACTCAAACCAATAACGAAATTCTGGATGAGTACACTAAAGAAATTACCGTTTCAGATAAATCGCTTCCTGCAGAACCTCATCGGAGGTGGTAATCACCTTGGAATTAGCCTGAAAACCTCTCTGCGCCACGATCATATCAGCAAATTCGTTTGCGATATCAACATTGGAACGCTCCAGATGACCTGAA
Source organism: uncultured Bacteroidia bacterium (assembly GCA_964501185.1). Classification (GTDB taxonomy): domain Bacteria; phylum CAIWAD01; class CAIWAD01; order BS150m-G50; family BS150m-G50; genus BS150m-G50. The sequence goes on from CAZCRT010000011.1 coordinate 23,693, forward strand.
AGAACCTGTGTATCGAGATTCTCACCGGCTTTCAGCAACTGGGCCTGACCGGAAGCGGCAGTGGCGAGGTACTGTGAATCCCCATCCTTCTCCACACCCTGGGGATTGGTAAACTGCGCCAGCACGATCTGTGCCAGCACCCGGGTAATGCCGTTGGTATAAGTCCCCTTTATGACTCCCGCTGTATCAATGGCCACTGCATCCAGTGTCCCCATTGCATAGCCATCCTGTGAAGCTGCGACAGTAGTTGTCGGGGACGTTGTCTGTGTGATGCCATCAAAGAGACCGGGGGTACCGGCATGTAGTGCCACCGAGACTATTTCATTGTTACCGGGATCAAAACTGAACGCAGTGGCTCCCCCGTCAAACTGCAACTGCTGCAGGGAGCCATCCTCGCTGTTGAATTGAACAGAACCGCTGCTGCCTCCTGTTGCTATGGCTGGATCGGTAACTGCCAGCTCGAAAACCCAGTTATCAGCAACTGCGCTTTTCACAAAGTTAATGTTCAGGGTATGACGTTCACCCTGATTGTCGTAAACATCGATTGCAGTAGTGTGCTCAGTCCGGGCAGTGTCGAAAACCGTAGTGCCCGCTTCCAGGCCGTTTGCAGCAACAGCCGTGATTCCACCACCACCGAGGTTAATCAGATTGTTTATTCTGCCATCTCCGGCTGACGATGAGCCCAGCTCAACAGCAACCGCTGTGAACTGAGTACCGTCCCAGGCAGTAAATGTATCGGTAGCTTCCAGTGTGGAAGCGGTACCATTATCGGCACGAAGTGCAGTGCTCCCGGTCAGCACCTGCAGCAGATCCGCATTCTCACCCTGGGTCAACTCAACATTGTAGAGAGCGCCATCACCGTAGTGCTCCCGTACAACAGTTAACTCACCCTCCAGCAGTGAAAAACTGATACCATCGGTCTGGTTATTCAGCGCATCCAACAACTCATTCAGTGTCGAATCCAGGGTAATACCGCTGATCTGCAGCGGGTCTCCACTATCACGAGCAACAGACAAACCGTCGATATCAGTTACTCCCAGTTCGGTAAGCACCAACTCACCGGTCAGCTGTCCCCCGGTACTGTTGTTACCGGTTATACGGCTACGGGTAGAGTTTTCCCCGGTGATTGTAAGCAGATGGGTACCTCCAATACCGCTGGTAGCGGTACCGTAAATGGAAGTAATGCCGGTGGTCGCGCCCTCAATTGTGTTGAAGGAAACAACCGAATCGCTGGCATCAGCATTGAGATTGCATTGCAGATCGACGGTGGTGGTTGCCCGGGCCGCTGTTTTTTCTGCAAGTGGCAGCTTGAGGTTCTGCAGATTTGCCGCTGCTGGCAGAATCTCATCAGCATCCGCAACTACTCCCTGCAGATTACCGACACCCCCCTGCCCCAGCAGCCAGCCTTCGCTGTCAACCTGGAAGGCCCCAGCCCTTGTGTAGGTCAGGTCAACACCATCCTTGACCACGAAAAATCCATCCCCCTGCAAAGCCAGATCGGTCAACTGGCCGGTAGATTCCAGGCTACCCTGTTCGAATATTGTATCGATAGAGGCGGTACCCACCCCCAATCCGATCTGCATTGGATTTGTCCCGGAAAATTCTCCATGTGAGCGGGTAGCGTCACGAATGGTCTGCGACAACATATCCCCGAAAGTAACCCGGCTCCGTTTGAAGCCATTGGTATTGGCATTAGCGATATTGTTTGCTGTCACATTCAGTTTGAGCTGATGATTCAACATCCCGCTGATACCGCTTCTTAGTGATCGCATCATGATCGGCTTCCTCTCTTTGCCTGCTCTTAAAGCAGTTATCTCATTTTGCTCTTAATCGAGTACGTTCCATTCCCTCAGCGGATTCTGAATATCCGGCAGGTCAGGTGAGGTTGGTCCATCAACCTCCATTACCTGTACTATGTCAGCGAAGGAAACCCTGTCACCACCACCCAGCAACCAGGGATTGCCATTCTCATAAACCACACCGGAAGCATGGAACTGACGCAGTGGGATTACCTCAACCAGGCCACCGCCGGTGTCTGTAGCAGTGACTGTAAAAGTGTATTCACCCTCGCTCACACGGACACCCTCCTGATTCCTCTGATCCCAGTCGAATGTCTGAATACCTGACTCCAGACTGCTTCCCTCCAGTGTGCGTACCAGGTTGTTCTCTGTATCACGAATCTCTACGGTTACGGCTGTTGCCTCCCGGGATAGCTGGAAGTGTATTTCCGATTCAGTTCCATTGAGGCTGTTACCGAGCGCCAGTACCTCACGCCCGATCAAACCCACGGCCATATTGTTGGCTATCGATTGCGAGAGCAGCAGGTCACTCTGCAGGGAGAGGTCGAGATTGTCATTTATCTGGGAAAGCTGCTCCAGCGAACTGAACTGTGCCAGCTGAGCGGCGAACTCCTGACCATCCATCGGATTAAGTGGATCCTGGTTGTTTAACTGTGTCACCAGCATACGGAGGAAGTCATCTTTTCCCATTACCTGTTGTTCGTTATTTTCAGTCAGGTTAACAGTGGACCGACTGTCTGTTATCGGTAGAATACCATAGTCCATTATTCCTCCTCTATCTTTGATCGCAGCCTTTTTTATCTATCCCTGCATCTCAAAGGTGTTATAACCGAAGCTGCGTTCCTGCAATGTCTGGCTGGTGATCAGTTCCTGACTATCATCGTCGATAGTAACCGGTGTCTGTAACCAGCTGCTGAAATCGGTATCATCCGATTGTGCCTGTGTCTGCACCTCTACTTCTACATGCTCAAAATCCACTCCAGCCAGCTTCAGGTTTTCCTTCAATTGATCCAGCCAGAGCTGCAGCTGCTCCTGAACCTGCACCCGTTCGGTGACCACATGCAGCTTCAACTGGTTCCCTTTTGACTCCAGCTCCAGAGCTATTCGTCCCAGTTCCGGTGGATCCAGCTGCAGGCGGGCCCGTTGAATACCCTGCTGTGACATCACCCGGATACGTCCGGAAAGGCCCTGCAACAACTCGTTGATATTCCTGGCCTGTACTGTAGCCATCAAAGGAGCTCGTGACTGCTGCACCGCTTGAGTCTCATTTTTCCCATCAGGTGAAAAAATGCTGCGGTCAACATCCAGCTTGTGCTGTGGCAACCATTGATCCTGTGCAAGTTTGATACTGACAAATCCCCGTTTATTCACAGTTTGCGGTTTCAGTGCCGTAGCCTGAGGCTGTTCATTGTTTTTTTCGAGTCTTTCTTTGCCCTGATCCTGCTTTGAATGCCGTTCTGCCGGTGTGTCTACCGGTGGTGGCTGCTTCTCTTCCAGAGCTGCTTCAGTCTTGGCACGATCCTTTATCAGGTTCGCTGCAGGCAGCATGAAACGTAGATGTGATACGAAGGCAGATGCCTGTTCTGTTACAGCTGTTTCCGGCTTTTCTTTCCCGGCCGCCTGCTGGCGTTTGTGATTCGCAACTGCTATCTCATTATTTCCTGCTGGTTCTACCACTCTAGCTGCCTCCGCTGCTGGCTTCCGCTCTGCGCTGGATCTGCCGTGCAATGGCGGCAGCTTTCTCAGTTGGCATGGCGGCCATTATTTTGGCGGCGTTTCTCTGGTTTATCAGCATCAGGATCTCAACAATAGTCTCCTGATCCATGTTGATCATAATTGAGGCAGCACGGGGTGCTTTCATGGCTCCGAAGATACCGGCCAGCCTCTTTATATCCTTACTGGTGAGCTGTTGCTGTTCCTGTTCAAAAACCTCTACCTGCCCTTCCAGCTCTTCGATATGCCGGTTGTGCTGACCGGCCAGTGTGGTCAGTGAGTCACTCCGATCTCGAAACAGTTCGATCTCGTGGACCATTTCCGGTGGTACACCAGCCGCAGCAGCTGCCGTAAGACTGTCAGCCCGCTCTTCCCAGTTGTATAGCATCTGGTAGTACGGTATCACGTATGTCTGGCGCACATGATCCAGGAGAAAGAACATGGTGCCAGATATCCCCGCAATACCGACCAGCGCTATCACTGCTATCAGCCAGAGGGGAGCACCTTTTGTTTCGCTGCCGCTCTCATCCGGTACCTGCTCGTCAGTCCGCTGTTTTTCGTCAGCCATACTACTGCCCTTCTCTTTGTCGCCAGAGGAAGCGGGTACCGGCCATCTCATCAGCGAGCACAGCCTCCTCCCGTTTTAACTCCTCCTGATATTCCTGAATTCTCCGTTCCCGTACCAGTTCCAGCAAACGACGCTGCCGGGATGCGGCAATCAGCTCATCACGTTTCTGAGCTGTCTGCTCCTGCTGGTCGGCGAGTTGACTCCCGGCATCACTCTGTTGACGCTCCAGAGAAGCCAGATGGTTGTACAGCCCCTGCAGTGTGGCAGGCCTGAAGACACCGCTCTTCTGATCCCGCAATTTCTGATAATACCGTTCGATCTGACCGGCCAGCCAGCTACGACGCTGTCTCAGGCGTAGTTCCTTCTGCATCTCCACTGCCAGTTCCTGTTGCTTCTGTTTTTCCACCTGCTCACGCAGCTGTAACACACGCTTGAGTCTGAAGCGAAACCGTTTCATGAGATCAACTGCTGAAGCTGCTGTTCAGTTTGTTTAAAATCACTGTGCTCCTGCAGATCCTGCCGCAGGAAGTTCCTGATTGCCGGATAACGATCCACCGCCTGGTCAATTTCAGCGCTGCTGCCTTTCACATAAGCACCGATATGTATCAGGTCCTCTGCTTCACGGTGGGTTGCCATCAGGCCCAATACCCTGCGGGCCCGCTCCTGATGTTCCTGAGTGACAACATCTATCATTACTCTCGATATTGACTCCAGCGGGTCAATAGCCGGATAGTGATTTGCAACTGCCAGTTTCCTGGAGAGAACGATATGTCCATCCAGAATCGACCGTACTGCATCAGCTACCGGATCCATCATGTCGTCACCATCTACCAGCACATTGTAGAAACCGGTTATGGTTCCACTGGATGAAGTGCCGGAACGCTCCAGCAATCCCGGAAGCATGGCAAATACCGAAGGAGTATACCCCTTAGTGGTTGGCGGTTCACCGAGCGCCAGCCCCACTTCACGCTGTGCCATGGCAAAACGGGTGACGGAGTCCATCATCAACAGTACATCCTTACCCTGATCACGAAAAAACTCTGCTACCGCAGTTGCCGCCCAGGCACCATGTATTTTGGCCAGTGCCGGTTGATCTGAGGTAACCACCACGACAACAGAGCGGGTCAGGCCTTCCGGGCCGAGAACCTTTTCCACAAATTCCTTAACTTCACGGCCACGCTCACCAATCAGGGCTATCACATTTACATCAGAGCTGGCGTAACGGGCCAGCATGCCAAGCAGCACCGACTTACCCACACCGGAACCTGAAAATATACCGAGACGCTGCCCTTTGCCAACTGTCAGCAATCCATCCAGCGCCCGGATACCGGTGGGTAACACTTCCGTGATACGTTTTCTTTCCATGGGGCCGGGTGGTTCATTTTTCACCTGTGCACGATGACGGGTGAAGAGGTCTCCCTTGCCATCAATCGGTTCCAGCGAACCATCCAGTACACGGCCCAGCATGCTGCGTCCGGCATGAACCCACTGCCCCCGGCTGACATGGTAGACCAGATCTCCTGCCGCCACTCCCTGCAGGCGGGTGAGTGGAAAGAGACGTGTCAATTCACCTGAAAACCCGATTATCTCAGCAGGGACCAGTTCCCCGCTGCGCAGCTGAATGTTGCAGAGATCCCCGACGGCTCCTCTCGGGCCACGCGACTCAATCACCAGCCCCGCCAGCCGTTTGACGATACCGGTGACAGCTATGGTGGACATGACTGCCAACCGCTCCTGCCAGAGCATCCAGGGCAATCTGCTCATTTCGCGACCTCAAGCTGTTCGATCATGGCTGCTTTTATCACTTCCAGTTGCTGTTCTCCCAGTTCTACCAATCCCTGCGCCATTTCAACCCGGCACTGATGACGTGGAATTTCAGGTGCTTCCACCAGTTCCACACGAATTTCTGACAGGCGATCCATGAAACCAGCCCGCTTCAGCATTTCCAGATCGAGCGGATTCAGAGATATCGTGAAGGGAGCAGCGTTTGCGTATTCATCCAGCAGGCGTTCTATCAACTCGATCAATGTTTCCGGTCTCAGGTGAAACACCTCACCTACCAGCAACCGTGCCATACTGGTTGCCAGCTCCACAACCTGTTTGCCACTATTCGCTACCAGCTCCTGACGATGCAGGTGTGCTTCTGCCAGCAGATCGCGTAATGAATGCAACATCTCCTCAGTGGCAGTCTTACCCTGACGGATTCCCTTCTCAATTCCCTCCTGTACACCAGCGGCATGAGCTGCCTTTTCAGCAGACACAACCGCACCTGCAGCACTGTCCAATTCCAGGGCCAGCGTCTTGACTTTTCGCTCCAACCGTTTGTTGTTACCACGCAACAGGTCGCATTCCAGATCACTTCGCAATCTGTCACGTTGCTGTTCTGCACGCTGCTGATCGGTAACAACCTCGACCAGTTCAGTCGTGATCCCGCCTTCAAGCGCGGAAGATGACGTTATCTTATCCCGTTTAATGATACGCATCGTCAGTGCTGTCCTTTAACTGATCAAACCAGCTGTTCGTCTTCACCCTTGAGCAGTATTATCTGGCCTTCTTCTTCCAGTCGACGGATGATATCGACGATCTTCTGCTGTACTTCTTCAACTTCCTTCAGACGAACCGGTGGCATGAATTCCAGCTCTTCCTCAATCATCTCAGCACCACGCGAAGACATATTGGCCAGGATCTTGCCCTTTACTTCATCAGAGCAAACCTTGAGTGCAAGTGCCAGTTCTTTGCTGTCTACCTCTTTCAGGACTTTCTGGATAGAGCGATCATCCAGGTTGATGATATCCTCGAATACAAACATCAGATTCTTGATTTCGGTTGCCATCAGCGGTTCTGACTGCGTCAGCTCTGAAATGATCGTTTTCTCTGTGCTGGCACCAACCATGTTGAGGATTTCAGCAGCAGCCTTGACACCACCCAGTTTTGATACTCCCTGGGTGAGATCAACGCGGGATTCCAGCACACCCTCAAGTACTCGAATTGTATCTGGATTAACCCGTTCCATTCGACTCAAGCGTTTAATGATATCAGATTGCAACTCCTCCGGCAGCTCCTGCAGGATGGAAGCAGCCTGAGCAGTTGACAACTGCGTCAATACGAGTGTCACGGTCTGGGGATGTTCTTTCTGCAGGAAGGTTAGTAGCTGATTGGCGTCAACATCCTTCAGCATCCGGAACCCGCGCACCCGCATCAGACTCTTGACTCTCTTCAGCATGCTTTCCGATTCTTTTTCACCCAGTGCACTTTCAAGAATTGTCTTGGCATAATTAAAGCCACCCTCCTCGAGGTATTCATGAGCCTGCATCATCTCGCGGAATTCACTGGTTACCTGGCGTGTAAAGGAACTCGGCACATAACCCAGTTTTACGATTTCCGCTGTCAACATCTCCACTTCCTGTTCACTCATCTGTTTGAAGAGAGCAACGGAGGGGGCGCGGCCCAGCGCCAGCATCATCAGTGCTGCCTTCTGCAGGCCGGTTAAACCGGCATAATCGTTCATGACTGCTCCGTGTTAACATACCAGGTGCGTAATAACCTGATGGCGTCTTCAGGATTGTTCTCCGTAAACTGCAGAACCTGATCCTGCAGCAGGCGGTACTCCTTCTCCTCATCGGTGAGCGGGGGTTGCTCAACCTGCAAAGCTGTACCGGGTGCTGCTCTCGTCCCATACTCCGGTGCATCAGCTTCTTCAGCCTCTTCCCGTTCTAACCGTTCCGTCAGCACCTGTGTCGTGCTTCTGAGGCCGGAACGCAAAAGCAGAAAAAGCATGATCACACCTGCCAGCAGCAAACCCTTTTTCAGCAGATCACTGTAAAGGAAAGCGTCCTGCAACCGCAGCAGCATACCTGCTTCCTCCAGCTGTTGCGTATGATCGAAGGGAACAGAACGGACAGTGATCTGATCCTGCCTGTCGGTATTGAATCCAACGGCGCTCTTGACGATCTCGCTCAGCGCTTCCAGCTCACTGCTGCTGCGTGGAATAAATTGTGGTTCTCCGCCATCAGCTGCTTCTTCCCAGTGGCCATCAACGGCAAGTGATACTGACAGGCGCGAGATATTTCCGACTTCGCTGATCAGATGCTCCACCGAACGGTTGACTTCGTAATTGCTGATGGAGCTTTCGTTTGTCACCTGAGTTGTATCCTGGGTAATCTCACTGTTCTCCAGTCGTTCCTCGGAGCGGATTGTCTGCGCTTCCGGGTCATAGCTCTCAGTAGTCCTCTCAATGCGGGCGAAGTCCAACTCTGTAGCAACCTGTACAACTGAACGCTGGTTCCCCACTACCCTGTCCAGCAGACGTTGCGCACGCTGCGAATAGTAGTCATCGACCAGCCGTTTCATCTTCAGCTGCTGGCTGGATATCCCGAGTGCTGTATTGTCGTCCATTGTTTCACTGAGCATATTGCCATAAGTATCGATAATTGTTACATCCGCAGGGCTCAATCCTTCCACGCTACCGGCAACCATTCGGGTTATTCCATCAATCTGGCCTCGATCGAGAAAACCACTTCCTGCCAGTTCCAGTGTTACAGCAGCAGTTGTCTTCATGCTCTCGTCAGCAAACAGATTCGGCTCCGGTTGCACAATCTTGACATAGGCTCTCTTTACCGCCCTCAAGCTGCTGATGGTACGGGCCAGCTCACCCTCCAGAGCACGTTTCTGGGCAAGCTTCTGGTAACGCTCCGATTGTCCCAGTGTACTCTGCTCATCCAGCAACTCGTATCCCTTGACCGCACCGCTTACAATTCCCTTGCCTGCGATTCCAATACGGGTCTCATATAGTTGCCGTCTTGGTACCAGTACTGTGCTGCCACCGTGTGTCAGCTGATAGTCTATGTTCTCACCCTGGAGATATTCCACCACAGAACCGGCTTCTTCCGGCGCTAATCCACTGTAGAGGACACCAAAATCAGGACGGGAAGCCCAGACCAGAATCAACGCTACGATTGCTATGCCGCCGATCACACCACCAGCCAGGATCATCTTCTGACGTCCAGCCATACTGGTCCACTTTTCCAGAATTGATTGCAGCTGCTGTTTCAGTTTATCTGCCATGATTGCTCCTGCGAGGGTCTCTTTCTATACCTGCATCCGCATTACTTCGCGATAGCTTTCCATCAGTTTATTGCGTACTTCCATCATGAACTGGAAACTGATGTTGGCCTTCTCCATCGCAACCATTGCGGTGTGAACGTCCGTGATTTCGCCCGCCAGAAAACGGGCGGTAGTTTCATCTTTCTCGATCTGCTGCTGATTTACATTGTTGATGAAATCGTGCAGCACCTTACCAAAGCTACCCTCTGCAGTCTGCTGATTCTCATCAATAAGCGGCCTGTCACTTCCGGATGGCATGCGTAATGTCATCTGTTGTGCCGGTGCCATTTCCATCAGTCGAGCTGCGGGATCTATCTTCATTACAGACTCCTTATATCTCAAGTGCCTTCAGCGCCATATCCTTGCCCGCCTTCATGGCGGTCACATTAGCTTCGTATGCTCTGGTAGCCAGCACCAGTTGCGACATCTCTTCTACTACATTGATATCGGGATAGGATACATAGCCCTCCGCATTTGCATCGGGATGATCCGGGTCGTACTCCAGACGGGGTGGACGATCTGCTTCAACTACCTGCGCCTGTACCCCTGCCAGCTGATTGTTCAAAGCAGAGTCCAGATCAGGCAGGAGATGGGCACTGTCAGTCGTCTGTAATTGCAGCTGTTGCTGAGAAAGCAATTCGTTAAAGGAAGCAACCGTTTCTTCACTGAATGTAGTGACCAGTGGCCGATAGGGGGCACCCTCCTCTGTCCTGGTTGTCTGCAGATTGGCCAGATTACGGGAAATCGCATCGAGACGCTGACGCTGCGCCACCAGGCCACTCGCGGAAATATTCAGATGCTGAAAAGATGTGTTCTGTTTCAGGTCAGAAATCATAACTACCTCTAGTAACTGTTGCCGGTGATCGCTTTGCGCAACAGGTCAAACTCATTTCTGGTCATACGGGATGAAAAGCGAAAAGCGAGCAGCGCCTTGGCCAGACTCGCCATTTCCTGATCAATATCCACGCCGTTGATACCACTGCCATCTGATTCACTCAGCGGAACATCTCGCATAACTACCCGAATGTTCTCAACCTCCCGGGGATCTGGAAGATGATCCGGATCGGTCCTGTTCAGCACCTGATCATGTTTACGCAGGACTTCCCGCAGATGCTCTTCGAATTCCACCTCAACGCGCTGATATCCCGGGGTTTCAGCATTCGCAACGTTGTTGGCTATCGCCTTCTGTCGCATTGTGAACGCATCCATACTCCGATTCAACAGCGGCAGGATCGTTTCGTCGATACTGTTTTTTGTAACCATCACTGCACTCCGCAGTTGTTGTCAGTTCCCGGCACCCATTTTATCCAATTCTGGTAAGGCAAATGATATGCCACATTGGGAAATAGATGAGCTTAACGCTAAGGCTTTGTCAGTCCGTCAATTGCATAGTTGGCAAGTTTGGAACTCAGGCAGTAGCCGGGGAGATTTTTGCCGCGCTTCCTTCAGGAAATTGCCGTTGTAAAGCATATGGAAGCTGCTATCTTAAAACATGACACGACAAACCTCAACCTCGTATCCAGGCCTTGCTATCAGTGATCTGGACGGTACCCTGCTCCAGGGCAACGGAGTCGTTTCAGAAGCAGATCTGGCCGCCTTTGCACTGTTGGCGGAACGGGGCATTCCCCGGGTGATAGCTACCGGCCGCTCCCTCTTCTCGGCACGTCGCGTCCTGCAGAAGAATTTTCCGATCGACTTTCTGGTGTTTTCGGCAGGCGCCGGTGTGATGGACTGGCAGGAGCAGAAACTGCTGCGTAAACGGGTTATTCCTGCCGAACTGGTAACCAGAACGATAATACTGTTGCAGCAGTTGAAGCTGGACTTCATGGTGCACGCCCCCATCCCGGACAACCATCGTTTTCACTGGCATGCAACCGGTAACGACAATCCCGATTTCAACAGACGCCTGGATCTGTACCGGGGTTACACTGAACCACTGGATGGCAAAACACCTGGTGAGGCCTGCCAGTTGATTGCAATCTCACCTGATAATCCTGAGGCAGCTGTCTGGCAGCAGCTACAGGAGGAACTCGCACCGCTGAAAATCGTCCGCGCAACTTCACCACTTGATGACCGGTCGGTCTGGGTTGAAGTTTATCCACCGGACACCACCAAATCCAGTGCCTGCGCCTGGCTGGCAGAGCGGCTTAACATCACACGCTCAAATACGCTGGCGCTGGGAAATGATTACAACGATCTCGACCTGCTGCGCTGGGCGGGAGAAAGCTATGTGGTTGAAAACTCCCCGGAAGAGCTGCGACAGGAATTCACTGTAGTTGAGGAAAGCGGCGGTGGTTGGGAAGAAGCGGTTAAAAGGTGGTTGAGAAAGTAGGCGTGTAAACGTCACACAATATCTATATGCAAAACCCCGCCCTCATCTCAGAGGTGCGGGGTTTTTGTTTTAACTGCCTGCCTATCAGCTGCACCGTCATCGGTGTAAGCTGCATGGGCAGTTGCTGATGCTGATCCAGCTTTCAGCTGAATCATTCATCAGCTTTCAGTTTCCGGCTACCACATGGTAGAACCGTTTATCGGCAGTTGCCGGAACCGGGAAACTGATGCTTCCGGTTGTACCCAGATAGTAATAAGTACCGTAGGGCTCCAGCGATTCGTACACCTTGTAGTAGGTTGCACCTGCTACGGCCTCCCAACTCAGTATGGCATTACTGCCATTGATTTCGATATCCAGATGAACCGGTTCAAGGGTTATTGAACCTACGGTGAGTGTCACCGGAATCAGGATTGAAGCTTCATCCTGATCGTTCGAGTTGACAGTCACACTACCGGTGTAAACACCCTCTGTCAGTTCAGTGGCGTCAAAGGTGACATCCAGCTGTGTATTACCATAAGGTGCAACCGTGCCACCCATCGGTGAGACCGACAGCCAGGGATCGGATAGATCGTTGGTGATCAGGATCGCCATACCGTTGTGCAGATAAGCAGAGTTGAAGACGATCTGCAAACCATCGTTTCCATTCTGGTTCTCAATACCAACCGTGCAGCTGTTGTTCAGGGCGACAGTGTGATACTGATAGAGAATAGTACCGTCAGCGTTGAGAATAACCTGGAAGGTTTCCGGGTTACCGCTCGGATAATGATGTGTTCCATCCCACTCGACGATGAAGCGCTGGTTGGCCGCGTCAGCATAGTAGTAAATCACCCCACCGCTGCCTACATCAATGTCATCCCAGAAGGGAGCAATTACAGCATCAGGATCACCACTGGTCGGGATACCCTGATTGGTATAAGGGGCTGAAGATGAGGTGAATGAGAGAAAACCGTTGGTACAGATGCGAACCGCATCGTAAGTAGTGCCGTAGAAGTCGAAGTCGAATCCGAGACTGAATGGACCGTAGTTGCCGTCATCAGCACTTCCGGGACTGGTGCCGACACCATTGATTTCAACCCAGTTATAAACGGGGCCACCGGCTTCATCACTGTCAATCCAGTAATTACCGTAACCGTCCGGGCCGCCCTGGTCACGCGGAGCCTGTCCGTGGCGGGGATCTGCTTCACCTTTGCGCAGTTCGAGGTAAGGTACACTGGTAGGTTCGCTGTTGGTAGTCACAAGAATCGAGTAGCTCAATTCACCATCACCACTGTTTTCAATATCCAGCGGTTCCACGGTAATACCACCCGGTTCCAGAACTACATCATATAGCGCAGGGGAAACTGCAATTTCCGGAACAGGGGGGGCACCGATCGGTGGGAAGATTATGTAATCGATCCAGCCGCAGTCGTCGCCGTTACTGACCGAGTAATCCTTATCATATTCCCAGGTGAATGTGTGTTCACCGGTACTGACCGCATAGGTGAATTCAGCCCAGCCCTGCTCACCGTCCCAGCTTCCCAGTTCGCTGCCATCGATATAGAAACGGAGGTAGTCGTAATTCGCTTCGGAGGATACCTTATACTGGAAGGAGATATCACCGGGAGCTGTGACATTGAGGTCCAGACTCATAACAGAATTCTGATTGTCCCCGATATCACCAGATTTAGCACAGTAAGTTCCTTCGTAAGCGCTGGTGTTGATTATCCAGGGGGCGTTGCCACTCATTTCCCATGGGAAGACATTGAAGTTACCGCTCTCGAAGTCCTCCAGCACCAGCTCGATGAGGTAGAAATCCTGTGTCATATTGCCTGTGAAGTTGATTGTCTGCATATCGGCACCCCAGCCGGCAGACCAGGCACGCACATCGTAAACCGCGCCGGTGGGCATATCAACAGTGTAATAGCCGGAGCCGTTGGTGTAGACCGGTGGTATCGGAGTATCCAGTACGCTGACCTCTGCTCCACTCATCGGCAGGCCATCCGGATCGTAGACATAGCCGCTGAGTGTGGCGGCCGGGCCTGGTGTCAATACCATATTAACGGTTACAACACCATCCTCAGGAACATTGGCTGGAGCGGTATCAGTTATGTAACCAAAAGCGCTGTACTCAAATGTGTAGGTGCCTGCTTCCAGGTACATCTGGTAACTACCATCGATATCGGTGGCGGTACTCTGTGGCCCGGCAATGTTGGCAACCTGTGCTTCTGCGATCGGCAATCCGGTCGCACTGCTGGTTACCGTACCCTGTACAGTACCATAGCCTTCCATCACTGCCAGCACAGCTTCATATGCATCCACAAAGCCATGGCCATAGGTGTTGTCTTCTCCAGCAACACCCAGATCGATCGAAGTATCCATCAGTATCTGCTTGATGTTATCTACAGGAATATTCGGGTTGGCACTGCGCATCAAGGCTACCACACCTGCGATATGCGGGCCAGCCATCGAAGTACCACTCATCGTGGTATAGCCACCGTTATTGTAAGCGCTGTAAATATCGCTGCCGGGTGCACAGATCTCAGGTTTCATAGCATAGGGGCCACCGCAACCTGAGGGGCCACGGCTGGAAAAACTGCTGATTGTAAATGGTGGATAACGCAGTGTGGAACCCACGCTGAAGCAGTTGTAAGGAGTAGTAGCACGGTCTGCCGGGCTGCGCAGCCCTGAAGTTCCCTCGTTACCTGCAGACCAGGTCAGAACCGTACCCATCGCTTCACAGTTGTCGATGGCAACCCACCAGCGGCTGTCACAATCGTAGTAACCGCTGAAACCCTCATGGACTCCCCAGCTGTTCTGGGCGACATCAGCCATATCATCCACGGTACCTGGATTGCCGTCCGGATCACAGACCCATTCCAGCGCTGCTATGATATCATTGTCAAATTCACCACCGGCACCCTGGTTGATCGGATTGGTAGCGATCCATCTGGCGCCGGGAGCTACACCGATACCTGATTCAAGAGAACCGACCATAGTCCCCATCGTATGTGTGCCATGACCGTGACTGTCGCTGGGAATAGATGAGCTGCCGAGTACATCGAGCCATCCTTCTGAGTCTGGCTCGAAGTTGCCTTGCCAACGATCAGCAAAGGCTTCATGACTGCCCATCACACCGGTATCAATTCCAGCTACGATGGCGTTCTCACCTGTTACACCCAACTCGTCCCAGACACGATCGGCTTCGATGTTGTCCACACCCTCCTGGAGGTCTCGTGTAGATTGGGAGGATTTTTCGGTGTCAATAGACACAGGATCAATAGACTGGATTACCAGGTTGACTTCAGCCTGCTCAACATCAGGACGGGCAGCAAGCTGACGTACTGTAGTTACAGTGGCACGCACAATCACCATGTTGCTGAGCCAGTAAGAGGTCCAGCCTTCTACTGTATCCTGAGCGCGCAGTGATTCCAGATCGGATAGCAGGTCTACCTGGGAACTTGCTGCAGTCTGTTGCAGCGCATTCATCACCAGGTAGTGGCGTTCCGACATAGGGGCCTCTGCACGATCCAACTGGTCAGTTAGCGTGGCGATGTCCGCCTGCTCCTGCATGGCCAGCATTACGGTGACCATGTCATCATCATGCATGTCCGCCAGGTAAAGTTCCAGTCCGCTGGACAGTCTGCCTGCCAGTAAACTGGTGGTCATCAGCAAGGTGCTGATCATAATTGTGAACAGATTTTTCATTTCAATCTCCTGTTAGCGCTTCAGCCACCTGTTGCATGCAATGCAATAGGGCAGCCACGAAGCTGTTTAAGAATGGTTGGTATTTTGTTGGTATGCTTTATAGCATTACAAAAATCGGGCACTGTTATTTCGTACAATATACCGATTCTGTCAGCAAGGAGCAACTTCAAGCTCAGCCAGAATGTTATAATAATCACCATAATGATTGTTATCGACTCTGCCCTGACAGTACTTAAGAAGTTTCTGTTAGCAGGCTACCGGAATTACAAACGATTGTGGAGTATAAGTGCTGGTTATAACGGATTGTATCACTGCTGCTCAGGAGTTGCTTGGAAAGCAGGAGTTGCTTGGAAAGCAGGAGTTGCTTGGAAAGCAGGAGTTGCTTGGAAAGCAGGAGTTGCTTGGAAAGCAGGAGTTGCTTGGAAAGCAGGAGTTGCTTGGAAAGCAGGAGTTGCTTGGAAAGCAGGAGTTGC
>CAZCRT010000011.1:39464-78746 GCA_964501185.1 uncultured Bacteroidia bacterium
CTTGGAAAGCAGGAGTTGCTTGGAAAGCAGGAGTTGCTTGGAAAGCAGGAGTTGCCGGGAGAACCTGACTGGTGGGAGGGTCTGCCGTCGTCTTTCGAGAACTCATGGTTGCAGTTCAGTAAGCAATTGTATCACACTGATCGATTGTATCACGGTGAGTTGAGTGCACCGGCATGCTGGGAGGGACTTTTCGTTGTCAACCACGCCAGCCGGTCTCACTTCGATCTGCCCTGGCCTTCACCACCACTGACAAAACGGGGAGCGGGCATAATCTGCGCAGCACGTACCGGAGAGCGGTTTCATGGCTGGCACGAGCGCAGCTGGACCGCGCTGCCGGGAAACCTGCATCTTACCTGTCTGCTGTCTCCGGAATTCCCCACAAGAGGGCTGGGACCCGCTTTTCAACTGCTGGCCGCCGTTTCTACTCTACGCGCCATTGATGAATTCAGTGCGGGCTCACCGGCTGGTATCAAGTGGATTAACGATCTCCTTCTCTGTGACAGAAAAGTGGGTGGTGTACTGGCCCGTACACAGACACAGGGGGATACACTGACTGCAGCTGTATTGGGAATCGGTCTCAATGTCCAATCAGCCCCGGATCTGCCGGCAACTCCCTCTGTGCCACGTACCGGTTCACTTCGCACCCTGCTCCCCTCTGGTGATACTCTGACAACTGCTGCAGTTTTCAATTCCCTCGTCAGGCATCTGGCTCATGATTATCAGCTTCTGACAACAGGCAATGTAAAACAGTTACTGGACTTCTATCGAGAACGCTCTCTGGTAATCGGACGTGAAGTGATACTAATGGATGACAGGCAGGACAAACCGGTAACAGAGATAGCCCGGGGTAAAGTAGCAGCTATCGGTGATGAGCTGGAGCTCTATCTGGAGGGGCGTCAGGAGCCGTTGCGGGAGGGGCGGTTGGTTATTGTGGAGTAGGAAACTGTCGACCACAGCATCCCTGTATACAAAAACCCCGTCCTCATTGTTGAGGAACGGGGTTCAGTATTTTATAAGCTGTTATTGGCCAGCACATCAGCTGCACTGATGCTTCAGTGTCAGCTGAATGTGCGGGATTCAAACAGGGCTACGACAAAGTCGTGCCCCTGTTTGAATCAGTTTACTGCTACCACACGGAAGAACTGCTGTCCGCCCTCAAGCGGTTGGAACCAGCTGCAATCGGTGGTAGTATCGATCTGTGTGTACTCACCATGCGGCTCAGAACAGCTCCAGACGGTATAGTAGACGGCTCCGGGTACCGGACTCCACTGGAGCATCAGATTGCCACCGCTGACGAAAACTGTCAGATCGTCGACTGCATCCAGCCAGCCGATTTCCAGCGCTACCGGTATCTCCAGCGAACCCTGATCCGGATCGTTGGAGTTGATCAGGATGTATCCGTTGTATGAACCATTCGGCAACTCACCCGCATCAAAGGTGACTTCCAGCTGATCTTGATTGAAAGGCGGCACGCTGCCAGCATCCTGGGAAACAGATAGCCAGGGACTGACAATGCTCTCTGTGATAAGGATCGCCAGGTCGTCATGCAGATAATTGCTGTTAAATGATATCTGCAACCCATCAGTTCCATTCTGATTTTCTATCCCAACTGTACAACCTGAAGAGAGTGAGACCTCCAGGTACTGGAAGAGAATTGTCCCGTCAGCATTGAGTATAACCTGGAAAGTCTCCGGGTTGGTGTTATAGAAATGATTAACTCCATCCCACTCAACAATGAATCGCTGGTTTACCTGGTCGACCATGTAATACACCGCACCACCGGTAACGGGATTCAGGTTGTCCCAGAAGGGAGCAATCAGGCAGTTGGGTTCAGCACTGTCCGGTATCCCCTGATTGGTGTGAGCATCACTGTCGGAAGTGAATGAAAGCAGGCCATTGGTCGAAATGTACACACCATCATAAACCACACCGTAGAAATCGAAGTCGAAGCCGAGAGTAAATGGACCCCAGCAATCGTCATCTACAGGGGGCAACTGATTACCTGTACTGTTGATCTCAACCCAGTTGAAAACGGGCCCACCCGCTTCGTCGCTGTCGATCCAGAGGTGTCCGTAACCATCCGGGCCACCCTGATCGCGGCCATCCTGTGCAGGACGGGGATCCGGTTCGCCAGGCTGCAGTTCCAGATGTGGCACGGATGTCTGCCGCGTACCCTGCGATACTTCTACTGTATACGCAAGGACTCCCTCACCATCATTGTAAATGGTCAACGGATCCACCTGCAGTTCACCCTGATCGAGTGTCAGGGCAAATGAAGCTGGTTCGACAATGATATCAGGCATTGGCGGTGGTCCGGTCGGTGGGAATACAATATAATCAACCCAGCCGCAGTCGCCACCGTTGCTTACAGAGTAATCCTTGGTATAGCTCCAGCTGAAAGTGTGCTCACCTGCATCTACCGCCGCACTGAACTCAGACCAGGCTACATTTCCGGACCAGCCAGCCTGTTCGCTGCCATCAATATAGAACCGGAGAAAGTCGTAGTTTGCTTCGGATGATACCTTGTACTGAAAAGAGATGTCACCGGCAGCTGTAACAGTCAGATCCACACTTATTGTGGATGTCTGGTTATCACCGATATTTCCTGATTCAGCACACCATTCTCCTTCATAAGGATTGCTATCCATGATCCAGTCTGCATTGCCACTCATCTCCCAGGGGAAAAGTGAGAAATCTCCGCTCTCAAAATCCTCGAGTGTGAGCTCGATCAGGGTAAAGTCCAGTATCATCTCCTCAGAGAATTCGATAGTATACTGACTGGCGCCCCAGCCGGCTGACCAGGCGCGAACTGTATAGATAGCGCCGACAGGCATATCCAGTGTATAGTAACCGCTCTCATCAGTCATTACCGGTTCGAGCGGCGTATCCAGTACGCTGACCTGTGCACCGTTCATCGGCTCACCATCCGGATCGTATACATGGCCATGCAAAGTTGCAGTAGATGCCGGTGATAGTGCTTTATTAATGGTGATGACATCTTCCGGAACATCTATCATTTCGCTTTCACTGTAATAACCGAAAGCGCTGTACTCTATCGTGTATGTTCCTGAAGGCAGATACAACTGATACTCACCATCGTCATCTGTATTGTCTGCCTGCAGACCATCAATATTACGCACCAGTGCTCCCGCAATCGGTAAACCGGTGTCATTGCTGGTTACTACACCCTGCAGGGTACCGTATCCCTGCATCACCGCCAGTACGGCCTCGTAGGCATCGATAAATCCCCAGCCATAAATATTGTCTTCACCGTTAGCACCCAGATCGATTGCTGTGTCCATCAGGACCTGCTTGATTGTCTCTACATCGACATCGGGATTGGCACTGCGCATCAGCCCGACGACACCGGCCACATGAGGGCCAGCCATGGAAGTACCACTCATTGTGGTATAGCCACCGTTGTTGTAAGCGCTGTAGATATCAGATCCCGGAGCACATACTTCCGGTTTGACGGCATAGGGGCCACCACAACCGGATGGTCCCCGGCTGGAGAAACTTGAAATCGTAAAAGGAGGATAACGCAGAGTGGAACCAACACTGAAACAATTGTAATAACTGTCAGCACGATCGGCCGGACTCCGCAGTGAAGTGCCTCCGGGGCCTTCGTTGCCCGCAGACCAGGTCAGAACAGTACCGGCAGCCTCACAGTTGTCGATAGCATCCCACCAGCGGCTGTCACAATCGTAGTAACCACCGAAGCCTTCATTGACACCCCAGCTGTTCTGGGCAACATCTGCCATATCGTCAACGGTACCGGGATCGCCATCGGGATCACAAACCCACTCCAGAGAAGCTATGACATCGTTATCGAACCCGCCACCGGTTCCCTGGTTGATCGCATTGGTGGCAATCCAGTGTGCACCCGGTGCAACACCAATGGTATCAGCAGATGCACCGACCATGGTTCCCATGGTGTGAGTACCGTGGCCATGACCATCGGATGGAACTGAAGTGTTCCCCAGCACATCAAGCCAACCCTCTTCATGTGTTGTGAAATGCCCCTGCCAGCGGGTGGCAAAAGAGCTGTGTGTGCCCATGACTCCGGTGTCGATACCTGCAACAATAGCGGTCTCACCGAAAATTCCCAACTCGTACCAGACACGATCAGCCTCAATATTGTCCACACCATCCTGCACACCACGGTCACGTTGTGCAGTCTTGTCGTGGTTTATCTCTACCGGTTCAATCATGGTTACCACAAGATCCAGTTCAGCCTGTTCTACATCTGCTCGCAGAGCCAGTTGCCGAACAGTAGCAACAGTTGCCCGTACGACTACCATATTGCTGAGCCAGTGTGAGGTCCAGCCGACAACCAGACCTGCCTCCTGAAGATCCTCAAGCTCCTCCAGCAGTTCTACCTGTGAGGTCAATGCCGTCTGCTGTAAAAGGGAAACCACCTGTTCATGCCGCTGTGCAAGAGGTGCCTGTGCCCGGTGCAACTGGTCGCTAAGTGTAGCGATATCCGCCTGTTCGCTCATTGCCAGCATGGCGGTAGTCATTTCCTCTTCAGCCATATTATCCAGGAATAGAGCCAGTCCCGGTGATAAATGACCAGCCAGCAGATTGCCGGCCAGCAATAGTAATGTTGTCAGATACAGAGTCAGTTTTCGCATGAATTCTCCTGAAATATTAGCGCGTGGTAACAGATCCATCAGCGCGTAAAAGCTTTGGCGTTGTATCACATTTGTAGTGCAACGCTCTATCTATCAGTTGTTTACCAGGTGGTTTAAATGATCGGACAGGAACAATTTACAATTATTGCCGATGCTCACAAGGAATGTCCTTCTGAAAATGTTATTTAAGCACCGGCTTTCAGTATTGCCCGGGAAACTATTTTTGTAATGATAATATGTTTCAGGTAATACCATGGCTCAGCAGGTGCTATTCCTGTAACCCGCAATAACAGGATTTTCAGAAAACAGCATTGTGCGATTAACCTGGGAATCGTTCATCTCAGGTGTACTCACGTCGGTGGCTGATCAGATTCAGCGCCACACCCAGCATGAAAAAATTGCTGAGCAACGCGGAACCCCCATAGGAGAGAAACGGTAGCGGTAATCCGGTCACCGGGAAAAGCCCGATCGTCATACCTACATTTATGATTACATGAAACAGGAATATACCGGCGATTCCGGTCAGTACCAGCGCACTGAAACGGTTACGATGACGAAAAGCGTTATTAACCAGTTGTATTATGATCACAGCAAACAGGCCCAGCACAACCAGCCCTCCGACAAATCCATACTCCTCTCCGATAACAGAAAAGATGAAGTCGGTATGTGTTGCAGGTAGAAAATCGAGTTGAACCTGCGTACCTCCACCAAAGCCCTTACCCAGAAAACCACCAGATCCTATGGCGGTTTTTGACTGAATAATCTGATAGCCGGCTCCGAGCGGATCCAATTCCGGATTGATAAAAGTCAGCAGGCGCTGTTTCTGGTAGTCATGTAGCAGGTTCCAGAGAAACGGCACCATCAATCCTACCGTACCGTTGACCAGTACGATCCCTGCCAGCAGCAACCGTGATAATGATTGCCTGAAAACTACAAACAGCAATCCCAACAGGTAGATAACCAGCAGCACTTTGCTGAAGGAAAAGGCTATTGCCAGTATCGGGGAGATGACGATGAAAAATATCACTCCGGAGATACTGGCAGCGATCAGTAATGGTAGCAGGAGAAACAGATAAGTCAGCGCAGTCCCGAGGTCAGGTTCCAGTATCACGAGCAGTAATGGTAAAGCGGTCAGCGCAAATGCATATAAAAGAGTACGCAGGGTATTGACATTCTGCTGCTGATCGGCCAGCAGGCGTGCCAGCACGAACACCAGTGCCAGTTTGCCCAGCTCCGAGGGCTGGAAACGGAGAGCACCCAGATCAAACCAGCGTGCTGTACCGGTAGAGCTTTCACCAAAGAAAAGCACCAGCAACAACAGCACTATTGTCAATCCATAGATAATCCAGGCAAGACCGAGAAAAGCACGAGCCGGAACCAGATAGCCAACCAGCAGAGTAACCAGAGCCAGGCTGCCCCAGATAAGCTGCCTGTAGAAATAAAAGTGCTCCTGCCCCGCACTGGCACTCCAGATCCCCAGCAGGCCAACTGCATAAAGGGCCAGAGTAGCCAGCAGAAGCCAGAGGTTTAATCCGGTGGTAGCTGTACCCCTCTTCATCCCCTACTCCTCCTCTTCGGGATAAAGTTCGAAATATCGATCCAGCAGTCGAAAAGCGATCGGTGCTGCTACTTCACTTCCATGACCGCCATTCTCTACCAGTACGGTAATTGCAATCCTTGGCTCATCAGCAGGTGCGTAAGCGACAAACCAGCTGTGTGGTTCACCCTGAGGGTTTTCAGCAGTGCCGGTTTTTCCTGCAACTCTGTATGCAGAACGACGTAGCCAATTGGCCGTTCCCCCTTCGCGCCCCACAACATCCTCCATCCCGGCTCGCAATACCCGGAGTATCTCAAGTGGGATAATTGTCTCCTGACGCGGGAATTCCAATGCACGGCTGACATGGCTTTCCCTGTCCAGCAGACGCACACCGAAATGTGGAGTCACCGACCAGCCACCATTGGCCAGAATGGTAGTATACTGCAGCAGCTGTATCGGTGTTGTCAGTATCTCACCCTGTCCGATTGCCAGATTCAGCAGAATACCACGGGTCCATCCTCGAGGGCCAAAACGGTTGTTATACCAGCTGGAATCCGGAATCAATCCGGTCCTTTCACCGGGCAGGTCAACACCGGTTATCTCACCGAAATGAAAACGATGGCCCCAATCGGCCATGGTATTCACATCCAGCTGCAGACCCAACCGATAATAATACACATCACAGGAACTGGCAATTGACTGACGCATGTTCATCCAGCCGTGCCCCTCCTCCTCCCAGCAACGGGCTATCCGGTTTCCCAGAGAGAAAGCACCGCTGCATTCAGAACGATAATAGTGAGAGATACCGACATCCATTGCTGCAGCTGCAACTACCATTTTATAAGTAGATCCGGGTGGATGAGCAGCCTGCTGGATGCGGCTGAAAAGAGGACGTCTCTTCTCATCATTCAGACGCTGCCAGGTGCTGGGTGTGAGACGGCTGCTGAACAGGTTGGGATTGAAATCTGGACGGCTGACCCCAGCCATCATTTCACCGTTATGGGTATCCATCATCAGGACTACTCCACCACGATCCCCGAGCAGTTCATGCGCCATATGCTGCAGTTCCAGATCGATCCCCAGAATTAGATCCTGGCCACGCAATGGCGGATCAGTAGGGTAATCAGGCTCAACTCCCACTACTCTTCCCAGAGCGTTCACCTGTACAAAGCGGGTACCCGGTTTCCCGCGCAGCTGCCGGTCATAGGTTTTTTCAATACCGAGAACGCCTGTCAGGTCTCCAAGTTGCAGATTGAGATCGTTGTTAAGATCCTCTTCACGTACTTCACCCAGATAGCCCACCACATGTGCCAGGGTTGTATCAACATAGTTGCGGCGCAGTCCGGGACGCACCGAGATACCGGGGAGGTTATCGAGGTTTTCCTCCAGCCTGGCATAGGCGGAAAAATCGAGATTACGAAGGAGCAGAAACGACTTCCAGGAATAACCGGGGAGCTGGTTGAATTTGCGTTGCAACCGCTCCAGGTCTCTATCCAGCAGATTGCTCAGTCGCACGATCACATTTGTATCACGGCTCGCAATGGCAGGCACTACCCAGGCAGAGTAGGATGCTGTGTTATCGGCGATCAATCTCTCATGGCGATCAAGAATCTGTCCGCGAAACGGTTGTATCACTTCCGGCCGCATCTGATTCTGGGTGGATTTCTTCAGGTAATAGTCATGTTGTACAACCTGCAAAGAGAAGAGAGTGACAGCGAGCATAAGAAACGCCAGCAGAATGATTCCGGTCAATACCCAGCGGTTCCACTTCACCGGTTGCGAACTCATCGTCCTAATCCACGTAACACAATCAGGAGAACCCAGTTGTAGAGAGTCGCAGGGAGAACCTGGCGCCAGGTGATTGTGAGGAAGGAGTAGCCGTCACCGTAAAGCGTGAGTTGATAGTAGAGCATTGAGAAGAGTAACAGAGGAACCAGAATATGAAAACACCATTCCATGAAATGATGTTTCAGATCGCGGGTAACGAAGTGATACATATAGAATAATGCCGGCAGGTACGCAAAAGAATGCGCTCCCGGTAGTGGTGAAGCGACCAGATCAACCGCAATACCATAGGCGAAGGCGATAAGGTAAGCCTGATATGATTTACGATTAACAGCCCAGGTCAGAAGCAGGAGCAGACCGGGATCGGGAACAACCTCGGCGATAGAGAGCAATGGCAGCAGCCAGATCTGCAGAATCCAGGTGAACAGAAACAACAACAGAACTTTAATCCAGCTCATCAGAACCACTCCTGTGCAATACTCCAACCGTAGTGACCGCTTCCAGCACAGGCAGCGGACGCAAAGCTATCTCCCAGAACAGACCGGTGGTTTTTTCGAATTCGCTGACCATACCTACCGGCAGGCCCGGTGGGAACAGGCTCTCCAGGCCGGCAGTAACCACGGTGTCACCCAGCGATATCTCGGTAGAGAGTGGAACATTCTTCATAAGGTAAGTATGCCGGTCGTAATCGTAGGCCAGCATGCCTTCAACCTGATTCCGGTTGAGTCGGACCCGGGCACGAAAGGAAGGATCATTCAACAGTATCACCTGAGCTGTAGACGCTGTCACTTCCGCGACTTTTCCAATCAAACCATCAGCACAGATGACCGGGTCGTGGTTCTGGATTCCACTTCTGCTGCCTCGATTAATCAGAATCCGATGAGTGAAACCAGCCTGTTCGCGGGCCAGCACAGTGGCGGCGATCAGTTCAAAACCGTCCTGCCGGGGAAGATCCAGCACCTGATGTAACCGGTCATTCTCCCGACCGGCTTCAAGGTGATACATCAGTTCCATGTTCAAACGCATCAACTCCTGCTGCAGTGCGCTGTTTTCCTCCCAGAGCTGCAGTGATCGTGGTATGAACTGGAATGGGGAAAGCAGAGAGCGGTAAAAACCGGCTGTAGTTCCCCGCAACGCCTGCCCGGCATCAGTGGTGGCAGTCTGCATGACTATGAATGATATCAGCAACAAACTGAAAAACAGGATACCATGAAATGAACTCTGGGTACTCTTACGCCGCGCCATTACTTGCGTATCAGAACTTTTGACCAGCGTTCCATATCATCAAGAACCATACCTGTGCCGCGTACCACGCAGGTAAGTGGATCTTCAGCGGAACTGACCGGCAGTGAGGTTTCATCGCGCAACCGCTGATCAAGCCCCTTCATCAAAGCGCCGCCACCTGTCAGGATGATACCACGGTCACGAATATCGGCAGCAAGCTCAGGCGGTGTCCCTTCGAGCGATTGTCTCACAGCATCCACGATTGCATTGATCGGTTCAGACAACGCCTCACGAATCTCAACTGAATTGATCTCTACCGCTTTGGGAATCCCCTGAATCAGGTCGCGCCCCTTGGCAATCATTGTCAGCTCCTCCTTCAGGGGTGTGGCAGAGCCGATAGTACACTTGATCTCCTCAGCGGTGCGGTCACCGATCAGCAGGTTATAACTGCGCCGCATATATTGGATAATGTCATCATCCATCTTATCGCCACCTGTGCGTATCGATGTATCAGCCACTATACCACTCAGCGAGATGACAGCAATCTCAGTTGTACCACCACCGATATCGATCACCATGGAACCGACCGGTTCGTCAACCGGCAGCCCGACACCGAGTGCAGCCGCCATCGGTTCTGTGATCAGAAATACTTCGCGGGCACCGGCATGCTCCGCGGAATCACTGATGATACGCTTTTCTGACTTTGTCACTCCGGATGGGACACAGACGATAACCCGGGGCCGCATAAAGCGATTGTTCTGTACCTTGCGGATGAATTCCCGGATCATCACTTCGGCAACTTCGTCATCATCGATGACGCCATCACGCATGGGGCGAATCGTTTCAATATCTGCGTGTGTTTTACCTACCATTTCCCGTGCTTCGTAACCGATTGCCATCACTTTCTGGTCATGCTTGCGGATAGCGACCACGGAGGGTTCACGAACCATGATCCCCTTGCCCTTAACATAAACCAGAGTGTTGGCAGTGCCAAGATCGATAGCAATATCGCCGGAGAACAAACCAAGAAATGAGAAAGCCATAAAAACCTCGTTCTATGTGCCAGTCGACTCAACTGATATCAGTGCTTGAAGTGACGGATTCCGGTAAAGACCATCGCCAGCCCGGCTTTATCAGCAGCAGCGATAACCTCTGCATCCCTGACAGACCCACCCGGTTGTATCACAGCGGTTACACCCGCTGCGGCAGCTTCTTCAATACCATCAGCAAAAGGAAAAAACGCGTCTGAACCGAGAGCTGATCCCTGAAGTTCAATGCCCTGCCCTGTTGCTTTTGCAACGGCGACCCGGGCTGAATCTACCCGGCTCATCTGACCCGCGCCAATCGCCAGTGTGCGATCAGCGTCTGTAAATACTATCGCGTTGGATTTAACATGCTTTACCACACGCCAGGCCAGGCGCAGAGCCTGCCACTCAGCGTCTGTCGGTTGACGTTGTGATACAACCTGTAATTTTTCAGGATCTGTATCAATTGTATCACGGTCCTGCACCAGTGTCCCGCCCCAGAAAGAGCGATACTGCTGAGTCGGGAAACTGAAGTCCGGATCATAGCTGACCAGGCGTCTGTTCTTCTTTTTACGCAACAGCGCCAGTGCATCATCCGCATAGGCAGGCGCAACAACCAGCTCGCTGAAGATAGAGTCTATCTCTTCAGCTGTAGCCAGATCCAACTCCCGGTTGACGGTAATGATACCACCGAAAGGTGAAGTTCTGTCAGTAGCGAAAGCCCGTTCCCAGGCCTGTGGCAGATCTTCCGCCATACCTACACCACAGGGATTTGTATGCTTGATAATACTGCAGGTGGGCATATCGAACTCGCTGATCAGCTCCAGTGCTGCCTGCAGGTCGACGATGTTATTGTATGACAGTTTCTTGCCATGTAAAATCTCTACTGCGGGAGCAATCTCACCAAACACTGTCGCTTGCTGATGCGGATTCTCACCATAACGCAGGTCCATGTAACGTGTTTTCGTCTCTGTGAACACTTCTGACGGCTGTTCGCATTGTTCCGCCAGCCAGCTGCTGATAGCAACATCGTATTCCGCGGTGGCTGCAAACGCCCGTAAAGCCAGGCGACGTCGTTCTTCAGGTGCAACGTCACCCTGCTCCTCCAGTGCCTGCAGGACCGGTTCGAAGTCTTCCCGGTGCACCAGGGGGAGCACATGCGGGTGATTCTTGGCAGCAGCACGCAGCATTCCGGGACCACCTATATCGATCATCTCAACCGCTTCGGCAAAAGTTGTGTCCGGGTTGGCAATCGTCTGCTGGAAAGGATAGAGGTTTACTACCACCATATCCAGCGCCGGGATATCCCATTTCTCAGCATCGGCAATATCCTGCTCATGGTCACGCCTGTAGAGTATTCCGCCATGGATTTTAGGGTGCAGTGTCTTGACCCGCCCCCCGAACATCGCCGGAAAACCGGTGAGTTCTTCAACAGGTGTTACAGTCAGGCCCTGCTCCTGCAGAAGTCTGGCTGTTCCCCCCGAAGATACCAGCTCGACACCCAGCTGTTGCAGGCGGGTGGCCAGTTCGACGATACCGGTCTTATCGAAAACAGAAAGAAAGGCTCTCTTTATCGCCATAATCGAATCCGTCCCTCTTGTATTTCCACATTATACTCTGCCAGTAGTTGGATAGCTTCTGCGTAGAGACGATGCTCTACCTGCAACACCTTCTGCTGTATGGTTTCAGGTGTATCGTTAATCCTGTCCAGATCCACAGCTTCCTGCAGGAGGATCGGGCCATTATCATACTGTTCATCTACAATATGAATGGTAGCGCCGCTGACTGTCACGCCGCTGTCATACACAGCCTGATGCACCCGGGCACCGTACATCCCCCTGCCACCGAAAGCAGGCAGCAACGCGGGATGTATGTTCAGTACCCGCTGATGAAAGGCCTTCAGCAGCTGTCCGGGAATCATTCGCAGGAAACCGGCCAGCGCGATATACTCAGTATCCAGTTCCGAAAGCTGCTCAACTATCTCCGAAGCTGCAGGTACATCCTGACCGAAGTAGTGATTACCGAAATAGCGTACAGGTATGTTCCGGTTCTGAGCTGTTGCGGCAGCACCGCAATGCTGACGGTTGACTACCAGGCAGACGACCCGTGCGTTCAGATTCCCCGCGTCTATTGCTTTCAGGATCGCGCTGAAGTTTGTACCGCTACCAGAGGCAAATATAGTAAGCCGCAGTGGTTGTCGATCACCGTGAGACATAGTTCTAATTCCCGGACTGGAAATTGACAGCTTTGATCCGCTTCTGAAGGCCGTGTTTACAATAAGTTGAAAGTTACTCATTCCAGCAGCCGCAGTCAAACAATATGCTGCAGTAACCCGGCGGAGTGGTTGAATATGTAGTCGTTCCAGGAAGATGGAAACTTTCGAACCACAGAAATGTCATTCTGTTTCTTGGAACGTCATTCCCGTGCGACTCGAAACTCTTTCAGAGCTCGGTATTCTTGGGATCAGGTTGTATCTTGCTTCAATCTTATTGAAAAGAATCGATTACAGGACTGATAAACCGGCATACTGACCGCCATCTCTACCGGAGGAAATTAATGAGTCAACAACACACACCCGCCCGGAGCGCTGCCAATGGTACTCAGAAAAGCGGTGGCAATGTCGCTGAACTGACCGTTCGCGTTATTATCCTCGGAATAGTACTGTCAGTTATCATGGGAGCGGCCAACGTATACCTGGGCCTGAAGGTTGGAATGACTGTTTCCGCCTCTATTCCGGCTGCTGTGGTGGCAATGCTGATTCTGCGGGGGCTCTTCCGCAACGGTACCATCCTGGAATCCAACCAGGTCCAGACAGCCGCTTCCGCCGGTGAATCACTGGCTGCCGGTATCATTTTCACGATGCCCGCCATCATCCTGATTGGAGTCTGGGAGTCTTTCGACTGGCTGACCACAACGCTGATCGCTTTTGCCGGTGGTCTGCTGGGTATTCTGTTCATGATTCCGATGCGACGCATCTTTGTTACCGGCAATGAGCTGAAGTTGAAGTATCCGGAAGGTGTGGCCTGTGCGGCTGTACTGGAGGCGGGTGATCACCAGGAGGAAGCTGACAGCGGTCAGGCTTCAGCAGTTATCGGTGGCGCTGCCATGGGGTTGATTTTCAAACTGCTGGTCAGCTTTGTCGGCCTGCTGAAAGGCAGCCTGGCTACCGCCGGAGCTCTCGGTTCCCGCATCTTCTATTTCGGGGGTGATGTTTCACCGGCATTGATAGCGGTAGGGTTTATCGTACGGTTGAATGTAGCGGTACTGATCTTTATCGGTGGTGCACTTGGCTGGCTGGTCGGCATACCGCTGCTGGAAGCAACTGCCGGGCAACTTGCAGACCCGTTGGAAGGAGCCTTTGATCTCTGGTCGACACAGATTCGCTATGTAGGTGTCGGTGCTATGGTAATAGGTGGTATCGACTCCATTTTCAAAGTCCGCCAGGGCCTCAAACAGGCGGTACTGGGGATACGCAATCGCAGGAAAGCTGCCGGTGAAGATGTGGGGGAAGATATCTCTTCACGCGCTATCGCTTTCTGGTCGATAGTAGCTACCATCGTTGTAGCGGTTGTCTACTACCGGTTCACAGGTAACGTCGCCATAACTGCAGTGACTACTATCGCCATGGTGACGATGTCGTTCTTCTTTACTGCCGTCGCCAGCTATATCGTCGGTCTGGTGGGCAACTCCAACAGTCCGGTTTCCGGTATGACAATCACCGCTGTACTGTTTACAGGTGCTCTGCTGCTGGTCTTCGGTTTCAGCGGCACCAGCGGCATGGTGGCTACGCTCGGTGTGGCAGCTATCGTCTGCTGTGCGGCCTGTACTGCAGGTGATGTGTGTAATGATTTGAAAACCGGCCAGCTGGTTGGAGCTACACCCCGGAAACAGCAGATCATGCAGATTACCGGTGTCGCAGCAGCAGCGCTGGTAATGGCGCCGGTACTGCAGTTGCTGCACGCTAATACACCCGGCGGTATCGGCGGCAAGGAATTGGCCGCGCCTCAGGCCAGCCTGTTTGCCAGCCTGGCACGCGGTTTCTTCGGTGACGGACAGTTGCCATGGAATATGGTAGCTGTAGGTGCGGGACTGGGATTGATCATACTGTTGATCGACCAGCAGCTGCATAAACGTGGCACAGCTTTCCGCGCTCACCTGATGCCGATCGCTGTCGGAATGTATCTCCCCTTCGAACTGGCGACCCCGATTCTGGCGGGTGGGCTGCTGGCACATTTCTTCACACGGGGTGATGGTGAAGTACTGGCGGAACGGAAGCTGCGGCGTGGTGTGCTGTTCGCCTCCGGTGCTATCGCGGGTGAATCGCTGATGGGAATCGGCCTGGCCTTTGTTGCCAGTATGGGAATCGCCAGGTTGGCGCTGCCACTTGGAGAACTACTGCCAACAATACTGACGATGTACGCCGTGGTGGTTATTCTGCTGCTTTTCTACAGTGCGATTAAGAAAGGTGCGGTCAGAAACGGCGGTAAGTAACTGGTGACTGCCTGAGCAGTATTGCTCTGCAGATGTATCACGTTCTAACGTAACAATATCATTTTCCGTGATACATGATAGTCCTTCGGACAATCTTGGTAGTTTGACAAAGCCAAACTGCACATATACTATCTGATCAACACCATCTTCCTGGTGCTCATTTGCTCACCTGCTGTTAACCTGTACATATAAACCCCACTTGGCAATCCCTGCGGATTCCAGATCAGGCTGTGGGAGCCTGCCTGCATGAATCCGCTCTGTATCACATTTACTACCTGCCCCCGGATATTGTATACAATCAGCTCCACTTCACTTGCAAACGGTAAACTGAACTCTATCACCGTTTCCGGGTTGAAGGGATTGGGGTAGTTCTGTGACAGGGAAAGCGTAGCGGGTTGTGATACAGTCCTATTGACCTCTTCAGGATCACAAGCTGCCGCAGTGTATCCTATAACACCACAGTTATCACTGCGACATGGCGAATCAGGTAACAGGCGATAATGACCACCACCCGGGTTACAGAACCGGGGATCGGCATCAATGTTGTTCTCACCCCACCAACCACCCTGAATGTTGCAACAAACGGCATCAATATTCTGGTGGATTTCCTCGGGGGAGTTATCCCATAGGATGCTGTTACTCATGAATACTCCACCGGGGCCTGCAAAACCACCACCATATTCTGCCGTGTTACCTGTAACTGTGACCTGACTCATAGTTGAGCGCATATCGTAGTTATCTGTTTTGAAATAGATTCCACCTCCACAGGTAGCATTATTGCCGGTAATAATAAGGCTCTCAAGAGTGGGATCGCAGTTCAGACAACAGATCCCGCCACCATAAGTACTATTGGATGTATCGGGTAAAAAACCGCTGCCATTGGTGAGGGTAAAACCGCTGATTCTTGTAAGCATATAGTTACATTCTCGCATTAAGATAACAGCCCCTTCGCCACCGCCATCGATTACTGTCTCTTCGATAAAACTGGGGTCTCCGTCTGGCTGGTAGTGGGAAGAGATGAAGATATCCTTGCTGTCAATCACAAGGTTTTCCGGATAAACCCCCGGAGCAACCAGGATCATATCACCAATTCCAGCACTGTCGATGGCAGACTGAATGGTGGGAAATTCAAGCGGCACCTGCAGTGTGTCCCAGAGTGAAGGAAAGCGGGGCGGATAAGAGATAGCAAAGTTCTCATCCCAGTGATAGCGCTGGTCATAGCCTATGAAACGGTTACCGTAAGGTCCGATAGGTGAGCGCCTGACAAAACCGTGACGCTGTTGAATGATACCGCCCCAGAGATAGATATTCCCGCGCAGGTCCTGCATGCCGGTGTTGCAGGGATGAGCAGCAGGTAATCCGTATGGGTTTTGAGTCCAGTCCTGCGTACAGGAGTTATGCCAGAAATCGACTTCGAAAACATTGTCCAGCGCCATAACTACGGCATTAATCACGATGTGCTCATTATCTGCTACACCGTCCGTTGCCGGGCAACCACCACCGGGGCCACCACCAGCACCATTGTAACCGCCGTTCTGAGCTGTGAAGGCGACGATTACATTCTTCTCTGAAATGATACCCAACCGGTTAGGAGATCCGGCAGGGGGCATCCCCTTCTCATCCTCTGTGGGATTGCCGATCCAGTTGACTCCGTCAAAAGCAACATCGGCGTAATAGACATCATCGATCAGCCAGATGGTGTCGCTGGCCATAATTGTCAACTGCCCCTCTAGCCAACCCTCCAGAAACAGTTTACCCGGCAGATAGATGCTGCCGTTTGGTAGTGTGTGATAATCACCTGGCGTAAAGAACTCATCGCAATAGATGGTGTCATTATCAGGCGTGAAGTAATCATAGAGCCATTGCTCTACTCTGAACTGGGTGTCACGAATCCGGAGTGTGGTTGCCAGTTCACAGGAAGCTTCCAGACTGTCAACATAGGCACTGTCCGGAATCACAATGGAAGAGTTATATCTTATATCATGAAATTTATCATCAGGAGGCGGGTACGGAATTCCCCCACTGTCAGGATAATTCAGCCACAATCCACCTTCGAAAATGTCAGGATCTGGAGGAGGGGGAGGGTCAATCCACAAGGGCCAAAAATCCTCTCTGGATGTAGAGACGGGACCCAGGAATCGGGGATAACCATACCCTAGCAATCTGATGTAATCATTGTAATGCACAGCACCAAGGAGAGTATCGGACCCGGAGTAGTAGAAGTTGATCTGGATTTCACCACCGGGATCATCTGCGGGATTAACATTCTGATCAAGGAAACACTGGAAACGTGCCCAGGAGAAAGCTGTTTGTGCCAGGGCTAAGAGAAGCAGAATGAATATCGGTTTGAAATGGCGGTGCATGGTAATACTGTTTCTGTTTCGCAGAAATACTATAAGCCGATGCGTTCCTGAGGTTTGTGAAAGGATATGTTTCATGAGCATCGGCACCCCCCTGGAAATCGATTCCAATGTCTCACATTTCGGGATTAATATAAGAAAGAGGTTGTACAACAGCTATCAAAATGGGTGATTTGCTACAGATGAGAAAAGTGGAACCTCTCTGCAGACAGCTCATTGCCAGATCAATTCATCACGCAGCGCCAGCAGTGTAAGAAATATCACTCCGATCAGTACGGCTGCAGGCACCCAGCTGTAAATGCCGCCGGAGAATAACGTGGTTAAAGCGAAGTTTCCCGGATTGGATGACAGCTGCGTAAGAAATTCTATCAGATAGGGCAGCAGCTGTGCTCCACCCCAGACAACGAGTGGCGTGAGGAAGAACAGTGTGAACAGCGCCGACCAGTTCACCCGCGACCGTCGGGATGGAATCTGCTGCAAACGCTGCTGCAACTCCACCGGCAACTCTACCATCGTATCTGCCAGCAGCCTCTCCAGCTGGTCACGGTTATCCTGAACTGTCATCCTGCACCTCACATTCCAGCATCTGTGCCAGAGCCTGTTTGGCCCGGCGCAGGTGCGATTTGACTGTATTCAGCGGCAGCTCCATCAGTGTAGCCACTTCGGTATAAGAGCGCTCATGGAAGTAATAGAGCGCTATCGCCAACCTTTGTTCGGAGGGTAGTCTACCGACCGCCTGCCTGACCAGTGCCTGTTGTTCCGCCTGGATCAGCTCCTTCTCCGGAGAATTCTCTCCCGGTAGATCTTCCGGCAGTTGAGCCAGCTCACGCTGCCGTTTTTCCCGCTTCAGATGGTTCAGGCAGCAGTTTCTGGTAATACGATAAATCCAGGTAGAGAGTTTGGCATCACCCCTGAACCGGTCCAGATAGCGGTAAATCCGCATAAACACTTCCTGGGTGATATCCTCAGCCAGCATGCTGTCCTGGACCATAAACAGTACGATGTTGTATACCTGTCTGCCATGCTCTTCAACCAGCCTGCGGAAATCTGTTTCACTCACTCGCTGGTTGAGCAATGACAAACCTGTCTCCTTTTGTGTAGTACTCCTCCAAATATATGACAATAAAATGGAATAAAATGTTGCAGAGGTTTCCATGCAACAAACCGGCCGTAACCATTGTCTTATTATTGTATGAAGAAAATTCTGTGGGTCTGAAAGGAGAGATTAATGGAAGCTGTGGAAAGCTTGACTATCATATCGAACTTTGTGGCATTCTACACTGTCGCAGTGATTATCGTTATTATGGTGTTGAGAACAAATTACAAGAAGCGATCACTGATCAGTAAAGAGATCATAACTGCTATAGAAAAAGGGGCTGACATCCCCCTTCCGAAACCACGAAAGTTCAATTACCGCAACCAGGGGGTGATCTGGCTGCTGCTCGGTGCTGCTCTGTTTATCGCTCTGTGGGTTTCACTGCAACAGCTGACAGCGGCAATCTGGGGCTTGTTGCCGTTCTCTCTGGGCCTGGCACTGCTGTTGATTCACCGGTTCCAGCAGAAAGATCCACCGGATCAATCCCAATCAGCCGTCACACGGAACCAGCTGGAGGAAAGCTGAAGTGTGACGTTATAGCTATTGTCATGAAGTGGCGCATCCGGATTCAGACATTCCCAGCCCTCCGGAAATGGTGCCAGGGGATCGTCCGCCCGGTAGACATAATAATGGCACCCCTCCTGAGCATCCCAGGAGACTGCTATCAGGTTTTCACCCGGTGCACTGGCGAGTGCAGTGATCTGCACATTCTCGGGTGGATCCGGAAATGGTGGGCGTGGGGCCTGCAGGACATTCAGTTCAGCAATTGAGGTCCAGGGGCCGCCATTAACCTCGGAAAGCGCCTGCAACCGCAGGTATCTCCCCTCGCTGGCTGGAAATATCGCGACCTGTTCCGCCGGTGAGTTGGACCAGGTTCCGGTCGCCACCGGTTCACCCCAGTCACTGTCATCCAGGCTGATATAGATTTCATAATCCGCAATACGCCCGTTGGAACCAACCTGCCGGGGTAGATACTTAACCGCTCCCACAACGTATTCAGTACCCAGATCGAGCTGAATCTCATGTGGAGGTGGATCACCGTCGCCCCAGACTGTGTGCCAGATTGTGCTGCCATCACCATCGAGAACATTTTCAGGCGCGCTGTCACCACCCGGCTGTGCGCTGTCATAGTAGTGGACAGAAAGCTCTGATTGCGGTATGATCAGATAGGGATTGCCACCGGGGCTACCCGGCATGTCAATTGGAATCAGCGTGGTTGCTCCGCCTCCAGAAATCGGGACAAGACTCTGGGAAGAAGTTATCTCGACACCATCCGGATTGCCGGTGTAATCCATAACCGAGGTGGTGTAAACAGTACCAAATCCATTGGCAACCGTGGTTGATTCGATCTGCAGAAAATAGCGGAACGGCACCCGGGTGTCAAAACCGAAAGACAGGTCGGTCAGGTCATAACCCAGCTCCATCTGCTCGGTATGCTCCTGGCCATCCGCCCAGACCCCCAGCAGGGCCACATCCCGCAACCCGGCATAGTAGAAATGATGACAGGGAACTGTCACATCCGGTTCCGTGGCAGTGGGGTCGGCAGCGATACCGATACTCAGTTTCAGCTGGCGCCGCTGGCTGTAGTCCAGATTCACCTTCAGGACATGCTGCGGTGTGTAGTTCTTCCGTATGTAATAGAACTCCGCATTCATGTTGTTGATATGCAGCAGCCGATACGGGACATAAACGGTACCGTCGTTCTTCCAACCGCTGCCCCAGGAATTGAGCATGATCAGGGCACCCCGCTCCCAGTCACTCATATCCACGATATCGTCACCATTGATATCAATGTCGTTTGTAATCATGTGGTCATCGTTGAAGTCAAAACCGACGTCATCGTCGTAACCGGACCAGGTCGTACCGTGATCAACCTGTGGGCCCCATTGTTGCACCAGATACTTACCTTCTTCATGTTCACCTGCAGGAATCTGTACGTACTGAGCTCCGGTGATCGCACAACCGGCACCGGCAACACCACCCTCTGGAAAATCCGCGTCTCCATGATGATCATTCATCCAGCTCTTGAGTATTTCCAGATTCTCAGGAGTGGTCAGCGAAATCGCGTTGTTATGATCCAACCGGTTAGACATGGCATTGTACCAGCGTTCGTAGAGGTGCATCCAGCCATAGTCATCCTCATCTTCCGTCGGCCAGTCGATATTACCACCGTAGAGCGAGGAATACCGGTCCCCATCGTAATCTATAGCATTGGGAACACCGTTGGCGATAGCCATCTGAGCTTTACCGGAATTCTGACCTGTAAGCAGCCAGGTGAAGTGCGAGGGATACCGGTTCTGGGCAGGATCACCTGACAGATTGCGGAAGCAGTTCAGCTCGTAGGCAAACATGTAGCAGATACGGGAGGCGGAGCCACAGGACCCACCAGCCTGGTTAAATACCGGACGCATGTGATAGGAAAACGAATGGTCTATCCGGTCGCGTAAACTCTCCCTGTCAAACCGCAGACGCAAACTGTATGTTTCAGCTGCCGAAAGAAACAGCTCTTCTGCCAGCGGTTCATAACCACCCACCAGCCAGGGAGCGCCCTGTGGATCAGGATTGATGTTGCTGATTGTTGTTACTGATGATTCTGCTTCTCCAGCTGAACTGATGTCACCACCGGCAAACAGAATAGTGGCCAGCAGCATTGTCAATACGATCTGGAAAAAACATTTTTGTATGTTCATATGAGTCTCCTGCAGAGAATTTCTACAATACCAGTCCCAGGTACCACGCAACCATCCGCTCACCCCAGAGGATTGCGATCAGAGTTCCCAGCAGCAGGTAGGGGCCAAAGGGAAAGTAACGATTCCTCTCACGCTGTTTTGTCAGAATCAGAGCTCCCTGCCAGAGCGTCCCCAGCAGGCTGGCCAGAAAAATACCCACCATAATATCTGTGATACCTGCGAACAAACCCAGTGCTGCCACCAGCTTGATATCACCACCACCGAGCCCATCCTTGCCCAGTAGCTTGCGCGATACTACTGCTATCAGATAGAAGACCAGCCAGGCAAAGGCAGCTCCGGCCAGGCCGCTCCAGATTGGAAACACCTGCTGAAACGGCGGTAACAACGCATTCCAACCGTTGACCAGCAGGCCCATGATCAACAGTGGATATACGAGCCGGTTGGGCAGCAGGAAATGATCGTAGTCAATCATGGTAAGTGGCAATGCAAGTATCAGCAGCGGCAGGAAAAAGATGAAGTGGCGCCAGTCAGTCAGCAGGATTGCGAAAACCAGAAACAGTAACCCACTCGCCAGCTCGACCAGTGGATAACGTACAGAAATCGGATCAGCGCAGACTCTACACCTCCCCCGTAGCAGGACCCAGCTGAGCAGCGGAATATTGTCGTACCATACGAGTTTACTGCTGCAGCCGGGGCAGTGAGAGGCAGGTTTGATTATTGACTGTTTGTGAGGAATACGGTGAATCAACACATTTGCAAAACTACCGAAAACCAGTCCCAGTATCAGCGCAAACAGCTGGGGGTAGTATTGGACCATTGATATTCCTTGAAGAATCTAAAACGGAGCCCTGAAGGCTCCGCTTATTGAATTCTATAAATCAGACTTCGCGGTTTACGCGAAACACTACATACCTCTTTGCATCACCATACCCATATTGAAAACAGGCAGGTAGATAACGATCAGGATGGCACCAACAACCACACCAATCGAGATTATCATAAATGGCTCAATCAGGGAGGTCAACCGTTCGATGACAGAATCAACCTGCTTGGCATAGAAGTCAGCCGCTTTACCCAGCAGTACATCCAGCTCACCGGTCTCCTCACCTGTTGCAGTCAGCTGCACCAGCGTAGAGGGAAACACCTCGCTTTTCTTCATCGCATTTGAGACTGAATAGCCATCCTTCAGCAGATCGCGCACATTGGCGACCGCCCTTTCCACAACTTTGTTTGCTACCACCCCCTGCGCAAGCTTGAGCGATTCCATTACTGTGACACCACTGGCAAAGAGGATACTCATGGTCTTGGAGTACTTGTTCATGATCGAATCATGCAGCAGACCACCAAAGACAGGCATCCTCAGGAAAATACTGTCAATGAAGAACCCACCCTTTTCAGTCAATGATATCACCCAGATTATGAACGATATCAGCAGTAATACCAGCAGCGCCCAGCCGATATTGTTGGAAATAAGACGGCTTATTGAAACCAGTACTTGAGTCGGTACTGGCAGATCGGCACCAAAACGGGCATAGACCTCTTCAAACTGTGGTACAACTTTCCAGAGCAGGAAAATCACCGCTATTATCAGGAAGCTGAAAATGAATACCGGATAGTACATGGCCGATTTCACCTTGGTACGGGTATCTTCAACCCCTTCCAGATAGTCAGCCAGCTCCAGCAGCACTGTATGCAGGCTACCCGAGATTTCACCGGCTTTTACCAGCGCCACATAGAGCCGGTTAAAAACAGCCGGATGACGTTCCAGGGCGTCGGAAAGCTGGGTGCCCTTCTTCACATCAGTGGACACCTGCTCGATCATACCTTTGAATTTCTTGTTCTTCTCCTCAACAGCCAGATTACTGATCGACTTTTCGATGGTCAGACCGGCTGCAAACATTGTCGCCAGCTGTCGGGTGAAAAATACCAGAGTGCGCAGTCGAACCCGATTTTTCAGGTTCTCCATCGCCTGCATGATTTTCTCACCCAGTGTCTGCTTGGTTGCCCGATCAGTAGCGTGCTTTTCCTTAAGGGTGATAACAACACCCATGGCCTGAACCTGCTCCAGAGCGGCATCCATGCTGGGGGCCTTCAGCTGCCCTTCCTGACGGGAACCATTGGGATCCTTGACGATATAAGCGTATGTGGGCATTAACTCTACCTCTTAGAAATCTTCGACGGTCGCGCGCTTTACCTCTTCCAGGGTGGTGACACCCTCCAGCATCTTTTGCAAACCGGCATTATGCAATGAAATCATACCATTTTCAACAGCCTGCTCCCGAATCTCTTCCTGGTTGGCTTTATTGAAAATAAGCTTTCTGATATTCTGTTTAACTTCCAGGATTTCGAAAATACCGGTTCGTCCTGCATAACCGGTATTGCGGCAGTGTGCACAACCGGTGCCACGGTACAGCTTGACTCCCTGATGCTTACCCGGATCTTCTCCAATCAGATGCCAGTCTTCCTCAGTCGGTGTATATTCTTCTATACATTTCTTACAAATCTTACGTACCAACCGCTGTGCCATCACCAGGTTCACTACTGAACCGGCCAGAAATTCCGCTACATCCAGATCAATCAGGCGAGTGATGGTGGAGGGGGCGTCATTGGCATGAAGCGTAGTGAAAACCAGATGGCCGGTAAGGGCAAACTTGATGGCAATATCTGCAGTTTCGGGATCACGGATCTCACCGATCAACAGTGTATCCGGGTCCTGCCTCAAAATTGAACGCAGGGAAGCGGCAAAGGTCAGACCGATCTTATCACGGAGCTGCACCTGGTTAATACCGGAAATCTGGTACTCAACCGGATCTTCAACCGTGGTGATATTATCCTGAATTGATTTGATTTCGTTTAAAGAGGCATAGAGGGTGGTGGACTTTCCAGAACCGGTAGGTCCTGAAATGATTACCATACCGTACGGCTGCCTGATCCAGCGTTCAAATGTTCTCAGCCGATCCTCGGGGAAACCGAGGTTACGCAGATCGAGCGAAAAACCGCTCTTATCGAGCAGACGCATCACGACCTTCTCACCCAGCACTGTGGGCAGAATGGAAACACGCACATCTACTTCACGATCCGGCATTTTAACGGTAAAACGGCCATCCTGGGGTAGTCTGCGTTCCGCGATATTGAGCTTACTCAAAATCTTGATACGGGAGACAATTCCCTGCAGTGAGGACAGGGGTGGTGTCATCACTTCCATCAGTACACCATCGATACGATAGCGAACTCTGACATGAGTATCCTGTGGTTCCACATGGATATCGGTAGCACGATCCTGAATCGCCTCAGTAATCATCAGGGTCACCAGCTTGACAAGCGGTGCATCCTTCTCGTCTTTCTCAACATCAATCTCCATGCCGGCGTCAGCGCTTTCGGCATCAGGATCGGCAAGAAACTGAAGATCCTCGATAGCACCCTCGACATCGTGGGTCTTGCGGATCTTGACATAAGTACGGCCGATAGCATCAATAATTGTCTGCTCACCGCCGAGGTGAAGTTTGACGGTAAAATCAGTACTCTTTTTGATATTGTCGACAGCGACTATGTCATCCGGATCAGCCATGGCGACATGTAGAATGCCATCTTCAATCCTGACCGGAATAACAATATTTGCACGGGCGAAATCCTCGTTAAGTACCCGTACAGCTTCCTGGGAAGCGGTGAGAATCTCTTCTGAGGTAAGAAAATCGACACCCATCTGCTTGGCCAGCCCGGCCACCAGGTTATCTTCACTGATAAAGCCGAGTTCCATCAGCACTCTTCCGAGTCGCGCACCCATTCCCGGCGCATGCTCCAGAGCCTGCTCAAGCTGGTCTTCACCGATGAATCCCTCCAGCATCAGGATCTTGCCAATTTTCTCAAACTGGGGGTTGTACATCTCACTCCTTAATTGTTCAGGATATAGTTATTGCCCGGGAATACCGTCATTAAAACAGCATTCCAATTGCTTCTCAGCTCTGTCCTATCGCTATATAAATAGCAGTGGTAAAAAATAAGGGGGAGTACAACTCCCCCGTAGTATTATCTCGTCGTCTACAGACTTGGTGGACAGGGGGTTGTGCACTGGATCGTCCACTGGTTGCTCTGGATGCCGTCCGGCAACTGAGAGGCCCACACATTCAGCGTGAATGGTGCAAACTGATAGTAATCCTCTGAAGTTCCACAGAAGGTCCACATGTTCTCACAGATGGTCTGGTAAACACGCAGCGTCTTCACAACCATTCCCTGATCGTCGGAAATACCGATGTTATTACCCACCGGTGGGTCCCAGACAGTGTTGGTGGGCGATGAAGCAAAGAACTGGATGATCTGGTTGTGTACCGGTGTACCGTAACCATCAACGATTAGAGCGTAAACGGTTACATCTATGAACTCTTCCGCACCATTAATCTCTGGATTGTCAAACTGCAGCGCGTCTGTATCAGCCCATACAGACAGGTTCTGCCCGATATCACCCGGCTGAAACGGCAGGATGAAGAAGGGAGCATCAAAAGCGATACAGAGATCACCCGGTACCAGCGGTGAATCAGGATCCTCCGGATCTTCCGGTACGAGCCCGGCACAACAGGCTTCAACCAGGAACAGGGTATCCCCGATTGTACCTGAGGAATAGATCATATCTGTGAAGGCAATACCGGGGTGTGTTTCACCACCACGGTTCTCATTACCGGTGAAAGCATCACCACCGATAGAGCAGATTTCCTCCGGCCAGACATGAAAATAGACCGCAGTGGAGTCACGCACATCGTTTGAATACTGATCCCAGAAATGTGACGCCCACTCGATCTCCCACATACCTGCACCCAGCTGAATACCAACCGCATTGCGATCGACATAGCCATAAGTGGGAGGACCGGAAACGATTGTGATCAAAGCGCGCTGTGACATAACATCAGGATATTCTACCACATAAGCCTGGACCATCACCACACCGGGACGCTTCCAGCTGTTCACCGACATGGTTGCTTCACCGTTTGTCGTCATGACATGAAGTGTGTCACTGGTGCCGCTTAAACCGTGGTACCAGTAGCGGGTTTCATTACCGGCGACCGACATACTTACTGAATCAGGGGCGGAAACGATTGTGAAAGCTACTTCCACCTCTTCGGCGACACCATAACCGGTAGGATCGAGCACTTCAGCGAAGACAGCTGTCTGTGACATCGCACCGGAACCCATGATCTCAATCACAGGGTTATTTGCCCTGAGGGCAATATTAGCCGGAATACCGGCGTTAAGCATGATAAAGGTTGATGCGGTAATATCTACCGTACCTACGCTGACTGTAGCTGTGATCTCAGCGAGTCCCGAACTGGAGCCCATCTGGAAGATAACACTGCATTCACCGTTTTCATCAGTGGTAGCAAATGTTTCCACACTACCAAGTGTGGTCGTGAAAACCACATTGGTGCCCTCTTCCACAGCATTGTTCAGGGGATCATAAACAGTAGCAGTTATCGTGGATGCAATTATCTCACCCTGTGGCAACTGGTTATACTCCGTATCCATTACGATATTTGAAGCGTCACCAATTCCCATAAGGACTTCGTAATCACGCGAGTCCTGAAGACTTCCATAACTGGCAGTGATGGTGCAGGGGCCGGTTTCAGATACTGATATCCAGAGAGCGGTAGCCACACCCTGTGCATCAGTTACTGCTTCACCGGTAATCACACCCAGAGTTGACATAAAATAGACTGTCAGCCCGGCCTGGGCATGACCCTCGATTGTCAGAAGTGCCCTGACTTCCGTCTCCTCAGTATTACTGGGGTCGGTGTACAGGTTTTCACCCAGTGGCTGGATAATAGTAAGCGCGTTTGCTTCGCGAATACGCAACTCGATCTGCGTGGTATCCATCGCGTTTCCAGATCGCGCCATAATCTCGACAATGGGATTATCTACCAGATCCATTCCGTCAACCGTCTGGTAAACGAAACTCATCTGGCCCTGATGATTGGTAACTGAATCGGTATTCGCCGGGTACAGGGCACCCTGACTGCCAGGAATCAGGTTAACCTCAACCTCAGCACCCGCAATAGCAGTAGACTGCACATCCAGCACCTGAACCAGGAGCGTATCAAGCGCACCTACAGATGAGGTTGTATCAACAAACAGGAGCGGTTCCTGTGGATAGATGTTGATACTATGTGCGTTCTGAGTAGACTGACTATCATCTTCTGAACTGGAGACAACCCGTCGGTCGCATCCTGATAGCAGCATGAAGATAGACAGCATCAGAATTGAAGATATGAAGAGATACTTTCTCATGATCCCTCTCCTTGTAGAATATCTTGCAATAGCATTTCGTCTTCTATGCGTTGAATAACAGTTGGCTTGATGGGATGGAAATCCCCTTCCGGTCTCAAGATGTGTGGTGTCACCTCGATTACCAGGTTACTCTGACTGATCTCGTTATGCGTGGAACGGAACAACAGTCCGATCAACGGCAGATCACCCAGAAATGGGACCTTATTCACGGTCCGTGTTTTCTTGCGATCCAACAGACCGGCAATGATGATGGATTCACCATCCCGTACTCTGATTGTAGTGGTCGCAGTACGTTTCTTAATCTGCGGAATATCCTTATTGGGGCCCTTCCAATCGACGATATTACTCACTTCCGGAATAACGGTAGTAGTAATAAAGCCGTCGGAATTGATTTTCGGAGTTATACGGAGGATGATTCCGACTTCCTCCTGCTTGACAGTTATCTGCTGTGAATTGCCGCCAGCCTGGAATACATAGGAAATCAGGTCGATCACCTTCAGTTCCGCCTCGCGATTATTCATCGTGGTAACTGAGGAGTTAGCCAGCATGTGCGCCATATGATTACGCAGCATATAATCCAGCGTAATATCAAAAGTGCTCAGCTGACGGGAAAAGTGTCCGATATCCTTGAGATCAATCGGCTGGAATGGCATCTGATCCGGTATCTGACCGGTATTGGTTGATGATTCCGCAACGATCAATGGGGCGCCGGTAGCCTGATCAACATCGTTTTCAGCAATAATAGTGGTCAGGCTGTTCAGCTTGCTCCAGTCGATTCCCAGCCGCTCTTCATCATCCACATTGACTTCGATGATGCGTGCTTCCAGGGTAATCTGTGGGGCCGGCCTGTCAACCTGCCGTACTGCTTCCTCGATCTCTGCAATCACCTTGGGGCTGGTTCTTACCAGCAGACGATTACCAGATACGTCAACCG
This sequence comes from uncultured Bacteroidia bacterium, assembly GCA_964501185.1. Classification (GTDB taxonomy): domain Bacteria; phylum CAIWAD01; class CAIWAD01; order BS150m-G50; family BS150m-G50; genus BS150m-G50. Next base: position 67,514 of record CAZCRT010000011.1, read on the forward strand.
TAATATTCTTGGTGAAGTTCACCAGCATTGTGGAGACTTCCTCAGCATCAGCATACTGGAGATTGATGATGTAAGAGTTCACACCAACTTCCTGATCCAGCACATCAGGATCACCGACCAGGATTGAATTACCAACAATGTCATAAGCCAGACCGACGGAGCGTACTACCAGGTTAATAGCCTGATCTGCCGGAACATCGTGCAGATGCAGGGTTACCTTATCCTGATCCTCAACCTCCGGGCCAGTAACAATGTTAAGACCTGATCGCTCAGCCAGAATAGCCAGCACATCGGGTAGCGAAGCATCCTGTGCATCCAATGTGACAAGGATGGAGGCCATATCGATTTTTTCCGGAGCGTCAGCTCCAACCGCCGTGGTAACAGCAGTCTGTCCGTTCTGTCCCCAGACCTGCAGTCCTGAGAACAACAAAACGGTTAGGGAAATAAGTTTTACCAGTTTCATCCAATTACTCCTCGGTCTAGAAGTTATTTCGTTGATTTGCTCTTTCTTCAGCCATTCGCTTGGAGACCTCTTTCTCCAATGGCAGGATTACCAGGCGCCCCTGTGTGCGAACCTGCATCTCTGCCGGTCTAATCTCTATGATCTCGTATTTGCCGTCATCGAAGCTTTCCCCTTCTCTGACGACCAGGTCCTTACCCTTGAGGCGTATGATTGCGGCAGATACACCCTCACCACCAACAGCCAGAATCGTACTGCTAAGACGGGGCAACTGCTCGTGCTTCTGGGCATAGAATTCAGGATTATCCATGAAGCTCAGGTTCATAACTACCCGGGTAAGATCGAGGGGGTCCTTGGCAAGCTTGAAAGTGAATTCAGCCTGACGCGCAAGGCTCTCCTCAAGTCTGTTTACAGTTTCCAGCAAAGCGACGTCAGTGCCGCCCTCATCCGACTCTATACTTCGATAGAGTACATCTACTCTGTCTTCCAGAAACCAGGCTCGAAAGCCGAACAAGATCACCGCCAGAGTCAACAGGATCAGTGCCATATTCCAGATGAATGTTTTCAGATTGGTCATTACCGCCTCAAATAGTTGACTTGGACTTGATCAGTGTCAGAGTGTTCAGGTGAACCAGAAAATCGTGCTGCTGAATATCTTCCAGCGTACGGGCACGGATCAACTCATCTACATCGTTGATAATCCGGTAACCGTCAATTGTAACCATACGATCCGATTTCTCCAGAATTGTCACCAACTCACTGAACTTGGCATAAGTTGTAGTGATCGTCAGGTGATAGGGAGTCCGAATGAAATTCTCCTCCCGCTTCCTTTTGGCTGCTTCCAGACCCTTCAGGTTGATGCCAAGCTGCTGTGTCAGATCGATTACTTCATTCATAAAAGGTACTGACGCATCCTCAGCCAGCGAATCTTCCATGGAGTTGGCCAGATTGCTGTTAATCAACATGGCAACCCGGTCGAGGTTACTGTTAAGAATCTGGGCTGAAATCAGCTTCTCCTGCTCTATCTGAAGTTCCTGCTCCAGATCAACCAGCTCTCCCGGCTTACCGGGCATCAGTATGGAGTGAATCCAGTATTGCCAGCCCACAAATAGAACCAAAATCAAAATAGCGATGGTTGTACGTTTCATTTATCATCCCGTTTGCAATTATTGCGTTGCGTTCACATCACTGACGACACACCTGAAGGTCGTTCTGAATCTAACGTCCCTCGCGAGTTCGAAAAGCGCGCGGTTTATACCGGTTGAGCACTTCACAGAACACATGGAATTTCAGGATCGGTTCATCCTGGAGCTTGATCCGCTCCGATTGCTGAAACTTGATGGTGGCAAAGTTCTCGCTGAACAACGGATTTGCGTTCAGGCCATCAACAAAATCCATAACCTCAAAAACCGGCTCCCGGTTGGGCTTAATACGAGCGATACCGTAGATATTGAGCCTGCCTTTTTCGTACTTCACGCTGGTGATCGCCAGATTATTGGTAATTTCCTCACCGAGGCCCTGAAGTTTGCGTGCCCAGAGCAGACGCCCGTTTTCCAGCTCATTCAACCTCATGATATCATCACGGGAAAGCTGATTGCCGGTCTCGCGCAGGTGCTGGATTTCATCCTTAACTTCCTGCAGCTGCTGCTCTTTAGTGTCGATCAGGTCGAGAAGCCGGTTAGCATGATGCTGCGCGTATGCCCCAACACCGACAGCAATCAGTGTAAAGATCACCAGAATAATCCAGCGACCCAACTCCATCTGCCGTTGCAGTTTGGTACTCTTGTCCTCGCCCTTGTTGAAATTGATACGATACTGATGAACCACTACTCACTCCTCATGGCTAATCCGACGGAGACGACCATATCGGTGGGATTCAAATCGATTTTATCTGCACCCTCAAGGGCACGGAACGGATTATATACTTCCACCGGCAGGTTCATTTTTTCGTTCAGGTGATCGTTGAAACCTTTGAGGTTGGCACCACCACCACTTATAACGACCAGATTGAACTGGTTCTGTCCGGTATCCTTGATGTAATAACGCAGGGTCCGGCTGATTTCATCTTCCAGCTCGTCCAGTTTGGTCTTTTCCTGGATTGCCAGAGCGCCACCCTCATCCGGTGAAGCCCCCTGGAAAGCTGCTACTCCCTGTTCCAGTTTCATTTTCTCTGCAGCAGCATAGTTGATGTCATGACGTTTGGCCAGATCGTTGGTGAAATGATGGCCACCGATCGGGATATCGCGGCTGAAGATTCGATCCTGACGTCCGTCAACAACAACTGTAGTCTGACGGGCACCGAGATTTAGGAATACGATAACCCCTTCCTCAGGATAGTCTTCCAGACCGAAATAGGCATTGACCAGAGCCAGAGCTTCCAGACTCACAGTACCGACTTTGAAACCGGCTTCTGTAAGCAACTCCTGGTGGAAGCTGTAGAGCTTCTTACTGCCTGCGGCCAGCAGAATACGCAGTTGCTCAGGGTTCTGTGGATCCTCCCCCAGAACCTGGAAGTCAATAATAGTGTCACCCTCATCAATCGGCAGATGCTTGCGAGCTTCAAAATTCAATGAAGTACTGAGCTCTTCATCAGTCATCTGGATTGATTTGATCTCCTTCAGGCTGGTTGAAGCCCCACCGAGTGCGGAAACCAGATTAGACTTCTGCGGCCTGATGTTGAATTTGGAGATCAGCTGCTTGATTGCAGTGAGTGAATCGACGCTACTCAGCTTGGTCGGATCATAGCTTTCGACCCGCGTGTAAAGTGGCACCTGGTGAGCCCCGATAACCCGATACCCCTGCTTGAGGTGCTCCAGAAGAACTCCCTTTACAGTGAAAGTACCAATATCGAGTCCCAGAATATGGTTCGATTTACTTCCAAACATTAAATATGTATCCTTCCTCTATCCTCTGACTTGATTTGCAATTATAAGAATCACACGGAGACACAGAGAACAGGAAAACACAAAGCAATAATTCTAAAATGAGATCCACCAGGTTTTTCAGGGGATTTGCGCGTTTCAAATCCAGAAATCTCAGCAATAACTTTCTCTGTGTCTCTCTGTTCTCTGTGCCTCCGTGTGAGTCTTCCTGTGTCTATATCAATTTAAGCCAGCCTACTCAATAGGAGGCAGATCGAAATCCGCCCGCTGTTTTTCCCAGGCATCCTTCTCAAACAGCACACGGGATGTCTCAAAGAGGAGCTGTCCCGATGCGGATGCGGTATTAGGAAAATTGGGTGGCGGAAACTCGAGAAAATTATCGTCGTAATGATAGCGCTTGTCGTATCCGATAAAGCGATTACCATAGGGGCCGATCGGTGATCGGCGCACAAAACCACGTCGTTGCTGCACTACGGCACCCCAGAGATAGATATTACCACGCAGGTCACTCATATTGGTGTGGCAGGGATGGCCCGCAGGCAAACCATAGGGATTGTCACCACCGCTGGTACAGGAATTGTGCCAGAAGTCAATTTCGAAAACGTTATCCAGAGCCATGATAGCGGCAGTGATAAGTATGTGTTCCCGGTCGGCAACTCCCTGAACAGCATCGCAATTGGGCAGATTCTGGCCTTCGTTGTAACCACCGTTCATCGGTGTAAAAGCTACCAGTACATTTTTCTCCGAGACGATTCCCAGACGATTGTGGGAACCTGCCACCGGTCTACCCTTCTCATCTTCAGAGGGATTTCCTATCCAGTTCACTCCATCAAAAGCGACATCTTCATACCAGACATCATCAACCAGCCAGATAGTATCGGCAGAGAGAAAACTGACCTGGCCATTCAGGTGCCCTTCCAGGAACAGCTTCCCATTCAGGGCAACCGTTCCCCGCTGTGGATGAGGCAGTGACAGGAGCTGGCCATACTGATAGTTGCCATCGTGAAAAATCGTATCGCCGTCGGGAGTGAAATGATCGTAGAGCCACTGCTCAATCCTGAGATGATTACCGCGAATTCTTATCGTGGTAGCAATTTCCTCCCAGGTACCGAGTGAATCGACCAGCACATCCTGTGAATAGATTGGCAGTCCCGCATTCTCCCGCATCACATCGATAGCATCTTCCGGTGGATAGAGAATACCCTGCCCGTCGGAATTCGGTGGATAGTTGGGTGTGAAGCCGGCGTGGAAAATATCGTAATTGGGATTAGTGCCATTGATCCACATCACATCGGTCTGCGCGGTTGTTACCCAACCCCAGAACTGCGGGTAGCCACCTGCCTGGCCGTTGATCTTGATCCAGTCGTTTGAATGCAGACGACCGTAGATGATATCAGCTCCATAAAAATTAATGTCGATCTCACCACCGGGATCGTCAGCAGGATTTACCTCTTCATCGGTGAAATACATGAAGTTGGCGAAGTTCTGCAGTTCATAGCTGACCGCAGCTTTCCGTTCCAGAGTAATGTCCCGTCGCTGGTATGGATCGTAGTAGGTCACCAATCCGTTTACGATTGCATAGAAAGCCGCCTGGGAAGAAACCTCAGGATTGATGTACTCCTTGCGCAGCTGCAGATCACGAAAGCCATAAGTGAATTCTATGGTTTCATCATCCAGATGCTGTTCATCCGGCCGGAAAGATTCCAGTTGACTGATAGCGGGATTTATGGTACCGGAACTGGCGCTTTCAAGTGATGACATGGAACGACTGATAAGATCCGGTACCGCATAACGGGCCAGTACCTCTTCTGCCGCATACTGCGCGTGCAGTTCAGCCCGACGAAGCAGATACAGGCTCTGTCGACTGCTGGAGTGATGGAGGTAGGCAAAGGAGATGAGTAGCAGCACACCAACCATTATTATTGCCAGGAACAGGGAAAACCCGCTTTCAGCAATATCGTGTTGTCTGTTCTGTCGATTTCTCATAACCTATCCCTGTACAGTCTGACGACTGATTGCTCGATTATAGAGTATTATATTGGGTGCAAAGAAACTGCGTGTGAATTCCTTATCGATCGTATATGTTCCTTCATCAGTCTCGTGCGTATAACGAATCATCATTTCAAGCAGGATCATGGCACCGTAACTGCCGGTAGGCAAAAATCGGGAGTTATCAATACGGCCACGGTAGCGGAGTACCTCCAGTCTCTCACCCGGTCTCAGACGTTTGGGTGGAAAGAGAGGATCCATCAGCTGTGTGTTCAACATGACTCCATCCCATGAATTGGCATGCAGAACATGGTTGACATTGAGACCCTGTTCAGTCAGAACAGTATTGACAGTAAAGGAATTGTTACCGTTAACCCGGAACTGGCTTGAATTCTTGATGTACTTCTCAGCCAGACGCAGACTCATCTCCCCGTAGGTGTAGATTTCATGCATCTGCAGATCACGCTCGAGCTGGCTCTTTGATTCCAGCAGCGCGACAGCCAGTCCGATAAGGACTACACTGCTCATCAACAAAGCCACCGCCAGTTCGACGATGGTGGATCCCCGCTCAGAGCAGGGAGTTGATGGCAGTGCGCAGCGATTCATGTTGCAGCGACCCATCTGGTTCCTCCCAGGTCAGGTGAAGTTCAATAACCCATGCCTTTAACGGTAGATTGGCAGTTTCAGGAGAAGTAACGAAAGTTCCCTGCGGTTCAAAGTTGGCCATAATCCAGTCGGAGCGTAAACGCTTCTGCTTATCCAGCGTGACCGATGGCAGGTGGGGAATGAATATCGGCGTCTGGGTGGCAAAACCACGCATCTTCCAGTATTCCATTTCGTTGTGGAGTATTTCGAGCGCCCGCATATGGCGATTGTGCTTGTTGAGCATTTCATGCCCCTGATAGAGAGACTTGATCAGCCCGAGACTGGCAATCGTGATTATCAGCACTGCAACAATTGCCTGCCAGATAAAAACCGCACCTCGTTCAGATTGTCTCACCTCTACAGGTTTCATGAGTACTCTCTCTCAGCTTATGATACTGTTCTCCAGTTTCAGATCATATACGACTATTGATATTGATCTCCCAGTTCCAGATCAAACAACTTGGCATTTTCAGCAATCTGGACTGCATCCTGGCGGGTGATATGCCCTTCACGCACCAGCCGCAGCAGGTCACTATCCAGTGAATGCATACCCTGCTTACCACCTGATTGTATCACATTCGGCAGCTGGAAGATTTTATCTTCACGAATCAGGTTACGGATAGCAACATTAGCCAGCATGACTTCTGTGGCCACAATACGCCCTTTGTTATCCTTGGTCGGCAGTAACCGCTGTGCGATAACTGCTTCCAGTGACTCAGACAACATGGAACGGACCTGCGATTTCTGTTCGGTCGGGAAAATATCGATAACACGGTCGACAGTTTTCGCCGCACTGGGGGTATGCAGAGTGGCCAGAACGAGGTGCCCGGTCTCTGCAGCGGTCAGCGCCAGCTGGATGGTTTCCAGGTCACGCATCTCACCGATCAGAATCACATCGGGATCTTCACGAAGCGCAGCACGCAATGCATTGTGGAATGAGCGCGTAGTAGAACCGATCTCCCGCTGGTTAATCAGACAGTTGCGGGAAGAGTGGAAAAACTCGATCGGATCTTCAATGGTAACTATATGTACATTCTTGTACTCATTAATATAGTCCACCATAGCGGCCAGGGTAGTGGATTTACCGCTACCTGTCGGGCCTGTCAGAAGCACCAGGCCACGATCGCGCATGGAGAGATCCTGCAATACTTTGGCAGGAAGTCCCAGCTCTTCGAAAGTCGTTACCTTCGCGGGAATTGTACGGAAAACTGCAGCAGTCCCCAGAATCTGCTGGAAAAAGTTAACACGGAATCGTGCCACATCTTCAAGCTTGTGGGAAAAGTCAATCTCCTGCGTCTCTTTGAATCGAGCCAGCAATTTGTCATTCATGACATCGGCGGCGTATTCATCCATCAGATCCTGGGTCATCAGTGGCATGTTGAGTTTCTTCATCGTGCCATGAACCCTGATCATCGGTATAGAGCCGACAGAAAGGTGGAGATCGGACGCGCCCTGATTGACGCTGAAACTAAGCAGTTCAGTAATATTCATTATTCCTCAGAACCATCAGTCTGTCCCGGGAAGCCATATCCTGTCCAGGCACCTTCCTGGATATCAAATACTACAGTGTGATTTGGTCCACCGGCCATCTCCGCAGTAGATGTGGCTTGAATCTGATTGTCACCGATGATCTCAAACTGCCATTTGCGTTCTGTGGACTGGTCAATCTGAACATAGCCCTTTTCCTGCAGCTCATCCACACTCTGTGGCCACTGATCATATTCCTGCTTGTAAATCTTGGAGGCATTGTAAATAGCATTGATCTGAACCTTGGCATCTGCAGCGCGTGCACCCTTGACATATTGCAGATACTGCGGGACAGCGATAGCAGCCAGAATTGCCACAATGATTACCACGATCAGTACTTCAACCAGGGTAAATCCTTTTTCCTGACTCACTTTTCGAGCTCCATTAAGAGACTTCATACAAACTCCTTAACTCTAAACTTATGTGAGGTTCGACTCTTTCTATCCAGTTTCTCTAATGTATAGTGTGTCATTACTGTGCCATAACAGCAAACAAAACCTATAACACCCGTTGATACTGCGAAAGCCAACAGCAGGCTTCTGTTTTCACAATTCAACAACTGTTAACAGGATCACATCAATCGGGTAGTGCAAATTCCTTGCCAGTTATTTCGCCCTTTATCGTGCCAACTTTGACACGATATTCTGTTCCACTGTCAATAACTCAATACAGAGAGGGTCTGCTCTTAACAGAACGCTAAGAACTTCTGCTTTTGCGAAGCCGGGGGAGACAGAATCCGTTTGATTGAACTTCTATAAAGCAAACGCCAGCGAAACACGATGAGTAGCTTCAAGCTCGGAATGCAACACGAAGGCATAATCCACCTGCATATTGCGATACCGTAATCCTGTACCAAATGTGGGGTCCAGTTGAGAAAGCCTGTTTCCGGAACCGCCTCCGCGGATACTCACGCTCTTCATCAACTCAATGGCCAGGCCGAGATGAAAACTATCATCAGCGTAGGTATCCCTTTCAGCAGCAACACGCAAATGGGAGAATAATCCGTCATAATCAGCCTGCCAGGCAATTCCCATCCGGAAGTTGCGATGAAGTTGTTCGGCAGTATTATCAGCCGTATCCCAGGTCTGGTCGCCACCGAAGGCATTCTGAATGCTTAACACCATTATTATCCGGGTGCTGGATTTCACTTTGTTGATTGTCGGGCCACTCACTACCAGGCGTAATCCGAAGTCACCAGAAAGCGCACTTCCATTAAATGTGTCAATAGTCTCCGAAATGAACTTGAGATTGAGTCCATAGTGGATAGAGGAGGGCAGCTCTGTCGGGATCAGGCCGGTACGCAGCAATAACCGGAAACTGGTGGAATGGGCAACATTCACCAGCAGTGCTGCGCTGGATGCATTGAAACTGCCCAGCGGTGTGAAATCAGAACGCTGATCAGGTTGTGTAAGATCCCTCCCGGAAGGGAGCGGATCATAACGAAGCAGATCAGCTATGTGGTTGTATATGATACCGGCGGATACACCTGTAGAATGGCCGATTGGCAGTTTGCCAAAAACCGCCTGCCAGCTGGAGAGGCCGCCGAACTGCATTGCCTGTTCAGCCATTATCCCACCAGGAGTATCGTAATCAACCGCGGCATTCCAGTAGCAGTTTTCGGCACCTGTTGCGGCAGTAGCCCAGGCCCCTCCCATCCCTGCGGCTGAAGCTCCCACTCCGAGGTAGAGAAAGTCTGCAGCATATTCAGATGCGGAAGCAGTTTTTACGCCGGCCATCAGTAACGGCAGCAGTAACCAGTATATAGCAACGCTCAGTTTTCTCATCTTAATCGTGCCAGTTTAACAATTTTCGTTACTTTCTCAGTGTCGTTTTCGGTAATGAACTTCAGGTAATAAACACCGTTGGCAACCGACCGGCCCAGGTCATCCAGCCCGTCCCAGATCATCTCATCATAACCTATGTGCGGAAACCGCTTCACCAGAGTGCGAATATGCCTGCCGGAAGAGGTGTAAATCATTGCCTGAATACTCTTTGGTACATCGGTTAACTCCCAGGCAATAATAACTTCATCCGTAAAAGGGTTGGGGTGAGTGGCAACATGCAGTAATCCAAAAAAGCCTGAGGCTGTAAAGCTGAGAGTGTCCCCCCCCCTGTTGCCCATCAGATCCCACGCTTCCAGTTCCAGTGAATGAAGTGAATTCGGTTCGAGGTCCAGCAGGGAAAGGTTCAGATGTCCCCAGACAGCATGCCCGCTGATCATGTAGTGTGTGGAATCAACCACCTCACCATCCAGATACAGCACCGGTGCCTGTTGACGATTCCCATAGTCGATACCGTTAAGGTCCTCGATAGTGAAACCGAAATCAGGTGAACGGGCGACATAATCACCGGGTGCGAAGAACTGGCTGGACACAGAATTATCTACCTGTGGGACAGTGGCATCGTTAATCGCTGACAACCTGGCTATCAAAGGAACACTCTGCAGTGATTGTATAATCTCCAGGCTGTCCGGCTGATCAATCCTGATCGGATCAATTCCCGGTACCCAGCAGGAGTAGAGGGAATCCCAGAGTGTGATGAAAAGTGAACTGTCCGGGATATCGAGAGCTGTATCCTGCTGTGTAATCTGAAGTGGCCTTTCAAGCAGCAGCGAAAGCTCCAGTTCCGGAACTGCGATTGCACTGTCAGCAAGCAGTTCCAGCAGGAGGTCGCTCTGAGTGTGGTTTGCGACCAGTGGCCGGATGAATCCCGGCTGACCGGTATGTGGTTCAATGTGGCCGCTCTCAACAAGTTGTGGCTGCACGGCAATGTACCTGGTAAGAGCTGCTGCCGGTGCTGTTATCCGCCAGTTGGAAGAGGAGTCCAGCAGTGGCAATTCATCGACACCCGGTGGCCCGACCAGCAGATAATCCAGCTGTTGCATGATGACATCAGATTCTCCCAGGATACTGGCTTCCAGTGTGATAGAATGACTGCCCTGCTCCTGGTCAAAGTGTATGGTGACCGGAACTGATTCACCGGCAATAATCGTTGAGTCGCTGTAAAGCGCCAGCGTATCTGACACCCCTTCCCTGACCAGCACCTGATACTGCCCTATCGTTGACTGCCCCTCATTGCGCAGACGCAGGTTCAGCTCAACATCGGTCTGCCCGCCGATCGTAAAGGAATTTTCAACCCAGGCCAGCTCTGATGGTACAACCGTGAAGAAAGTAAACCCGGGTGAAACCCAGCTGTCACCATTCAGGAAAAGACGATAACGATAGCGTTGAATGACCGGGTAATTCTCTGATGCGAAATCTGTGATTTCAACATGATACTGGCCATTCTCCCCCTCGAGCGGATAGTTGATTCCGTTGAGAACACGTTTGCCTTCAAAGAAAAGCTCCAGGCTGTCCGGGGGAAACAGTGGATCAACTTCTGCAACAAACGTAATTGTATCACCGACCTGCGGTTCCGCAGGAATCGTGCTCGAGCTCAATAATACCGGGCGCTCGGAGGCCACACGGGCAGCACCATACCCATCGATATCCCCCCCATCGAAATAAGCCACCAGCCGGTAGAAACCACCCGTCAGCTGTTGCGGAACTGTAAACTCGAGTGTACCCCCGCCATCAATGACACTGGTCGTCGCCATAGCGAGGTGGGCATCTTCGACCGGTTGCAAATCACCGGTTTCCGGATCATAATTGACCGGGACTCCATCATCCCTGTAGAGATAAAGCGACATCTCCCCGGCCAGGCTGCTGTCCAGCTGACAGTCAACGCTGAA